>NZ_LT629786.1:4042950-4353946 GCF_900105675.1 Pseudomonas synxantha | reverse complement strand
CGTAGTCGATTACTCCGCCTGCGGACAACAGTGGCGTGCAAGCCGTGGGGATGATACGGCCCAGGACACTCAGGTCGATGCTGGAGGCGGCTTGGGTCGGCGCGGCGCTCAGCGCAAGCAACAAGGCGGGCAGTGCAGTGCGGTGGATGTTCATCAGGCGACTCCTTACAAATAGATGATTTCGATAGTGCCGGAGCCGTTGATACGCACCACTTCGCGCAGGTCCAGCGATTGCGTGGGGGCCAGGTAGGTCTTGATGCGCACGGTGCCGCTCAGGTTCTGGATAGCCACCGGCCCTGTGGTGGTGCCGAGCCTGTCGGTGAAACCCATGATGCTGTTGGCGGCCATGGGGATCTGGCGCTGGCTGGAGCTGCTCCAGGCCACGCCGTTGCTGGTGGAGTCGGTTCGATACAGCGACGTGAAGGCATCGGCGGTGAATTCCGCCGGGTCGACCGTGACGAAATACACGCCGATTTTGTTGCGGCTGGCATCCAGGTCCAGGCCGTAGGCGGTCTCATCGATACCACCGGTGGCCGAGCCTTCGCGGTTATCGTGCATGCGCAGGGCGAACGGGGTCGGCGCATCGCAACTGACGGCAAAGCCCAGGGTCCTCAGGGGCATCGGGGTTTCGGTGGTGGCGTTCAGGCTTTTGGCCGGCAGGACGCCGTAGTCCACCACGCCATGGTCGGACAACGAAGGCTGGCAGGCGGCCGGGGCAAAATGCGCACGTAAGGTCAGTTCGCGGTAGCGCCCCTGTAGCGGCGAATAAAACGTTCCGGACACTTCCCAGGTGGTGGCGTCTCGCACCCGGGTGGCGGCACTGTCGGCCCAGACGCGCAACGTCAGTTGCAGGGACAGGTTGCTGCCGTTGCCCACGCTGCCCTGCAAGGTCGGTGCGATGCCGTGGCCGGCACGCCAGTCTTGCACGCTGGCGTTGCTCAGCGCTGGTTGCCCAGGGGCGGCGAGCAAGCCCAGTTCCACCGCCTTGCCATCGACCACGGCGTTGCTGGCTTCAATCTGGTAGTGCCCGTGCTCGGTAAAGCGCAGTTGCTGCGCATCGGCGGCCAGGGCGCGATAGAACAGGCTCAGGTCTTGGGGTTGGGGGCAGTTGAAGGTCAGGCTCAGGCGTCGTTCCCCGAGCAGGCGTTGTGGCGCACTGTCGTTCTGAGCGATGCGGCTCATCAAGCCGAAATCCAGCAGCGATTCGCTGAGCGTGAGCTGGCATTCATCCACCGCCAGGGCGTTGCCAGTCAAACCGAGCAGTAGCCACAGGGTGATGGGGCGCAGGAAAGTCATTCGGAGCATGGCGGTTATCCTCAAGGCGTTTGGCAACGGGCGGGCGCGGTTTCGAAATACACCGTGGGGTCGGCTTTGTTCGGCAATTCGAAGCGCAGCACGCAGCGGCTGCCGCCCGGCAAGGTGACCCACAGCGTCGGCTGCTCCAGCACGTTGGGCAGGAACACTTGGCTGGAATCCTGCACCAGGGTGACGAACTCGCCTGCTGCGGTGCTGACCGAGGCGCCCCTTGGCAAGGGCGCACCCTCGTCGGTGCTGACGGTGAGCAAGGCGCGGCGCGTCAGGCCCACGCCGAACTCAACCCGGTCCACCGCGCCGCGACCTGCGGCAATCACCGCCAGGCCGTTGGTGATATCGGCGTTGCGCGGCAGCGAACGGGTCTGGACTTCCACTGGGCTACGTCCATAGGCGCTCACCTGGGGCACAACCGCCTGGCCTTGCCAGTCGGTCCATACTGGCCCGCTGGGAGTGTTGACCTTGATCCCGCTCATCTCGCCCACTGAGAGCAAGGCGAAGGTGTCGCGCACCGGGTAGGGTGAAAACGTCACGCCATCGCCATGCAGCACCACGCCGCCGCGTGCGCCGCCCTGGTAGCTGGAACGCTCTGCATCGGAGCGGCTGTAGCTCAAGTCGAGCTGGGTGTAGCGCGGCAGGGCAGAGACGCCCAGGGTGGTTTCCACCTGGTTGTCGCGAGTGTCATGCTCGGCGCTGACGCGATAGCTCAACTGATCGTCGAGCTGGTCGTTCATGCCTACGCCGGTGCGATGTTCGCCGCCGGAATTGCGCACCCAGGCGCGCATCCGGCGATTCTCGCCCAGAGGCAGGCTGATATTCAGGTACACGGCATTGTCCTGTTGATCCTGCCCGCCCATCTGCCATTCGGCGCTGGCAGACAGCGATACGCCTCTGACGCTGGTGCCCCAGGACGCCAGGGCGCGGCTGCTACTGCGGCCGTCGAAGCTGGCTGAGCGGGACACCCCGGCACTGAAGGCGCCGAGCCAGGGATGGGACCAGCCCAGGGTGGCGCTTTGCTGGTCGCGGTAACGCGAACGGCTGTGCTCGTTGGTGACCTGGCGGTAAGTGCTTTCTTCCAGCTCGCGATAGCCGGGGCTGCGCCAGGAATTGGCGGCACTGAATGACCATCGCTCATTCAGGCGTTGTGACCAGGACAGGTCGGTTTGCACACCAGAGGCCTGTTCCCAGCCGCTGCTATTCGACACCTGGCTGGTCAGTTGCACTTGGCTGTCCAGCCACGGTAGCCAGCTCAGGCTGACGCCGCCGGCACGGTAGTCGTCGGCCACCGTCATGCCGCCGCCGACGCTCAGTTGCGGGTGCACGGGGCCGGTCCAGCCGGCGCTGACCACCCAGGGATCGGTGCCCTGAGCGTCGCCGATATTGCGTACGCGGCCTGCCGCCAGGGAATAGCCCGGCGCTGGCAAACCGAGGCCCAGCATTGCCGCCGGCACGGTGAAACGGCGTTCACCGCCGATGCTTTCCTTGACCGTGACTTCCACATCCGAGCGGGTGTTGAGGCGGCGCACATCGCTCAGGGCAAACGGCCCGGCGGGCACCACCGTGGAGTGGATCAGCGCGCCGTTCTGACGTACCTCGACTTGCGCCGGGCTGTTGGCGATCCCTTCGATCACCGCGCCTTGGCCTTGCTCCTGCAGGGCTTGTTCGGTGAGCACCTGCACCCCGTTGATCTGCGCGCCAGCCAGCACCGGGTTATAGAGGTTGATCTGCCCGGCCTGCAGCACCGCCTGGTGGTTGGCGAAGGTGCGCTGGGCATAGGCTTCCAGATGGGTGCTGCGCGACAGGCCGTCCTGCCAGGTCTGTACCTGGCGACTGCGCACGATCCAGTCGCCGGCATTGAATCCGACTTCGGTGTTGGCCGAGCCGAACCGGCTGGCGTCATCGCCATAACGATTGTAGAAACCACTGAGGTCATAGTTGAGCAGGCCAGCGAAACCACCGGTTTCATACCCCGAAACATCCTGAGGCACCGGGCGCAAGGCATCGGTGGGCACTACCAGCGCCACTGAAAGCGTGGCCGGATCCGGCTCCACCAGGCTTTGCGGGTACTGCCCGAGAAAGTCGTGGCACGGGCCGCTGTCGTTGGGCGTCAACAGGTGGGCAGCCTCCAGCAGGGCGCGATCGAAACACAGCCGGCCCTGTTGATCGAAAGCCACCTCCAGGCGGCCACGACGCTGGCCATTGACCCGCAGGGTGATCGTATGCCGGCCGGCGGTGAAGCGCGGCGCGTCCAACAGCAGGCTCGCCAGCTGTGGGTCGATGCCGCGCTGGTGCAGGGTCTGGGCGTCGAAGCCCGGCCGTGGCGCAGCCTCGGACCACGCCTTGGCCGGCACCAGCGCGCACAGCAATACCAGGGTCGCCAACGGTGGACGGGCAGATGCAGCGGGCACGGCTTCGCCGTCACGGTAACTCAAGACTGTTTTCACGAAAGGCACTCAATCTGGTGGACGCCCGATGCCGGCCCTGGCTACGTTGGCAGCGTCCTGGTAACGGTCGATGAGCCGTCACTCGTTATGCAGGCGCCAGCCTGGCGCCTGTTGATTTCAAAGGGAGATGGGCGCGTCGTAGGCGGCCACGGCAAAGCCATACACCGTGGCCGGCTGCAACCGCACCTGGGTAGCGGGCCCGCCGGTGGCCGGCACGCTCAGGGTTTGGCCGGGCAGCACATAGGTGCGCGGCAGGGTCGCCTGACCATCACCGGGCAGCAGGCGTAGCTCCTGGGCCAGGCGCACCACATACGGCGTATCGTTACGCACCTGCAATGTGCCGTTGCGCAGGGTCCAGGTCAGGCCGGTCCAGGGTGTACGGTTGATCGCCAGGCCCTTGGGATGCACGATCACCGGCAGGTTCTGGCGCACGGTCACGCCGACCCGGGCGTGTCCGGCTTCGGTGGCTGCACGACCCTGGGGCATGCCTTCGAAAATTGCGCGTTTTAGGCGCTGGGTGCTCAGCGGCGCCTGGTTTTGCAAGATGAAGCGCACCAGTTGCGATTTGCCGCTTTCCACTCGGGACAGCGGTGGCGTTACCACCAAAAGGGGCTCGGTGTCTTCAGGGATGTCTTGCAAGGTCACGTGCAGCAAGGCCAGGCTGCTGTCGGTGTTGGTGACCGAGACCGCCGCTTCGCCGTCGGCTTCGTGAATGATCACCACGGACGTGTCGGGCACCATGCCGTCAGCCTGGGCGTGGAGGCTCAACAGTAAGGCCAGGGTCGCGAGTGTGCAGCGTGTCGACGTCATGACGGAGTTTCCATTGGGAAAAAGGTGGAGTCAGAGGTAGCGCAAGTCCAGGACGATGGAACCATCGAGGGGCACTTCCTGGTCCAGGGTCAGGTATTGCGAAAAGTTGATTGAGGTGTCGACCCGCAGTTGGGCGCTCAGCTGGCGGATGAAGTCCGGTTGACGGTCGCCGGGTAAGGCAAACCCCATGTAGGACCTGGGATAGGCGTTGGGCTCTGCCGCCCAGGTTCCGCCGCTGTCGTAGGAGGCCAATACCTGCAGGCTCTGCGCGTCGCCCACCGGGTTGCGAAAGGACAGTGCCACGGAGCCGAGGCGTTCCTGCGGGGCGTGGACATTTCTGCCCAGGCCGTAGAAGTAGTCCGGCGCCAATGATGAATCCGCACGATTGTCGATGCCCACCAGGGCAAACAGCATCGGCCGGTTGCAGAGCACCGTCAGTTCCAGCAACTGGGCCGGCAGCACGGTGAATTCGTCGCTGCTGAGGGTGTGGGCGGGAATGCGGCCGTGATCGACGGAGCCGTTGTCGGACAGTTCCACATTACAGGCGTCAGGGGTCAGCCGGCCGGTCACCGTGAGGTCGACAAAAGAGGCCGCGAGCGCCTGGGCGGTCAGTGTCAGTGCGAGTACGACAGCAAAAAGGCAAGGGCGCATGTTCATCGGTGCAGGTCACTGGTTCGAATGAGGGTGGCCGATACGAAAAATGGCCCATGACCGCCGATTTCCAGGCAGGCATGGGCGTCCAGCGGGTTAGAGATACATCACGGTGAGGGTGGCGGAACCGTCGATCTGTACTTCATTGCTCAGGTCCAGGCCATCGGTGCGGTTGATGAGAGTTTGCACCTCCAGGTCCAGCAGCAATTCCTGTACCGGCACTGGCTGGGTGGTATCACTCATGTCAGCCATGGACATATACAGGGTAGGGTCCCAGAATTTTTCAAGGTACCAATTGTCCTGGCCGTTGAGAGATGCGATGGACTGTACTTCAACGGAGTCGGCGATCGGGTTGGCGATCCTGAGGACGTAGTGGCCGAGTTTCTGCGTGCCATTGATCAGGCCAAGACCGTAGTCGCTGGTGCTGATCGAGGACCCCCTGCGGTTGTCTTCCGATTGCAGCGCGATAAGGGTCTTGCCCTCGCATGCCACCGACATTGTCAGGGTGTGGTTGCCGATGATGGTGGGTTTGTCGGGGTCAAGGTCCTTGGCGGAAATCTTGCCATGGTCGATCACCCCACCACTGGACAGGCTCGGCGTGCAGGCGCTGGGAACGATCAGGCCCTTGACCGTCAGGTCCACGGTCGAGGCAGCGAAAGTGGTCGTGGTGGCGAACAGCAGCGTTGCGCCGGTCAATGCGCCAAGTAGTGTTTTCATGGGACGTGTTCCTTGGATAGGGGCTGTGTACGGCAGTTACAGGTACATGAGTTGTACGGTGGCGTGGCCGTCCACCGGCACTTCGTCGAGCAGCGTCAGGTTGTCGCTGGGCGCGATGTGGGTGTTGAGCCTGAGGTTGGCGTGGAACTGGCGCACCGCTACCGGCACTGGCACGTTGTTGATCGCCACTGCCGTCAATACGGTGGGGTTGAGCTGGGTGCCCAGTTGCCAGGTTGTGCCACCATCGCTTGAGTTGATGGTCTGGGCGGGCAGGTTGTCGGCCAGCGGGTTATGCAGGTTGAAGCCGGCGCCGCCGATCTTCTCGCCTTCCGGGGTCATGCCCAGGCCATGCCAGTGCGGGTGATTGGCGCTGGAGCCGGGCCGGTTGTCGATGGTGTTCAAGGTGAACAGCGTTGGCCCTTCGCAGCTCACGCTCAATTGCACGGTTTGCCTGGGCAGTGGTGTGTATTGCTCGGCATTGAGCTCCTTGGCCGACATTTTTCCGAAATCGACCACGCCACCGCCGGTAATCTGGGTGTCGCAGGCGCTGGGAGTAATCACGCCCCTGACGGTGAGGTCCTGGGAACTGGCCGCAAAGACGAATGGCGTACAGGTGATCAACAGGATGCTGCCAAAGGCAACCAAATGCTTGTTCATAGATGTGTTGTTCCGGTGTGTGGCCAGCAGGTGAAAACAGACCCATGGCGACCCACGACAGCAAGGCAAGTGCTGTCAGGTCTGGGTTATAACCGCCCTGATAAATGTGGCGGATCGTTACCCTCTGGCGGGGTGCACACAATCTAGTGATCGCCGCTATACGCGGATATACAACTTTTACGACATTGGCCCGCAGGCGAGTAGAGCGACGCGGTGGTGAGGCTATTTAAGCGAGAAAGTTGTTTTTCGTAGTTGTTGTATCGTCAGTTATGCATCTGAAAGGATATTTTGATTGTGCGATTACAGTTATTTGAATGGCTTTAAGGGCTGCGCCATGCAGTGCCTTGAATGGTTGTTCCTGACTGTTACGTCAGTGCTGCCCGAACCCCAGTAGTACTGCAAAGAAGCACCTGATGAGGTAGGCGGGCGTGCTTTCGAGCGATGTCGCTTCGCAGAACAACTGATGCGCCAGGCCACGACGCCGGCACATTGGCGGCATCATTGTGTGTTAGTGGTGGAGGATCATTGCGCCTACCGGGCGATGATGGGCTGGCAGCTGGACAAGCTCGGGCTGAGCCACCAATTGGTCGAAAATGGCAGCAGTGCCATGGCGGCCATGGCGTGCCGGCGTTTTGACCTGGTGATCAGCGACTGCCAGATGCCGGTCATGGATGGGTATAGCCTGGCGCGTGCCATACGCCAGCGCGAGCAGGACCTGGGGGGTGAGCGAGTGCCGATCATCGCGCTGACCGGTAACCTGGTGCACGACGACCCGCAACGCTGCCGCGACGCCGGCATGGATGCCTGGTTGCTCAAACCGCTGGCCCTTGAACCGTTGCGTGACATGCTTATGCGCTGGCTGCCCGGCGAACCGGCAGCGCTTTCGAGCCGGTCGCCGGGCGCTTCTGCGCCGGGTTGGCCGACTCGCGCCAGCCTGGTCGAGCTGTTTGGCAGCCCGCAGATCGTGGATCAGATGCTACGCAGCCTGCTCATGGAAGCGCAGCAGGACACCCAGGCACTGACGCACGCGCTTACTAGCCTGGATGCCGGATTGACCGCCGAGCGCTTGCATCGCCTCGTGGGCAGCCTGGCCTTTTTGGGAAGCGCGGGGCTGGAGTCCAGGGGCAGCGTCTTGATCAGCGAGGTACGTGCCCATGGCGTGGCATTCAACCTGCAGAAGTTGGAAGTTTTCCAGCGCGATCTGGCGGCTTATCTCGACTACTTGCGTGCATTGTGACGATTTGTCGAAGTTGAACGGTTTTGTCGTGACTTTGGAGTGTAAGAATTTTCCTTTTGTTCTGTAAGTTCAAAACTACCCCCTTCAAAACATGGGGTGCGGCTGAACCTCACTTGCTGTTACCGGTTGTTACCAATCGTCAGCAAGGTTATTTTGCGTGCATTCAATTTGCCATCATTCGTGGGTATCTATGCTTCGTGTAATTATTGCTGACGATCATCCCATCGTACGTATTGGGCAGAGAGTGGTGATTGAGGCGGGCGGCAAGTGCAAGGTGGTTGGTGAGGCCAACGGTCCCGATGAGTTGCTCAACTTATTGGCCAAGGTGCCTTGCGATGTGCTCGTCACTGACTTCGCCATGCCTGGGGGCCAGCAGGCCGATGGTTACGGCCTGCTGAGCCTGTTGAATCGCCAGTACCCGGCGCTGCCGGTGATTCTGGTAACCATGTTCGCCAACGTGGCCACCTTGCGTGCCTCATTTGCCCATGGCGCACGCGCCATCGTTGCCAAGAGCGCCTCGGCCAAGGAACTGCCCCAGGCGATCAAGGCGGTGAGCGCCGGCCAGAACTTCGCCAGCGAGTCCCTGCGCGAGCAGTTGGTGGAGGCGGGGCCGGGTGATCAATCGCAACAGCCGCAGCTGTCCGGCAAGGAGCGCGAGGTGGTGCGCATGCTCGCCAGCGGCATGACCGTCAGCCAGATTGCGGCGCGGGTCAATCGCAGTATTTCCACCATCAGCAAACAAAAAAGCACCGCCATGCACCGGTTGTGTATATCCACGGATGTGGACTTGTTCGCTTATGCGCGTGCCGCAGGCATGGTGCCTTAGAAAGTTGCAGTTTTGTGACAGTGGTTAATTAACTAGTGTGTGAGTTTGGATTCGTATTAGTTGTATTCAACTTGAAGGCGGCCTGCTCTAAGTTGTCATGGTCTTTTCGTCGTTATAGCGATGGGCTGACATTCCTAGTCTAATTAGTTGAGCCGAACTGCAGGTTGGCAAAACGCCGGAGTGCGTTGTTCGATCCGTTGATAATCGGCCGAAAGTGAGCATTGATATGCAACCGTCTCGTGCACTTATGACCGCCGCCTTGTTGTGGGCGGGTGTTTCCAATGTAATGGCTGCGTCCAGTGTGGATCTCAGTGTGGTCGGCAAGATCACACCGGCAGCCTGTACGCCCCTCTTGTCCAATGGCGGCATGGTCGACCACGGCAAGATCTCGGCCCAGGACCTGCATCCCTACCTTGAGACCAAACTTCCCGATTCCTCTTTGCAGGTGTCGGTGACCTGCGATGCGCCGACGCTGATCGCAATCAAGAGTACCGATAATCGCCCCGGTACCTCGAGTGGGAACAATGGATCGACGGCAGTGTTCGGACTTGGCCTGGCCAGTGACAATACAAAAATCGGCTGGTACGTCCTCAACATGGCTGAGGTGAGCGCCGATGACGTACCGGGTACCCCGATTGAGTCGGCCAATGGCAACATGTGGCTCGAGGCCTCCGGCAGTACGGCTTGGCAGCCGGGCTTTCTACGCAGCATCAAGGACCCTGGCAACCCCACTCCGACACCGCTGGCGATGACCACCTTCAAGGGGGTGCTGGAAGTGGCCACGACGCTGACCAACAAGCGGAATCTGCCGATTACCGAAGAGATCCAGATAGACGGCAGCGCCACACTGGATGTGGTCTACCTCTGATACGGTCGGGCATCACTCATCGACGCGGTGAATAGCCATGGCTTTCCCATGCGGTGCGGACTATCGTTCAGTCCTTCCTGAACCACGTGCGAAACCTGCCCATGAGTGATGCCCATAACGCCCTGATCACCCAGTTCTACCAGGCCTTCCAACGCCTGGACGCCGAAGCCATGGCCGCCTGCTACACCGATGACGTGATATTCAGCGACCCGGCCTTCGGTGAATTGCGCGGGCGCGATGCCGGCGACATGTGGCGCATGCTCACCACCCGCGCCAAGGACTTTTCCCTGACGTTCGACCAGGTGCGCAGTGATGCAACCACCGGCAGCGCGCACTGGGTGGCGACGTACCTGTTCAGCGCCACCGGCAATACCGTGGTCAACGATATCGGCGCCAGGTTTGTGTTTCGCGACGGCAAGATCTGCGAACACCATGACCACTTCGACCTGTGGCGTTGGTCGCGCCAGGCGTTGGGCCTCAAGGGCCTGTTGCTCGGCTGGTCGCCAGCGCTGAAAAACGCCGTGCGTGCCCAGGCACGCAAAGGCTTGAAGGCATTCCAGGCCGGTCGTTGATAAGATTGGCCTCCCTGCGGTTTGCCGAAACGACTTGTGACTGATCCTTCTGAATCCAAACCCTGGTTTGTCTACCTGGTGCGCGCCGCCAATGGCTCGCTGTATTGCGGCATCAGCAATGATCCGGTGCGCCGCTTTGCCTCCCATCAAAGCGGCAAGGGCGCGCGGTTTTTCTTGTCCAGCCCCGCTGTTGCGCTGGTTTATACCGAGCAGTGTGCAAGCAAAGGGGAGGCGTTGCGCCAGGAGCGGCTGATCAAGAAGCTGAAGAAGAGCGCCAAGGAGTGCCTGGCGGCGAGCGGCTCATTGATTGACAGGGGCGACTAGGGAGCATCCGAGAAAATATTTTCTGATTCAGGTGAGGTAAACCCGCGACCCATCCGTGTAGTGCATGAAACTGCGATCTATTCGCATTAACAGCGTTTTCTACACGGGTTCTCACAGCATGAAGGCAACGGCAAGCGGTTGGGTAAAACAGTGGCTGGGAGCCTCGGTATTAGCGGTGTCGGGGTTGGCATTGCTGCCGCTTGGCATCGCCCAGGCGCAGGAGCAGCAAAGCGCTCAGTTCAAGTTTGCCCTGGCCGCCAAACCGTTGCCCCAGGCCCTGAGCGATTTCAGCCGGGTCACGGGCCTGAGCGTGATCTACACCGATGACGCGCCCTATGGCCTCAATGCCCCGGAGGTCAGCGGGCAGATGAGTGCGACCCAGGCCCTGCAACACCTGCTGAGCCATTCAGGTTTTACCTTCCGCCAGATCGACGCCCGCACCCTGGCCCTGGAGCCGGTGCCTACCGACGCAGCGGTGAGCCTCGGCGCCACCACCATCAGCGCAGCCAACCCGACCCAGGACAGCACCAGCTATCAGCCGCCGATCACCAGCTCGGTGATGCGCTCCCGTGGCCTTTTGCTGGAAACCCCGCAAACCGTCAACGTGGTGCCGGCCCAGGTGCTCCGCGACCAACAGCCGCGCAACCTGGATGACGCCCTGGGCAATGTCAGCGGCATCACCCAGTCCAACACCCTCGGCAGCACCCAGGACGCGGTGATGTTGCGCGGTTTTGGCGACAACCGTAATGGCTCGATCATGAAGGACGGCATGCCGGTGGTGCAGGGCCGGGCCATGAACGCGACCGCCGAGCGTGTCGAAGTGCTCAAGGGCCCGTCGTCTTTGTTGTATGGCATCCAGGACCCGGGTGGCGTGGTCAATATCGTCAGCAAGAAGCCCGAGCTGGTGCAGTCCACTTCCCTGACCGCCCGTGGCTCGAGCTTCGGCAGCGGCAAGAACGGCAGCGGTGGCAACCTGGACACCACCGGCCCGCTCGGTGACAGCGGCCTGGCCTATCGGCTGATCGTCGATCATGAAGATGAAGACTATTGGCGTAACTACGGCACCCACCGTGAGACGCTGGTGGCGCCGTCCCTGGCTTGGTATGGCGACACCACCCAAGTGGCAGTGGCCTATGAGCACCGCGAATTTCTCGCGCCGTTCGACCGTGGCACCGCCATCGACCCCAAGACCAACCACCCGTTGAACATCCCCGCCACCCGTCGCCTGGATGAGCCATTCAACAATATGGAAGGCCGCTCGGATTTATACCGCCTCACCGTCGATCACGATCTGAACGACGACTGGAAGGCCCACTTTGGCTACAGCTGGAACCGCGAGACCTACGATGCCAGCCAGGTGCGCGTGGTCAAGGTCAACACCAACGGCACCCTGACCCGCAGCATGGATGGCACCCAGGGCGCGTTGACCACTGACCGCTTTGCCACCGCCAGCCTCGAAGGCAAGGTCAACGTGGCCGGCATGCAACATGACTTGGTGTTCGGCCTGGACGACGAGTACCGCAAGATCTACCGTGCCGACCTGATCCGCCAGGCGCCGCGTGGCACGTTCGACTACAACAACCCCGTGTATGGCAACGAAGTGGCGGGTTCCAGGGTCAGCGCCCCCGACAGCAACCAGACCGACCTGCTGCGCAGCGACTCGCTGTTCTTTCAGGATGCCATCCACCTCAATGACCAGTGGATCCTGGTCGGCGGTGCGCGCTACCAGATGTACGACCAATACGCCGGCAAGGGCGTGCCGTTCACTGCCAACACTGATGGCAACGGGCAGAAGTGGGTGCCGCGTGCCGGCCTGGTGTATCGCTACACCGATGAGCTGTCGTTCTACGGCAGCTATACCGAGTCGTTCAAGCCCAACTCCACCATCGCGCCACTGGCGAATAAAACCATGCTGGACGGCAGCC
The DNA here is from genome assembly GCF_900105675.1 of Pseudomonas synxantha. Classification (NCBI taxonomy): domain Bacteria; kingdom Pseudomonadati; phylum Pseudomonadota; class Gammaproteobacteria; order Pseudomonadales; family Pseudomonadaceae; genus Pseudomonas; species Pseudomonas synxantha. The sequence goes on along the minus strand of NZ_LT629786.1, from coordinate 4,341,604 downwards.
TGCAGCCGGAAGAGTCCAAGGCCTGGGAGCTGGGCACCAAGTTCGATATGCCGGGACGTATCACTGCGAGCGCGGCGCTGTTCACGATCGACAAGCGCAATGTGCTGGTGCAGGTGGGTGAAGGCTTGACGTCGGTCTACAGCGTGGCGGGCAAGGTACGCTCCCGTGGCCTGGAGCTGGATGCCAGCGGCCAGTTGACCGACAACTGGAGCCTTATCGGCAGCTATGCCTACACCGATGCCGAGGTCACCGAAGACCCGACGCTCAAAGGCAACCGCCTGCAGAACGTGGCGAAAAACACCGGCTCGCTGTCGGCGGTGTATGACTTCGGCAGCATCCTGGGTGGCGATCAATTGCGGGTCGGCGCTGGTGCACGTTATGTGGGCAAGCGCGCCGGGGACGCGGCCAATAGCTTCGAACTGCCGAGCTACACCGTGGCCGATGTGTTCGCAAGCTATGACACCAGGCTTGAGGGGCAGAAGGTCAAGTTCCAGCTCAACGTGAAGAACCTGTTCGACCGCACTTACTACACCTCGTCGGTGAATACGCAGTTTGTGTCCATAGGCGATGCGCGGCAGGTGTCAGTGTCCAGCACCCTGACCTTCTGACTGCAGTTCGCTTTGTGTGGGAGGAGGCTTGCCCTGATGCCAGTCAGTTAAGCGAACGAAATGCTTAAAGCAGCGAAGATCAAATGTGGGAGGGGGCTTGCCCCCGATGACGGTGTGTCAGCAAACACTAATGTTGCTTGACACACCGCTATCGGGGGCAAGCCCCCTCCCACATTGACACCTGAGCTGTTAGCGTTGCGGGCATTCGATGCTTATGGAAAACGCGACTGATGCATTTTGCAAAATGGTTTCACACCAGCGCCCTGCTGGTCGGCTTGAGCTTGTTGCTGGGCGGCTGCGCCAGCGTTTCGCAGACGTCCACGCCTGCCACCCTGGACAAACTGTTAACCGACCCTGCGCTGCACGGCGCCACGGTGTCGCTGATGGTGCGCGATGCCCGCACTGGCACCACGCTCTACCAGCACAACCCGCGCACCCGCTTGGTGCCCGCTTCCAACCTCAAGCTGCTGACCACCGCGGCGGCGATGGATGTGTTGGGGCCGCAGTACCGTTTCTCTACTCAGTTAGTCAGTGATGGCATACGCCAGGGCGACCGTCTGACTGGCAACCTGTACCTGCGTGGCCTCGGCGACCCGAGCATCCAGTTCGCCGACTACCAGGCCCTCGCCGCGCAGTTGGCCAGCCAGGGTGTGCGCCAGGTTCAGGGTGACCTGGTGTTCGATGACACCTGGTTCGATGCCGAGCGGCTGGGCGTCGACTGGTCCCATGATGATGAAACCACCTACTACGGCGCGCAGATTTCGGCGCTGACCGTGGCACCCAATGCAGATTTCGATGCCGGCAGCGTACTGGTCACCGCCAAGGCGCCGTTGCGGGCTGGCTCGCCGGTGAGTGTCGATATCTTCCCGCCCACCGATTACCTGCAACTGAGCAATCGCGCCGTGAGTGGGCCGGGCAACACCTATGGAATCAACCGCCGCCATGGCACCAACCTGCTGCAGCTCAGTGGCGCGGTGGCTCCGGGGCGACAGAGCCAGCAACTGATCAGTGTCTGGGAGCCGACGCAACTGGTGGCCAATCTGTTTGAGCAGGCGCTGGCGCAGCAGGGGATTAAAGTATTAGGGCGCCGAGTGATGGGCGCGGCAAGTCCGGCAGCAGTGACAGTGCTGGCCGAGCACCAATCGGCGCCATTGCAGGAGCTGATCGTGCCGCTGCTCAAGCTCTCGAACAACAACATGTCCGAAGCCTTGCTCAAGGCCATGGGCCGCCAGACCGCCAACAGCGGCACGGCGGCGGCGGGCGTGGTGGCGGTGGCCGGGTTCTTGAAGCGCCAGGGGGTGGACACAAGCAGCCTCAATCAAGTTGACGGTTCCGGCCTGTCGCGGCGCAACCTGGTGTCGGCGCAAACCCTCACCGACCTGCTGCTGGCCGCGAGTAAACAGCCGTGGTTCAACGCCTGGTACAACGCGCTGCCGATTGCTGGCAACACTGACCGCATGACCGGCGGCAGCCTGGGTTATCGCCTGCGCACCACCCCAGCGCAAAACAACCTGCATGCCAAGACCGGCTCCATGGGCGGCGTGTCGTCATTGAGCGGCTACGTCACCGACGCCCACGGGCGCAAGCTGGTGTTCTCGATGCTGACCAACAACTATGTGGTGGCCGGCGCGCAGGTCAAGGCGCTGGAGGATCGCGTGGCCGTGGCCCTGTCACGCAGCGAGGATTGATTCAGGGCTGATAGCCCATGCGCCAACTCACGGCCCGGGTCGCCGCCAGCAGATGCTGCGCCGCCGGGCCATCTTCATCGGCGTGGAACAGTGATGTCGGGCCGACTACGGTCATCACCGCCGCCACATGCCCCACCGCATTGAACACCGGCGCCGACAACGCATCCACGCCGGGCATCAGCAAGCCATGCACAAAATGCAGGCCACGGCTGCGGATCTGCTCGCACACCGTGGCGTAGGCCTGATCGTCCGCCAGCGAGTGGGCGGCGCCGGCTTGGATCTCGCGTTCGCGCAATTCCACGGTTTCCCGCGATGGCAGGTAGGCGCTGAACACCAGCCCGGTGGACGAGCTGAGCAATGGCAATACCGATCCCAACTGCGTCACCACCGTGACGGCACGCACTGCCGGCTCAATCTGCACCACCGTCGCGCCCTGGTTGCCCCACACCGCCAGGAAGCAGGTTTCATTCAATTCATCGCGCAGCTCCGCCAGGGGCATGGCGCCGACTTTCAACACATCCATGCTGCCCAGCGCCGCCAGGCCCACGCGCAACGCTTCGCGGCCCAGGCCGTAATGGTTGGTGGCGGGGTTCTGTTCGGCAAAACCCGAGGCGATCAACGCCTGTAAATAGCGGTGGACCTTGCTCGCCGGCATCTGCACATGTTCGGCCAGGCGTGACAACGAGGTGGAGGGAGACAGTTCGGCCAGGGCCTTGAGGATATCGGTGCCGACTTCCGCCGAGCGGACTTTCTGTTTACCGGTGTCGCGGGGCTTTTCCATGGAAGGGCGAGAATCCGAGAGATGAATGGGCGTCTTTATAGCTTGACGCTCGATAGCGATCAAATTACGTTATGCGTAACCGAATTACGACAAAAATAACTTGTGTACAGAGGAAGATCCATGGACCTCGAATACCTTTCGGGCTTTGGCAACGAATTCGCCAGCGAGGCCTTGCCTGGCGCGCTGCCGGTCGGCCAGAACTCGCCGCAAAAAGCCCCTTACGGGCTCTACACCGAACTGTTTTCCGGTACCGCCTTCACCATGGCCCGCAGCGAAGCGCGGCGTACCTGGCTGTACCGCATCCAGCCGTCGGCCAACCACCCGGCGTTCATCAAGCTGGAACGCCAATTGGCCGGTGGCCCGCTGGGCGCAGTAACGCCTAATCGCCTGCGTTGGAACCCGTTGGATATTCCGAGTGAGCCGACGGACTTTATCGACGGCCTGGTCGGCATGGTGGCCAACTCGGGGTCGGAAAAACCTTCGGGCATCAGCATCTACCACTACCGCGCCAATCGCTCGATGGAGCGCGTGTTCTTTAATGCTGACGGCGAACTGTTGATCGTCCCCGAGCAAGGCCGCTTGCGTATCGCCACCGAACTCGGCGTGCTGGAGGTCGAGCCGCTGGAAATCATCGTGCTGCCCCGTGGCTTGAAATTCCGTATCGAGCTGCTGGATGCGCAAGCACGCGGCTACGTCGCGGAAAACCACGGCGCCCCGCTGCGCCTGCCGGATCTAGGACCTATCGGCAGCAACGGCCTGGCCAACCCTCGCGACTTCCTTACACCCGTTGCCCACTATGAAGACCTCAAGCAACCTACAACGCTGGTACAGAAATTCCTCGGTGAGCTGTGGGCCTGCGAGCTCGATCATTCGCCACTCAACGTGGTCGCCTGGCACGGCAATAACGTGCCGTACAAATACGACCTGCGGCGTTTCAACACTATCGGCACGGTGAGTTTCGATCACCCGGACCCGTCGATCTTCACCGTATTGACTTCGCCCACCAGCACCCATGGCTTGGCCAACCTCGACTTCGTGATCTTCCCACCGCGCTGGATGGTGGCCGAGAACACCTTCCGTCCGCCGTGGTTCCACCGCAACCTGATGAACGAATACATGGGCCTGATCCAGGGCGCCTACGATGCCAAGGCCGAAGGCTTCCTGCCTGGCGGCGCGTCGCTGCACAGTTGCATGAGCGCCCACGGCCCGGACGGCGAGACCTGCACCAAGGCCATCACTGCAGACCTGGCACCGCACAAAATTGATAACACCATGGCCTTCATGTTCGAGACCAGCCAAGTGTTGCGCCCGACCCAGTTCGCCCTGGAGTGCCCGCAACTGCAACCTGCCTACGATGCGTGCTGGGCCGCGCTGCCCGCCACCTTCAACCCGAATCGGAGATAACCCATGACCCAACCATCGCTTGCCCGTAGCTGGGTGGCCTCCGCCAACGGCCACGCGGATTTCCCCCTGCAAAACCTGCCACTGGGCGTGTTCAGCATCAATGGCTCGGCACCTCGCAGTGGTGTGGCAATTGGCGACGCAATCCTCGACCTGCATGCCGCGCTGGACGAGTTTGACGGTGAAGCCCGACGCGCCGTCGAGGCCACGGCGGGTGGCCAACTGAACGCGTTTTTTGAACTCGGCCGTGGCCCTCGGGTGGCCCTGCGCGAGCGCCTGCTGGAACTGCTGGCCGAAGGCAGCAAGCTGCAGACCCGCGAGGCGCAGGTGCTGCACCGTGCCGCCGATTGCCAGATGCATTTGCCGGCCAGGATCAATGACTACACCGACTTCTACGTTGGCATCGAGCACGCGCAGAACGTCGGCAAATTGTTCCGCCCGGATAACCCATTGTTGCCGAACTACAAGTACGTGCCGATTGGCTACCACGGCCGTGCCTCGACCATTCGCCCGTCGGGCACGGATGTGCGGCGTCCCAAGGGCCAGACCCTGCCGGCCGGCCAGACCGAGCCGACCTTCGGACCCTGTGCACGCCTGGATTACGAATTGGAACTGGGCATCTGGATCGGCCAGGGCAACGCCATGGGCGACGCGATTGCCATTGGCGATGCCGCCGAACATATCGCCGGCTTCTGCTTGCTTAACGACTGGTCGGCGCGGGATATCCAGGCCTGGGAATACCAGCCGCTGGGGCCGTTTCTGTCGAAAAGCTTTATCACCAGCATCTCGCCATGGGTGGTGACGGCCGAAGCGCTGGAGCCATTCCGTAAAGCACAACCGGCGCGGCCCGAGGGTGACCCACAACCGTTGTCGTATCTCTTGGATAAGCGCGATCAGAACGCGGGTGCCTTTGATATCGAACTGGAGGTGCTGCTCACCACGGCCTCGATGCGTGAGCAGAACCTCTCCCCCCATCGCCTGACCTTGAGCAACACCCAACACATGTACTGGACCGTGGCGCAAATGGTTGCGCACCACAGCGTCAACGGCTGCCAGTTGCAGGCCGGTGACCTGTTCGGCTCGGGCACCTTGTCCGGTCCGCAACCGGGGCAGTTTGGCAGCCTGTTGGAGATCACCGAAGGTGGTAAAAAGCCGATTGAACTGCCCTGCGGCGAGGTGCGTAAATTCCTCGAGGACGGCGACGAAATCATCTTGCGTGGCCGTTGCATCCGCGAAGGTTTTGCCAGCATCGGCTTTGGTGAATGCCGCGGCACCGTAGTCGCGGCGCGCTGAGAGGGCAGGGCAATGGAACTCTATACCTATTACCGTTCTACCGCGTCGTATCGGGTACGAATTGCCCTGGCGCTCAAGGGCCTGGACTTCACTGCATTGCCGGTCAACCTGCTGGTGCCGGCAGGCGGCGCCAATCACCAGCCTGAGTACCTGGCGATCAACCCGCAAGGGCGCGTGCCGGCGTTGCGCACTGAAGAAGGCGCGCTGCTGATTCAATCACAGGCGATCGTTGAGTACCTGGAGGAATGTTATCCACAGGTGCCGCTGCTTCCAAAAGATCCCGCGTCCCGTGCTCACCAGCGCGCAGTAGCGTCGATCATCGCCTGCGATATCCATCCTTTGCATAACTCCAGCACTCAAAACCTGTTGCGTAAGTGGGGGCATGATGAGGCGCAACTGCTCGAGTGGATCGGCCATTGGGTCAGCCAGGGTTTGGGCGCGGTGGAACAGTTGATTGGCGATGACGGGTTTTGCTTCGGCGCGCAGCCGGGCATGGCGGACGCGTTTCTGATACCCCAGCTGTACGCGGCCGAGCGCTTCAAGGTGCCGTTGGGCGCGTACCCGCGTATCGGCCGAGTAGCGGCGTTGGCGGCGCAGCATCCAGCGTTTGTGCAGGCTCATCCTGCCAACCAACCTGACACACCTTAGCTTTCAGAAATTGCCTAAATCCAAATGTGGGAGGGGGCTTGCTCCCGATTGCTGTGTATCAGCAATAAGTTTGTCAACTTACACACCGCTATCGGGAGCAAGCCCCCTCCCACATTTGATCGTGCCAACATAAAAAAATAAAGGTACCTTGCGATGCACAATCAGATTGCCAGCTTTCGCGCGGCACTCGACGCCCGCCCGGTGTCGCGCTACCAATGGTTGATTCTCCTGTTGTTGGCATTGCTGCTGGTCACCGATGGCTATGACGCCCAGGTGCTGGGTTATGTAGTGCCGGCGCTGGCCAAGGATTGGGGTCTGGAAAAAGCCGCGTTTGGTCCGGTCTTCAGTGCCAACCTGCTGGGCCTGACCCTGGGCTCGCTGCTGGTGACGCCGCTGGCAGATCGGTTTGGCGTGCGACGTATCTTGCTGGCCTGTGTGCTGATCTACGCCAGCCTCACAGTGCTGATGGTGTTTGCCAATTCCCTGACCACACTGATGGCGGCACGGTTTATCTGCGGTATCGGCATGGGCGGCGCGATGCCCAGTGCCATGGCGTTGATGTCGGAATATTCGCCGCCACGCCTGCGCACCTTGATGGTGACCCTGGCCGCGTGTGGCTTCTCATTCGGCGGTGCGGCGGGCGGGTTTGTAGCCGCGGGGTTTATCGACGGCTTTGGTTGGCAGGCCGTGTTCCTGGCTGGCGGGGTGACGCCGTTGCTGCTGTTCCCATTCCTGGCGTGGCTGTTGCCCGAATCCCTGCCGCGTCTGTTGCGCGATGCACCGCCTTATCTGCGTTTGCGCAAGGTCACGGCGCGCATGCTGCCCGATTGGCAGCCGCCGTCTGCGAGCGAAGCCGAAAACCGCCAGGAGCAGGGCAGTAACCTTACGGTGGTGGAGCTGTTCCGCAACGGCTACGCCCGCCCGACGTTGTTGATCTGGGCGACCTTTTTCGTCAGCCTGATCCTGCTGTACTTCATGATCAGTTGGTTGCCTTCGCTGCTGCTCGAAAGCGGCCTGGCGCTGAATGAAGCCAACCTGGTCACCTCCATGTTCCTGTTCGCCGGTACCTTGGGCGCCATCCTCATGGCCTGGTTTGCCGACCGCCTGAAAAGCAAAGTGCGACTGCTGTCCGGCGTACTGGCGGCAGCGGCGTTGTGCACCGTCCTGCTGGGCTTGAACCACGACAACCCACGCTACCTGGTGGCCTGCGTGTTTGCCGCCGGGTTCTGCATCATCGGCGGGCAACTGACCCTCAATGCGTTTGCGAGCAATTTCTACCCGGCGCAGGTGCGCGCCACCGGCACGGGCTGGGCATTGGGGGTGGGGCGGTTCGGGTCGATCCTGGGGCCGTTGTTCGGCAGCCTTTTACTGGCGATGCATATACCGGTGCAGCAGATCTTCTTGTTCTGCGCGATTCCGGCGGTGGTGGCGGCGCTGTTGATTATCCAGGTGCGCTCGCCAGGCGTGAGCGAACCCATTGACACGGTACGTAGCGACATTCTCAAGGCGCCTTAATGCACCACTGAATTGGGCGGCAGATGCCCCAGCCGCTCGGTCAGGCGCAGGCGTTGGATCGGGTCATCGCTGAGCATTAGCGCATGTTCCAGGTCAAAGCGTTCGGCACTCGGACAGTCAAGGCGCTGGTACAGGCTGGCCCGCGCCAGGTAGTCGGCGGCGTTGGCATTGCCCAGTTCCAGCACGCGTTCGGCATCTATCAGGGCGGCCAGCGGCTCGTCATTGGAAAGGTGCAGTTGGCGCAGGTTGCGCGACAGCCGTTGCAGGATCGCCCGAGGTTCGGCCGAATGCAGGTGATCGGCCTGTAACTTGAGTTTCGGCCCGTATTGGCGGTGCAGCAGGTCGCGACAGTCGTTGGGGTACAGGCGGCGGCCGCCGCACGGGTCCAACAGGTGATCGGCACCGGGTACCCGCAGCAGGAAGTGGCCGGGGAAGTTCACACCGACCATGGGGATCTCCAGGCGCCGCGCCATTTCCAATGCGATCAGGCCCATGGCCAAGGGCTGCCCGCGTTTGCGTTGCAGCACCTTGTCGAGCAATGCGGCAGCGGGACGCAACGGGGTGTGGTCATCCTGGGCGAACCCGAGGTCATTCATGCGCCGCAGCAGCGGTTGGCCGAGTTCATCTGCGGGCAACAGGGGCATGCCCAGGCTGACCTGCTGTTGCAGCGCGGTGAGATCCTGCAGGATCAGCAAGGGCTGCACGCGGGCGTCATGCTCGGCAGCAATCCATAGCGCGGCTTCAAACAGCGCAGGGGGTGAACGGTCCAGGCAGGCGAAAAAGGCTGTGCGGGGATTCATTGCGTTCTCCGGCGTATGCCCCCGTTTTAGCCTTGCTGTGAATATTCGTCCAGCATCTTGAGAAATATCCCACTTTCTTATGTCTTGGAGCCCACGAAACTGACTCGCTTATTCCAGTGCGATCCAGCAGTTTTCTGACGCAAGCCTATACTTGGGCCAACACCAAAAGTGATTCGGGAGCTCGAAGATGTTTGCGCTCATGCACAGCACCCGCCTTGAATCGCTGCACCTGAGCGTCGACCCGGTGACCGGGTTGAAGGCGATCATTGCCATCCACGACAGCCGTCGCGGGCCTGCCTTGGGCGGTTGTCGCTACCTTGCTTACCCTGACGATGAAAGTGCCGTGGCCGATGCTGCACGACTGGCCCAAGGCATGAGCTATAAGGCCGCGTTGGCTGGGCTGCCGGTGGGCGGCGCTACCGCAGTAATCATGCGTCCTGCGCACGTGGAAAGTCGTGCGGCCCTGTTCGAAGCATTTGGCCGCTGTATCGAAAAACTCGATGGCCGCTACATCACCGCCATCGACAGCGGCACCTCAGTCGCCGATATGGACTGCATTGCCCAGCACACCCGCTTCGTCACCAGTACCACCGCCGCTGGCGACCCTGCGCCCCATGCCGCCATGGGCGTCTTCGCGGGCATCCGCACCACCGCCATGGCGCGCCTGGGCAGCGACAACCTCGAAGGCCTTCGCGTCGCGGTGCAGGGCCTGGGCAACGTCGGTTATGCCCTGGCCGAGCAACTGCACGCCGCCGGTGCCGAACTGCTGGTCAGCGACATCGACCACGGCAAGGTGCAGCTGGCCATGGAGCAACTGGGCGCCCACCCCATCGCCAACGACGCCTTGCTCAGCACTCCCTGCGACATCCTCGCGCCCTGCGGCGTGGGTGCCGTTTTCAACCGCAGCAGCGTTGGCCAGTTGCGTTGCGCCGCGGTGGCCGGTTCGGCCAGCGCCCAACTGACCAACCTGGACATCGCCGACCAGTTGGAAGGCCGTGGCATCCTCTACGCCCCGGACTACGTGATCAACTCCGGTGGCCTGATCTACGTCGCCCTCAAACACGCCGGCACGGACCTGCCTGGCATCACCGCGCACCTGTCGAACATCGGCACGCGCCTGACCGAAATCTTCGCCCACGCCCAAGCCGAAAAACGCTCCCCGGCACGGGTGGCCGACGAGCTGGCCGAACGCCTGCTGTACAAATAACCCAGGCATTAAAAAGGCCCTGAATCGATGATTCAGGGCCTGTTCAATTCGGGCTTTACTCTGCCGCCGGGTTCAGCAACTCGGACAGCGCGTCCGGCTGGCTCTTGAACGCCTTGGCAAATACATCGCGGTTCTTCGCCATGTAGATCCCGGCTTCTTCCACCTGCTGCTCGCTCAGCGACGGCACGGCTTTTTGCAACACTTCTGCCAGCAACTCAGCGAGTTCAAGCATCTTGTCATGACGGTCAGCTTCGGCTTTATCCATGAACAAACGCTCCAGATCTCGGCTGCTGCGGTATACCACTTCGACGGCCATTCACCACCTCACATGCCTTCACGATAGTTGTCTTTTGCGACTACTGTATTTATATACAGCGAAAAGGATAAGCCAAACGTTGGGGTTTGGATAGTAGGTTTTTAATGTAGTTGGGAAATGGAGGGCTACACCGGAAATTTCTGATCCCTTGCCCGGGGGCGCTGGAATTATGGCCCGATCGTCCCCACGCGCAGAGCGTGGGAACGATCGGGGTGTAATTAAGTGCCTCGTATCACACGGCCACCATCTTATTCCCCAGCCCTGGCCTTTTTTCTGCATGCAGAACAACCGTCACGTCCAACCCGCATTATCCGGTCGAGCCGACCTAAGGAAACACCACCGTGAAAATCAACTGGGCCGAAAGGCTGCGCCAGCAAGTCCATGGGCTGGCCGAGTCCCTGGGGAATCTGTTTGTCGAGTCGTTCCACTACCTGGCGCTATTTGCCATCGGAGCGGTGACCGCCTGGGCAGCGGTGATGGAATTTCTGGGGATGCTGGAGAACGGGCACATCAAGATCGATGACATCTTGCTGTTGTTCATCTACCTGGAATTGGGCGCGATGGTCGGGATTTACTTCAAGACCAACCACATGCCGGTGCGCTTCCTGATCTACGTGGCGATCACCGCGCTGACGCGCCTGCTGATCTCCAATGTGTCGCATCACAACCCGCCGGACGTGGGCATCATCTACCTGTGCGGTGGCATCCTGCTGTTGGCGTTTGCCATCCTGGTGGTGCGCTACGCGTCGTCGGCTTTCCCTTCGGTGAAGGTCGAAGGCCCGCGTCGCAAGGGCGAGGCGAGCCTTGAAACCGAGAAGGGTGAGCTTTAAAGCCCGACGCTGAACGGCAGGGTACGGGCGGGCGGTTGCTGCAGGAGTTTGTGGTTATCGCCGTCCGTCATCAGTTCGAGGATTTCCACGGCGCTATGGCCCTGCTCGATGGCGATGCCGAACTGGATGCTCTGTACCAGGCGTCGCAGCCGTTGCGGGTCGTTGCGCTGTTCGGCGCTGATCATGCGCTTGGCCACCACGCCGGTTTCATCCGAGAGGGTGAGCATGATGCTGCCGTCCAGCCGCTGGATGCTCAGGTTGACGCGGTATTGAGGGCTGAAGGTATCGGTGATGATCTGAAAAGGATTGTCCATGGTGCGTTACCGCCTGATAAGAACATGCAGTCATTGACGGCCGGTGTCAGGATTAGTTCGCATCGCCTGACCATCGGCCAAAGTCCGTTTTCCTCATAAGCTCTACAGCAAGCCTCGTGCCGTACAGGCGCTGAAGTTTCAATGTGGGAGGGGGCTTGCCCCCGATAGCGGTCTTTCAGCCGAGTATTTATTGGCTGACACACAGCTATCGGGGGGCAAGCCCCCTCCCACCGTTGTCCTGTGTGGCTACTGGGGCCGGTGACCTGTTTCAGGGCAACACTGAGAAAACGATCGCAGACAGCGCAGGCGGGATGCTCGGGTAGCAGTGCTCCAATCAGCACTCCACCCAGCTGACCGCCAGGCCGCCCCGTGACGTTTCTTTGTATTTGTCATGCATGTCGGCGCCGGTATCGCGCATGGTGCGGATCACCCGATCGAGGGAAATGAAGTGCTTGCCGTCGCCGCGCAGGGCCATTTGCGTGGCATTGATCGCCTTGACCGCGGCAATGGCGTTGCGCTCGATGCACGGCACTTGCACCAGACCGCCAACCGGATCGCAGGTCAGGCCGAGGTTATGTTCCAGGCCGATTTCGGCGGCGTTTTCCAGTTGCTCCGGGGTGGCCCCGAGGATATCGGCCAGGCCGGCGGCGGCCATGGCGCAGGCCGAGCCGACTTCGCCCTGGCAGCCGACTTCGGCCCCGGAGATCGAGGCGTTTTTCTTGCAGAGAATGCCTACGGCGGCAGCGGCCAGGAAGAAATTCACTACGTCGTCATCGGACGCGTCAGGATTGAACTTCATGTAGTAATGCAGCACCGCCGGGATGATACCCGCCGCACCATTGGTCGGCGCGGTGACCATGCGCCCGCCGGCGGCGTTTTCTTCGTTGACGGCGAGGGCGAACAGGTTGACCCATTCCATCGCAGATAATGTCGAAGTAATGACGTTGGGCTTGCCGATTTCCAACAGGCTGCGGTGCAATTTCGCCGCCCGCCGTGGCACATCCAGGCCACCAGGCAGGATGCCTTCATCGCGCAGGCCCTGTTCCACGCATTCGCGCATCACCGACCAGATATGCAAGAGGCCGCTGCGGATCTCTTCGTCGCTGCGCCATGCACGTTCGTTGGCCATCATCAATTCGGAAACCCGCAGGCCGTGCTTGTTGCACAAGGCCAGCAGTTCTACCGCGCTGGAAAAGTCGTAGGGCAATTGCACATCGCTGGTCGGTGCGATGCCTGATGCAGCTTCGGCAGCTTCGATGATGAAGCCACCGCCCACCGAGTAATAGGTTTGCTCGCTCAATAAGCCATTGTCGCCATAGGCGTGCAAGGACATGGCGTTGGGGTGGTAAGGCAGGCTTTCGTCCAATAGCAGGAGGTCGGTTTGCCAGTTGAAGGCAATTTCCTGGGAACCCGCAAGCAGCAATTGGCTGGACTCGCGCAGTTGCTGGATACGTGCATTGATCGAGGTGGGGTCGACCTTGTCCGGCCATTCGCCCATCAGGCCCATGACACAGGCGCGGTCGGTGGCGTGGCCGATGCCCGTGGCGGAGAGCGAGCCGTACAGGCGTATCTCGACGCGGCGGGTCTGGCTGAGCAAATGCTGGTCGACCAGCGTCTGGGCGAAGGTTGCCGCAGCGCGCATCGGGCCGACGGTATGGGAGCTGGAGGGGCCAATGCCCACTTTGAATAGATCGAAAACACTGATAGCCATGCTAAACCCTTACAAGCAATGGAGTAGAAATCGCTGCCATGTTTTGTAGGACGAGCGCAATTAAGGCGATACTGAGCCCTTACATTGATACTGACCAACGAATTGTTCTAAGACACCCTTTAGCAGGACTAAACCCTATGACTCGCCCCCTCAATGGCCAGACCTATGTCTGGTTGCATGTTTTCTCCTGCGCTGCACGGCACCTGTCGTTCACCCGCTGCGCCGAAGAACTGCACATCACACCAGGTGCGGTGAGCCAGCAGATTCGCCAGCTGGAGGAACGCCTGGGGTTTCGGTTGTTTCATCGGCGTGCGCGCGGGGTGGAGCTCAGCGCCGAGGGGCAGCGCCTTGCGGCCGTGGTGGGGGAGGCCTATGGCAGCATTGATGCGGAATTGCGGCGCCTGGACGCGGGAATGATCAGCGGCACCTTACGCTTGCGTTCGATCCCGTCGTTTCTCGGCAAGTGGCTGACCCCGCGCCTGCCGCGTTTGCAGCAGCGTTTTCCGGATATTCAATTGCGCCTGGTCGCCGAGGACAGCAGCATCGCCTTGCATGAAGGTGATTTCGACCTTGCTATTGACCTGAACGACGGCAGCTACCCCGGCTTGTTATCCACAGCCCTGCTGGACGAGCAGATATTCCCGGTATGCGCGCCCAGCTTGTTGCGTGGCCGGCCACCGTTGCACGGCCCGGCTGACCTCGCGCACTTCCCACTGCTACACGACATCACCGCCTGGCGTGGGAGTTATGAATATGCCGAGTGGGAGTTTTACCTGAATGCCATCGGCTATCACGGTGCGGATGTGCGGCGCGGGCATACCTTCAATCGCAATCACTTGACCATCGAAGCCGCCATTGCCGGCATGGGCGTGGCAATTGCGCGACGCACCTTGCTCAATGATGAACTGGAGCGAGGCACCCTGATCGTGCCATTCGGCCTGGCCGTGCCCAACCATAAACGCTACGTGCTGCTGTATGCGCCGGGTGCGTTGAACCATCCGGGCGTGCGTGCGGTGCATGATTGGCTGGTGGAGGAAGCAGGGATTTTTCGCGTTTTGCACCCCTTGGCAGAGGCGCAATTATGAGGTTGGCAGGTCGTAAGAAGATGTAACTAACTCCCCACCCTACCAGCGTTTTTGCCCGTCGTCAGGGTTAATTTGTAATGTAGGATTTATCTTTGCAAAGGGGTTGAATTGTTTCAGCAGGTGCTCAATTGTGTAATCAGGAGGTCATGGTTTCACCACCCTGGTGTTGCAGTTTGTGACCTCTGGCGAGCTAGCTGAAATAAGGGAAGAACTATGCAAATCCAAGTCAATAGCGATAACCATATTGAAAGCAGCATCCGACTGGAGGAGTGGGTACGTACTACCATTGAGAGCACGCTCGAACGTTACGAAGAAGACCTGACCCGCGTTGAGGTCTACCTGCGGGATGAGAACGGCGACAAGCCCGGTCCCCACGATTTAAGTTGCCGCCTGGAAGCACGGCCAAAGGGCCATCAACCGGTTTCCGTGTGCCATAAAGCCGATACGCTGGAACAAGCGATCGATGGCGCCGCCACCAAGCTGGACCATGCGTTGGAACACCTGTTTGGCAAACTGCAAGGCAAGCCTCGCGCTGCCGCGAAAACCCAGCCAATCAACAAAGTGAATGAAGACGCGCTTGAAGAGGAATTCCTGGAAAACGAAAACGCTGCAATCAACGGCTGACCGTTTTTTAAACCCCCACTGAAAACGGGCCTGCATATGCAGGCCCGTTTTCGTTCAGCCACGGAGCCTGAAGAAATACCGGCTCAGCGCGGCTAATCCGCAAGCCCCCAAGCCCGCAAAGAGCATGGCCCAACCGGCGCCGCTGCGCAGTGCCGTCTGCGCATCAACGGCGGTCAGCCCCGGCGCGTTCAGCTTGCCCGCCGCAATATGCTGGCTGAGCGCTGCCCACTCCAATGCCGTGTTGTCGGGCAGCACGTTGGCCAGGTGGTGGCTGATTCCCAGCAACAGCACCAGGCCCATCAACGCAATGTTGAGTGCCAGGGTGATCAGTCGTGCGCTGAAGTCGATGCCCGACGCCATGCCCGCACGGTCAGCCGAAACGGCCCCGGTGGTGGTGTTGGTGGTGGGCGAATTGGTCAACGCCAGGCCAATGCCGGCGATCACACAACTGAACAACACCAGTGCGGTGCTTGGCTGTGCGGCGACATTGACGGCGGCCATGGCCAGGAACCCCGCGCCCATCGTACCCAGGCCCAGGGGAATGATGCGTTCGGCGCCGAAACGCAGGGCCAGGCGTTCGGCCAGGGGCGGCACCAGCAGGGTAGGCAAGGTGTAGGCAAGCAGAGCGGCGCCAGTGGTCAGGGTGTCGTAGCCCAGCCCCGCCTGGAAATACAACGGCAGGTAGATCATGAACGGCCAGAAGCTGAAGTTCATGCCGATCGAGCCCATCAACGCACCGTTGAAGCGCTGGATACGGAACACCGAGAAATCGAACATCGGGTGTGGGCTGCGCCGTTCGATCAAAATGAACAGCAGCATGCCTATCAAGGACAGGCCGGCCCAGCCGAGCATCGCCGGAGTGCCAAAGCCATACTCGCTGCCCTGGGTGATGAAATAGACCAGCGCGAACACCGTCAGCGTCAAGGTCAGCATACCGGCGATGTCCAGGCGATGACTGGCCGGGTCACGGGATTCCTGCACGCTGGCATGCAGCAGCACCAGGGTGAACAGGGTCAGCGGTACGTGCACCAGAAACACCCAGCGCCAGTCCGCCACGGCCAGGATCAATGCCCCGACCATCGGCCCGAACCCCAGGCCCACGCCGGCAATCACTCCCCATATCGCGAAGGCTCGCGCTCGCGCCGCCGGGTCGCGGAACTGATGGGATAGGATGGCGAACTGGCAAATCATCATCGCGCCAGCACCAATGCCTTGGACGAACCGCGCCACGATCAGTGTCGACGCACTCTCCGCCAAGCCACAGGCCAGCGAAGCCAGGCCAAACAGCCACAGGCACAACACCAACATGCGCCGACGACCGAAGCGGTCCGCCAAGGTACCCGCCGCCATCAGCACACTGGTACAGGCCAGGGTGTAGGCGTTCATGATCCACTGGGCGTCCTGGAAACCGGTGCCCAGTTGCTGTTCAAGGGTTGGCAGGATGACCGGCACGCTGGAGATTTCCAGGCCGAACATCAGGGCCACCAGGCAGACGGCGGTGAGGGCCAAGCCATTTCTGGCGGTGCTCGGCGATTGGAGGGCCGATACAGCAGCGGCGGGCGGCATGACAGGTTCCTTTCAAATAAGAGAGGGTTTATTCTCGCGGGAATCTGATTCGTTATTCGTGATAAGTTTTCCAGTGATCAGGGAATCAAGGGCGACAATTAACCCATGGCTACCCCACGTTTTGATGGCGTCGAGCTGTTTCTGCAAATCGTCGAGAGCGGCAACCTCACTGAAGCCGCCGAGCGCCTTAACCTCACGCGCTCGGCCGTCGGTAAAGGCTTGGCGCGCCTGGAGGCGCGGCTTGGCACATGTCTGCTGCAGCGCTCTACGCGCCGCCAACGATTGACCGAGGACGGGCAGGCGTACTACGAGCATTGCCTGCGCGCCTTGGCCGAACTGGAAGCCGCCGAATCGGTGCTCGAAAGTGGTCGGCAACAACCACGCGGGCGGCTGCGGGCGAGCGTACCGTTGGCTTTCGGGCACCACTATGCGGCTCCGGCGTTGTGGGGCTTGATGGAGCGTTACCCTGAACTGGAAATCGAGATTTGCTTCTCCGACCGCATGATTGATCTGGCCCAGGAGGGCTTCGATATGGCCGTGCGGATCGGCACGTTGCCGGATACCGACCGCCTGAGTGCACGCCGCCTGGGGCAGCAGGTCATGGGGCTGGCGGCGTCACCGGCGTATCTGCAGCGCAGGGGGAGCATTGAAAGTATCGAAGACCTGACCGGTCATCGTGGCATTGCCTATCGCAGCAACACCACGCATCGCTCGCACCTGGCCTCGCCCTTGGTGCTGGATGATCTCCAAGCGGTAGCCGATGCGGTCATCGCGGGCGTAGGGCTGGCCTGGTTACCGAGTTGGTTGATCGCCCACTATGCGTTGCGCGGGCAATTGCAGGCAGTGTTGCCAAGCTATCGCGAGCAGCCGGCGCCGATCCATGTAGTCTGGCCGACGGCGGTGCATATGCCGGCCAAGACGCGTTGTGCCATCGATGCGTTGGTGGCGGGTACGCCCAGTTGCCTGGCGGGTAGCTAGACCCTCGGATGTACTTCAATCCTGGACACACTGAATATCAAATGTGGAAGGGGGCAAGCCCCTTCCCACATTTGGATTTGTTACGGTCTGCAGGTTGGAGGCAGATCAGAACGCAATGGACGTCTGCACATACACCGTACGCGGCTCACCCACGTACTTGCCCTTGTTGTTATCGTCAAACGAGCGGGTGTAGTACTGCTTGTTGAAGATATTCTTTACCCCCACCGCCACATTCAAATCCGCCAGTTGCGGGCCGAAGTCATAGGCCGCACGGCTGCTGAACAGCATGTAGCCGGGAATGCGCCCATTGGCACCGTCGGCGCTTTCGGCCTGGGTGTTGGCATTGTCGGCAAACTGGCTGCTCTGGTAGCTGCTGTCCACATTCAGCTTCCACGGGCCGTCGGTGTAACCCACGCCGAGGGTGCCTTTATGCTTGGACGAGAAGGGCACGCGGTTGCCTTTGTTCGGGCCGTCTTCGCGGATGGTCGCGTCAACATAGGCATAAGTGGCATACACATCGAAACCCGCCAGTGCCGGGCTCAGGCCGTCAAGGGCGTAGTTGATGCTCGACTCGATGCCCTGGTGGCGCGTCTCACCACGGGCGATCACTGTGTCGTTGGTCTGGTTGCTGTCGTACTGGTTGTCGAAGTTGATCAGGAAGGCGCCGATTTCCGCACGCAGCGTGCCGTTGTCATAGCGCGTGCCGAGCTCCCAGGTGCGGGCCTTTTCCGGTTTGACTTCGCCGCTGTTCACGCGGTTGGGCATCTGGCTGTACTGCACGCTGCCGAACGAGCCTTCGGTGTTGGCGTAGAGGTTCCAGTCGTCGGTGAGGTGGTAGAGCACGTTCAGCGCCGGCAGCGCGGTGTTGTAGTCACCCTTGTATTTGACGTTGCTCAGGTTGTTGGTCTGCTGGGACTCGATCATCTCGTAGCGAATGCCCGGGGTGATGGTCCATTTGCCGATATCGATGCGGTCGTCGATGAAGAACGCATTGGCTTCGGTGCCACCGCGCGTGTCGCGGTCGTTGCGGCTGTTGGTGGTCGGGATTTGCTGGTTGGCGGCAATCGGTGTGCGGTAGCGCAGTTCGTGGCCGGCTTCATTGATGTAGCGGTAGCCGACGCCCACTTCATGGCTTGTGGGGCCGAGGTCGAAGCCCTGGGCGAAGCGGGTCTCGAGGCCGCGTACCCAATATTCGCGTGGTGACAGCGACAGGAAGCTGCCCTGGTCCAGATAACCGCTGCGCAGGGTCTTGGTGAAGAAGCTGTTGACCGTGAATTCGCGACGATCCTGCTCGTAGCGATAGCCGACGTTGAACATCGTACGGCGGCCCCAGAACTTGTCGTAGGGGCGGGTGGACTGATACGGATCGGCCTTGTAGTCCTTGACGTTCAAACCGCCGGGCATATCGGCCTGGCCTTCGTAGTACTGCGCCATGGCGTTGAAGCTGTTGGCGTCGTCCAGTTGGTATTTGCCCTTGAGGATCAGGTCGTCGATGCGCGTATTACTGTTTTCGCGCCAGTCGCCGCCCCGAGTACCCGAGTACAGCAGCGCGCCGCCCAGGCCATTGTCGGCAGTGCCGCCGGCCAGCAGGTTGCCGGTGGTCTTGAAGCCATCGTGGCTGGAAGACGGGCTGGTCTCGGTCTGCAACCCGCCCTTGACCGTGGGCGCATCCGGGATAGCGCGGGTCACGAAGTTGACGATGCCACCGACGTTCTGCGGGCCGTAGCGCACCGCACCGCCGCCGCGTACCACATCCACCGCGTCCATGTTACCCATGCTGATCGGCGCAAAGGACAACTGTGGCTGGCCGTAGGGCGCAAAAGGCACCGGGATGCCATCCATCAACACCGTGGAGCGCGACGCCAGGCGCGGGTTGAGCCCGCGAATGCCGAAGTTCAACGCCATGTCGTGGCTGCCGGTGCCGTTGTTTTCCGGGGCATTGACGCCGGGGATGCGGTTGAGCACATCGCGGGCCTGGGTTGCGCCTTGGCGTTCAAACTCTTCACGGCGGATAACGTCACGGGCGCCGGGGTGTTCGAACACGTTGGTTTGCGCTGCGTCACCGAGCCAGTCGCCGACCACGTTGGAGGTTTGCAATTCAAGGGGGGCGGTGACGCCGGTCGGTTGCAGGCTGTAGGCATTGTCACCTTCGGCCCGGGCTTGCAGGCCGGTGCCTTCCAGTAATTTCTGCAGGCCGTCGGCGGCGCTGTAATTGCCCGACAGGCCGCGGCTTTGCATGCCGGCCGTCACTTCGGAACCGAAAGACACCAGCACCCCGGCTTCGCGACCAAATTGATTCAGGGCCGCTTCCAGGGTGGTCGGCGCGATGTGGTAGGTCTTGGTGTCGGCCGCCATCGCGGGGGGAAGGACGGTCAGGCTGAGGCTGGCGCCCAATAGGAGTTGGCGCAAGGTGCGGGCGAGAAGCGTCGGTTGCTGGGGCATGAAGGCGGTCCTGAGAAGGAAGGATCAAGGTGGCTTTCCTTCTCTGTCACGCCAGGTGCGGAAAACGGCTCACTTAAACGCAAAATAAATTCAGGCACGTGCCTGCACGGTCACCCAGTAGCGGGTAAAGCGCCGCACTTTCACCGGCAGGCTGACTTCCAGCAGGTCGAGGATGCGTTCGCTGTCATCCAGCGGGTAGCTGCCGGACAGCAGCAGGTTCGCCACTTGCGGGTCGCAATGCAGCTGGCCGCGGCGATAACGCCCCAGTTCGCTGAGGAAATCTTCCAGGCGCATATGCGCGGCCACCAGCATACCGTCGGCCCAGGCGCCGCTGTTGGCGTCGGTCGGGCGCGGGGTGTCCCAGCCTTTGCGGGTGAAATTCATCTGGTGCGCGGCCGCTACGTTCAGTGGCAAGCCACTGTAGTTATTGGGCGTGACCTCGACCTGACCGGCCAGCACTGCGAGTTGGGTATGGTCGTTGAACTGGCGCACATTCAGGCGCGCCGCCTGGCTGCTGAGCAGGCCCTGGCCGGTCAGCACGCGCAACGGCGTATTGCCTGCATGGGCGGTCAGCAGAATTTCGCCTTCGAGCAGGCGGATCAGCCGTTGCTGCCCATCGATATGCACATCCACTGCGCTGCCCGTGTTGAGTTTCAACTGGCTGCCATCGGCCAGTTGCACGGTGCGACGCTGGCCCACCGGGCTGCGATAGTCGGCGCTCAGAGGTGGCAGGATATGTTGCTGGCGCAGGCTCCAAACTGCTGCCGAACCGGCGCCCAGGATCAGCAGCAACTTCAGCGCCTGGCGCCGGCTGCGCAGGGTGGGGGCATTCAACGCCGCGTGGGCCAGGGGCGAGGGCATGCCGCGCAGGCGTTGGTTGACCTGCTGGATCTGTTCCCAGGCGCGCTGGTGCTCGCTGTGGGCATTCAGCCATTGTTGCCAGGCTGCTTGCTGGCGTGGAGTGAGCGCGCCTTGCTGCATTTCCAGCAGCCAGTGCACGGCTTGTTCGGCGACTTGGCTGGAGACGTTCATAACGCGAAGTAACAGCGCATGGCCGCTTTGGTCAGGTGGCGCTTGACGGTGGCGATGGAGATGCCCAGTTCAGCACTGATCTGCGCGTAGGTCAGGCCATCGAGCTGCGCGAGCAGGAAGGCCCGCTTGACCAGCCTGGGCAAGCCATCGAGCAGTTGGTCAAGCTCCAGCAGGGTTTGCAGGATGATTGCGCGGTCTT
The DNA here is from genome assembly GCF_900105675.1 of Pseudomonas synxantha. Taxonomy (NCBI): domain Bacteria; kingdom Pseudomonadati; phylum Pseudomonadota; class Gammaproteobacteria; order Pseudomonadales; family Pseudomonadaceae; genus Pseudomonas; species Pseudomonas synxantha. The sequence continues at coordinate 4,320,566 of NZ_LT629786.1, read as the reverse complement.
CTTCCGACGGTGCGACGTACTCGGGCATTTGCGCCAAGGCATCGAGGTAGGCGCGCTCCAGGTCCTGGCGGCGATAGAAGTTGAACAATACGCGCTTGGCCACGGTGGTGAGGAAGGCACGGGGTTCGACCAGGGTCGGGGTGTCCCGTGCGCTGAGCACGCGGATGAAGGTGTCCTGCGCCAGATCGGCGGCGTTTTCCGGGCAGCCGAGCTTGCGTCGCAACCAGCCGGTGAGCCAGTGGTGATGGTCGTTGTACAGAACTTCGACGGTATTGGACGGCTGCAACGCGATCACTCCGTAAGCATCGCCATGCTTTAGAGAACAAGAATTGTTCGCATTGTAGGGGCGGCGACGAGGTTCGGCAATCCGCCACGGCAGGTGATTCATCCGTTCTCTTTTGCTTATGAGAATATTTATCATTAATATTGCGCGCTGATCACCTTGGCGCTGCCGCATGAAAAGCAAAACCTCATTGCCCGTTTCCTACCGCCTCGCCGTCACCTCGCGTGTGCTGGCGGCTGTTATCGGCGGCTACCTGATGGCGTCCCTGGCCGCCATCTGCCTGGCGTTGTGGATGCCCACATCGCGTGCCGACGCGGTGGTCACCGGCATGATGAGCTCGTTTGTGTTCTACCTGCTGGCGGTGCTGTGGTGCTTTGCCTGCCGCACTGCGTGGCGCGCCTGGGCGGGGGTGATGCTGCCAAGCGCGCTGTTTGCCACTCTGGCCGGCGTAGGTTTGTGGATGGTGCGCACATGAAAGAGGGTTTTCGCCAAGCCATGGCCTGGCTGCATACCTGGGCCGGGTTGATCTTCGGCTGGCTGCTGTTCGCGATTTTCCTGACCGGCACCCTGGCCTATTTCAAAGACGAAATAACCCACTGGATGCAACCCGAAGTGCAGGCCCATCCCCTGGATGACGGGCGCAGCCTTGCCGTGGCCCAAAGCTACTTGCAACAACAGGCGCCCACAGCCGCAAGCTGGTTCATTACTCTGCCGAACAGTCGCGACCCTGGCCTGTCGGTGATGTGGCAAGACAAGGTCGAGCCGGGCAAGCGCGGCACCTTCATCCAGAAAATCCTCGACCCGGTCAGCGGCCAACCGGTGCAGGCCCGCGACAGCAAGGGCGGCGAGTTCTTCTATCGTTTCCACTTCCAACTGCAAATGCCTTACCCGTGGGGCCGCTGGCTGTCGACCATCGCCGCCATGGTGATGTTTGTCGCGCTGATCACCGGCATCATCACCCACAAGAAAATCTTCAAGGACTTCTTTACCTTCCGCCCGCGCAAAGGCCAGCGTTCCTGGCTGGACGGGCACAACGCGGTGGGTGTGCTGGTGCTGCCGTTTCATCTGATGATCACCTACAGCAGCCTGGTGATTTTCATGAGCATGGTGATGCCGGCGCCCATCATGGCGTCCTATGGCGACGACAGCCGGGGGTTCTTCAAGGAGCTGTTTCCCAACACCGACAATGCGCCGGCCCTCGGCCAACCGGGCCAGTTGCTGCCGTTATTGCCGATGTACCAGCAGGCGCGGGAGCGGTGGGCGGGCGGCCATGTGGGACGGGTGGCGGTCAACAACCCTGGGGATGTGAACGCGTCAGTCAATGTGTTCCGCGCCGGCTCCGATAGCGTGGTGCATAATTTCGGCAATACCGTGTCGTTCAATGGCACCACCGGCGAGTTGTTGAGGGTCAGTGGCGAGCCGTCCCTGCCGGCGGTCGTCGGTGGCAGTTTCTACGGCCTGCACATGGGCCATTTTGCCGGTCCGGTGCTGCGCTGGCTGTACTTTATCTGCGGGTTGGCGGGCACGGCGATGATCGGCACAGGGCTGGTGATCTGGCTCGGCAAGCGTCAGCTCAAGCACGCCAAGAGCGCAGCGATGCCGTTTGAATTGCGCCTGGTAGAGGTGCTGAATATCGCCAGCATGTCTGGCTTGATGATCGCCATCGCCGCGTTTTTCTGGGCCAACCGCCTGTTGCCGGTAAGTTTCGCCGCGCGCTCTGACTGGGAGGTGCAAGCCTTCTTTGTCGCCTGGGGCCTGAGCTTGTTGCACGCGATGCTGCGTCGCGGTCGCCGAGGCTGGGTCGAACAACTGAGCATCGGCGCGCTGCTGTTTGTGGCGATCCCGCTGCTTAACGCAATGACCACCCAGCAGCATTTGGGCGTCTCGCTGATGAACGGCGACTGGGCCATGGCCGGCTTCGACCTGACCTGCCTGGCCAGCGGTATGTTCCTTGCCTGGGCGGCGTGGAAGATGCAACGCCGTACCGCGGCGCAACCCAAAGCCGAGCGTGCGCGTAGGTTGACGCTCAAGCAGGAGGCCGGCTGATGCTCCTCGCGCTGCTGATGTGCTACGCCGGGTTTACCGCGCTGTGCCTTTCCACCGACCGTCATCACGGCGAGCTGCTGCACAGCAAACCCACGTCGAAGCGGCGCTTGGGGCTGCGCCTGGGCGGCTGGTTATTATTGAGTGTCTCGATCTGGCCGGCGGTGCGTGCCTCAGGTTGGAGTCAGGGCCTGGTCGAGTGGTGTGCAGTGTTGATGCTCAGCGCCTTATTGCTGGTACTGCTGTTGCCATATCGGCCAAGGCTGGCGTTAATTCTGGCAGGCCTCAGCCTGCTGGCCAGCCCTGTCGCGGCGTTAGCCCTGTCCTGAGCCTGCCATGATGATCAGCCCACCGCCGGAACCCCAGGACCGCCCGCACCCCGATGCGGCCGGTGGACGTGCGCATTTCCTGCAGGTGTTTTTGTCCCAGCGTTCGCAGATGGAAGCGCTGGTCAGTCGCCGCGTCGGTTGCCGTGCCACAGCGGCCGACCTGGTGCAGGATTTGTTCCTGCGTTTTTGGCGTCGCCCCTTGATTCAGGTTGAAGAACTCAGCACCTACCTGCTGCGCTGCGCCAGCAATATCGCCATCGATCACCTGCGTAGCGAAGGTGCACGAGTACGCAGCAGCGAAGGCTGGTTGCCCGAGCAATCAGATCACCAAGTCTGCGAACCCCAGGCCGCACTGGAGGCAGGCCACGATCTGCGCCACGTGGAAACCGCCCTGCGCAATTTGCCCGAGCGTACCCGCCAGATTTTCCTGCTTAACCGTATCCACGGGCGCAAGTATGCGGAAATTGCCAGGGCCATGGGACTGTCCCAAAGTGCCGTGGAAAAACATATGATGCGCGCCCTCGAAGCCTGCAAGGCCAGCCTTCGTGAACCAGCGCAGCCACGCACGCCAGGGAAAGCACCGTGAACATCACGCCGACACCCGCCCAGGAACAGGCCGCCCTTGACTGGCTCGGCCTGCTGCATGACCAGCCCAGCAGCGGTGACCAGGCAACGTTCAGCCGCTGGCTGCGCGCCGATCCCGCGCATGCCGAGGCGTACGCCCAGGCTCAGGTACTGTGGGAGCTGAGCGAAGAGCCGGCGCGCAAGCTGGCCGATGAGGACGCGCTGGCCTTGCAGGCCTACCTCAATAAGATGAATTCCTCCAGGCGCTCCCGTGCACTGCGCTGGTCCGGCGCAATGGCCATGGCCGCCTGCCTGCTGGTGATGGTGTCGATGGGCGCCGGTTGGCAGCCGTCGCGCTGGGTCGATGAGTTGGGTGCTGACTACGTGACGGCGCCGGGGGAGGTGAAGACCTTCACCCTGACCGATCAATCCGTGGTCACCCTTGACGCCGACAGCGCCATTGCCGTGGATTTCAGCCATGGTCAACGGCATATCCAGCTGCGGCGTGGCGCGGGATTTTTCAGCGTGGCACACACCGGCCAGTCCTTTGTGGTGGAGGCGGGCGGTGGTCAAGCGCAGGTGCTGGGCACCCAGTTTGAGGTGCGCCTGCAACCGGCCGGAGCCGAGGTTACCGTACTGTCCGGCCGGGTGGGCGTCACACCATCGGAACAGGGCCAGCAGCAGGTTTTGACAGCAGGCCAGCAAGTGGCCTACGCCGATGGCGTTGCCGATGCCATGCACGCTGTCGACAGCGAATCCCGCCTGGCCTGGCGCGATGGTTGGCTCAACTACTACAAGGCGCCGCTGGCCGATGTGGTCCAGGACTTGAGTCGTTATTACCCTGGCCGATTGCTTCTGCTCAATGAAGAGATGGGCGCCAAACGCGTCAGCGGCAGTTTCCCGAGCAACGACCCGTTGGCGGTATTGAACGCCTTGCAAGCGGTGCTGGGCTTCGAACAACACAGGCTGTTGGGCCGAGTCATCGTGTTGCGCTAGGCCAACGCCGTTCACCGAACCTTCATCGCAATCGCCAAAACCTGTCACCAAACGGTTACACGTGCCGTGGATCATCCCTGGGTTCCTGAGCAAGTGGTCAGGAAGAGCACCTCTGCCCCATACAACACAACAATGTCAGTAAGGGATCTACACGTGAACTACAACTCTCTTTATGCCCTGCTTCTGGCATCGGGCCTGGGCGGCTTTGCACCGCTGGTTATGGCTGATGACACCCAGGACGTAGGTTCGGTGAACGTTGCCGGCAAGCAGACCCTGGGCAACGGCCACATGATTCGCGAAGAAAGTGCCAAGGCGCGCTCGACGGTGACCAAGGAGGCCATGGACGAAATGTCGGCCACCGCCAACGCCATCGACAAGCTCAAATACACGCCGGGCATCAACGTTTCCAGCGATGACGCCAGCGGCACCAGCGGCACCAACTTCACTATGCGCGGCATGAGTTCGGACCAGGTCGGGGTGTCGGTGGACGGCGTGCCGATCAACGATTCTGGCAACTACAGCGTGTATTCCAACCAGCTGGGCGACCCGGAAAACCTTGCCGAAGTGTTCGCCACTCAGGGCTCCTCCGAGGCCGACGGCCCGCACATCGGTTCCAGCGGCGGCAACATCGGCATGATCACGATGCGGCCAACCAAGGAGGCGGGGTTTTTTGCCAAGCAGACCTTGGGTACCAATAACCTACGCAAGACCTTCGTGCGGGCGAATACTGGCGATTTCGGTGGTCTCAAGACCTGGGTCTCGGCATCGCACCTGGAAGGTGACAAGTGGCGCGGCAAGGGCACCCTGCGCAGCGATAAAATCGAGTGGAGCAGCCTGTTCGAAGGTGACAACGGCAATTCCACGTTGGCCACGGTCAAGTACAACAAGCAGGAAAACTACAACTACAACAGCCTGAGCAAGTCGCAGTTCGACAATGAAGGACGGCGCAAGGACTACGCTGAAAGCCCGGTGTACAAGGCCGGTTTGTTGTCTGCGTCCTACAAGCTCAACCGCAACCCCTTTGAAAGCGTCAACGCCACGCTGACCCAGCGCTGGCAACTGCAAGACAACCTGTCGTTGACGGTCACGCCGTACTACTACTGGTCCAACGGTGGCAGCTTCAGCGGCCAGACTGCCTCCAACCTGGGGCCGAGATCCGACAAAGCCGGTAACTACGACCTCGGCAACCTGCAATCGGCCAACTACTATCGCCCTTCGTGGACCGAGACCTGGCGGCCCGGCGTCACGGCCAAAATGAAGTGGGATATCAACGACGAACACAGCCTGGATTACGGCTATTGGTACGAACGCGCACGCCAGCGCCAGACCCAGCCGTTTATCGGCATCAACGGCGAAGGCGCGCCGGATGATGTGTGGGGCGACTACAACAGCGGCGGCCAGGTGGTCGACAAGAACGGCGCGACGGTACAAGGTCGTCACTACTACACCGTCACCCCATCGCAGAAGCTCTGGGTACAGGACAGCTGGCAAGCCACGCCGGACCTGAGTTTTGTCGGCGGCGTGGCCTACCAATACGTCGAACGTGACGGCAACAACCTCGGCAGCCTGTACGACAAGCCGGAAAAACGTAACACCCGTTACCACCAATTCCTGCCCAGCTTCAGCGCCAAGTACCAGGTCGACGAGAGCAACCAGGCGTTCTACAACGTCACCCGCAACATGCGCACGCCGCCCAACTATGTGCTGTACAACAAAGGCGACTCCGTCAGCCTCAAGTCCGAGTTGAGCTGGAACCAGGAGCTGGGCTGGCGCTACACCGAAGACGACATGGCCTTGAGCGCGACCCTGTTCTACATCAGCTTCAAGGATCGCCAGGTGTCGACCACCGATGCCAGTGGCGACTACATGGTGCTCAACGTTGGCAGTGTCGCTAACAAAGGCCTGGAATTGGAATGGAGTGGTTTGTTGCCCCACAACTTCAACTACTACGCGTCCTACACCTACACCCAGTCCGAGCAGAAGGACGATCTGCTCAGCAAGAATGTGCTGTTGCCCACCTCTGGCAAGCAACTGGCCAACGTGCCGGAAAACATGTTCAACCTGGTGTTCGGCTATGACGACTCGCGGTTCTACGGCAACGTGGCGGGCAAGTATGTCGGCAGCTTCTATGGCGATTTGACCAACAAGGAGAAAATCGACGGCCGCACGGTGTTTGACCTCAATGCCGGTATCTATTTGCCGGTGGACAAGAAGGTCATCAAGTCGGCGACCCTGCGCTTGTCGATGCTCAACGTCTTCGACAAGGAATACCTCAGCTCGGCCCGCACCGTGGCGTTCAACTCGACACCGGTCAACGGCCTGGCGCCGAGCACGGCGTATTACAACGTGGGGGAGGAGCGCACAGCGATGGTGTCTCTAGAGGCCAACTTCTAAGACCACCACAAAACCAAATGTGGGAGGGGGCTTGCCCCCGATAGCGGTGAATCAGTCACCATTTTCATTGACTGACTCAATGCTATCGGGGGCAAGCCCCCTCCCACATTTGATCCACGGTGTTTCAGGAATTAGGTTATTTCAGGGCTGCCATGATCGCATCCGGGTTGTAGTCGCGGATCAATGTGCCATTGACGTCCACAAATGGAATCCCGCCGCCGCCCAGCGCCTCATAGGCCTTGCGCGCCTGAGCGTCTTTCTCGATATCCAGCGCCTGGTAAGGAATGCCTTTCTGGTCCAGAAAGCGCCGGATCTGTTTGCAGTATCCACACCAGTCAGTGGAATAAAGCACCACACGCGCCGAGCTGCGTACCTGCTCCGAAACCACCTGGGACGGGTTGAACAGCCGCTCGACCTTGCCCCAGTTCTGGATCACCACCACCACCAGCAATACCAGCAGGACTTTTTTGAAGACCCCGCCCAGCATCAATTACGACGCTTGAGCTGGTCGGTCAGTTGGGTCGGCAGGCCCTTGATGATCAAGGTGCCGGCAGCTTCGTCGTACTCGATTTTGTCGCCCAGCAGGTGTGCTTCAAAGCTGATGGACAAGCCCTCGGCGCGCCCGGTGAAACGGCGGAACTGGTTGAGGGTGCGTTTGTCCGCCGGGATTTCCGGCGACAGGCCGTAGTCCTTGTTGCGGATATGGTCGTAGAAGGCTTTTGGCCGATCTTCATCGATCAAGCCGGAGAGTTCTTCCAGGCCCATGGGCTCGCCGAGCTTGGCCTGGCTGCTGGCGTAGTCCACCAGGGTCTTGGTCTTTTCCCGGGCGGATTCGTCAGGCAGGTCTTCGCTTTCGACGAAGTCGCTGAACGCCTTGAGCAGGGTACGGGTTTCGCCCGGGCCGTCGACGCCTTCCTGGCAGCCGATAAAGTCGCGGAAGTACTCCGAGACCTTCTTGCCGTTCTTGCCTTTGATAAAGGAGATGTATTGCTTGGACTGCTTGTTGTTCTGCCACTCGGAGACGTTGATGCGTGCTGCCAGGTGCAACTGGCCCAGGTCCAGGTGACGCGAGGGGGTCACGTCCAGCTCGTCGGTCACCGCCACGCCTTCGCTGTGGTGCAGCAGGGCGATCGCCAGGTAGTCGGTCATGCCTTGCTGGTAGTGGGCAAATAGCACGTGGCCGCCGGTGGAGAGGTTGGATTCCTCCATCAGCTTCTGCAGGTGCTCCACGGCGGTGCGGCTGAAAGTGGTGAAATCCTGGCCACCATCAAAGTATTCCTTCAACCAGCCACTGAACGGGTGCGCGCCGGACTCGGCGTGGAAGAAACCCCAGGCCTTGCCTTGTTTGGCGTTGTAGCTCTCGTTGAGGTCGGCAAGCATGTTCTCGATGGCGGCCGACTCGGACAGCTCGGAGTCGCGGGCGTGGAGAACTGCGGGTGTGCCGTCGGGTTTTTTGTCGATCAGGTGGACGATGCAATGACGGATCGGCATAGGCTTCTCGGCTGGTTGAAGGGGGAGCGGTTAGCCTCCCCGAAAAGTCGCCCAGTGTACCGCACCCATTGGTCAAGACGTGCCCCGAAGGGCATTTTGCCCTTCTCCGACCGGCCATATGCCTTTTTTTCACGGTTTAGAGCGATAAAGCTGACCAAATGGGTATGTTGAGGCGGATATTTCCCCGTCTCTGTGCTAGTTTTGCCCGGTCTTACGCCAAGTCTCGGCGTTAAGCGTGCATTCAGCATTTGTCAGGTCGAACCAATCCCCGTTTCAAGCATCTATAACCCCGATCTCCGTGGTTATGGCCGGGGATGCCAGGCCATGACGGTCGGGCTCGACGGCTGACACTGCACTCTGCAATCCATATGAATTTGATAGGGAAGGAACACCACAATGGCTTTGACTAAAGACCAACTGATCGCTGATATCGCTGAAGCTATCGACGCGCCAAAAACCACCGCGCGTGCTGCTCTGGACCAACTGGGCCAGATCGTTGCTGATCAGCTGGAAAACGGCGGCGAAATCACTCTGCCAGGCATTGGCAAGCTGAAAGTGACCGAGCGTCCTGCCCGTACTGGCCGTAACCCTTCGACTGGCGCTGCCATCGAAATCGCTGCCAAGAAAGTTATCAAGCTGGTTGTGGCTAAAGGCCTGACCGACGCTGTTAACAAGTAAGACGCAGTAAAAAAAACCGTGCTTCGGAGTGATCCGGGCACGGTTTTTTGTTGCCTGCGGTTTTTCTAACTAACTGTAGGAGCGAGCTTGCTCGCGAAAGACGTTAACGATAACGCGCCCGTCCTGGTTGAACGCGGCGCCTTGGTGTTTTTTGGCGAGCAAGCTCGCTCCTACAGGTGGGCTAGCGGACCCAGCGCTGGCGCCAGATCTGCTGCTCATTCTTGGTCTGGAACGTCCACGCCACAAACCGGCTTTGCTTCTGCCCCTGGGACATTTCCACCACCTGGCTTTCCAGCACGCCGGCTTTTTTCAGCGCGGTCTGGATCGCGGGCAGGTTTGACGCTTTTGACACCAGGGTGCTGAACCACAACACCTTGTGGGCAAAATGCGCACTTTCGGCGATCAGCTGCGTCACAAAGCGCGCTTCGCCGCCTTCACACCACAGCTCGGCCGATTGGCCACCGAAGTTGAGAACCGGCAACTTGCGTTTCGGATCGGCCTTGCCCAGGGCACGCCACTTGCGCTCGCTGCCCTTGGTGGCTTCGTCCATGGACGCATGGAACGGCGGGTTGCACATGGTCAGGTCAAAGCGCTCGCCCGGCTCCAGCAGGCCCAGCAGGATCTGCTTGGGGTTGGGCTGTTGGCGCAGCTGGATGACCTTGCTCAGGTCGTTGGATTGCACAATGGCCCTGGCGGCGGCGACGGCTATAGGGTCGACTTCCGAGCCCAGGAAGTTCCAGCGGTACTCCATATAGCCAATCAGCGGGTAGACGCAGTTGGCTCCCATGCCGATATCCAGCACCTTGACGATGGAGCCGCGCGGGATCTTGCCGTCGTTGACGCTGGCCAGCAGGTCGGCGAGAAAATGCACATAGTCGGCACGCCCCGGCACCGGCGGGCACAGGTAATCGGCCGGGATGTCCCAATGCTCGATGCCATAGAACGACTTGAGCAAGGCCCGATTGAATACCCGCACCGCATCCGGGCTGGCAAAGTCGATGCTCTCCTTGCCATAGGGATTGATGATCACGAATTGCGCCAGCTCTGGCGTGGTCTTGATCAGCGCCGGGAAGTCGTAACGGCCTGTGTGGCGGTTGCGCGGGTGCAGGGTAGCCTCTTTGCGCGCAACCACGGGCTTGGCCGGGGTAGCGGATTTAGGCTTCTTGCGCGGAGGTTTAGGCGTAGTGGGGGCGGTCATGTTGATTCTGGTGTTGGCTCAAAGTGGCGGCCATTGTCACACATCCTGAGCTCAACCCGGTCAAATGTGGGAGGGGGCTTGCTCCCGATAGCGGTGTGACAGTCAAGAATATTGAGACTGATCCACCGCTATCGGGAGCAAGCCCCCTCCCACAGAGGCAAAAAAAGAGACCCGGAGGTCTCTTTTTTCACGCGAATCAAACCTTACAGGCTGGAGATCCGCGCATGTTGCTCGGCCAGCTTGCCCAAAGCCTGTTCAGCTTCGGCCAACTTGGCGCGTTCCTTGTCGATCACTTCTGCCGGTGCCTTGTCGACGAACGCCGCGTTGGACAGCTTGCCGCCCACGCGTTGCACTTCGCCTTGCAGGCGGGCGATTTCCTTGTCGAGACGGGCCAGTTCCGCGCCCTTGTCGATCAGGCCAGCCATCGGCACCAGCACTTCCATGTCGCCGACCAACGCGGTGGCGGACAGCGGCGCTTCGGCATCGGCAGCCAATACGGTGATCGACTCCAGCTTCGCCAACTTCTTGAGCAGCGCGTCGTTCTCGCTGAGGCGACGCTGATCTTCAGCGCTGGCGTTTTTGACGAACACCGCCAATGGCTTGCCCGGCCCGATGTTCATCTCGGCGCGGATGTTGCGCGTGCCGAGCATCAGGGTCTTGAGCCATTCGATATCGCTTTCGGCGGCCGCATCGATGCGTGCTTCATTGGCCACCGGCCAAGGTTGCAGCATGATGGTCTTGCCTTCGATACCGGCCAGCGGTGCCAGGCGCTGCCAGATTTCTTCGGTGATGAACGGCATGAACGGGTGCGCCAGGCGCAACGCCACTTCCAGCACGCGCACCAGGGTACGACGGGTGCCGCGCTGGCGTTCGACCGGTGCGTTTTCGTCCCACAGCACGGGTTTGGACAGTTCCAGGTACCAGTCGCAATACTGGTTCCAGATGAACTCGTACAGAGCCTGTGCGGCCAGGTCGAAACGGAACTGGTCGAGCTGGCGGGTCACTTCGGCTTCAGTGCGTTGCAGCTGCGAGATGATCCAGCGGTCGGCCAGGCTCAGCTCATAGGCTTCGTCGTTCTGGCCGCAGTCTTCGCCCTTGTCCAGCACGTAGCGTGCAGCGTTCCAGATCTTGTTGCAGAAGTTGCGATAGCCTTCGACGCGGCCCATGTCGAACTTGATGTCGCGACCGGTAGAGGCCAGCGAGCAGAAGGTAAAGCGCAGGGCGTCGGTGCCGTAGCTGGCGATGCCATCCGCGAACTCGTCGCGGGTCTGCTTCTCGATCTTTTTCGCCAGCTTCGGCTGCATCAGGCCCGAGGTGCGTTTCTGCACCAGGGTTTCCAGGTCGATCCCGTCAATAATGTCCAATGGGTCCAGGACGTTGCCCTTGGACTTGGACATCTTCTGGCCCTGGCCATCGCGTACCAGGCCGTGCACGTATACGGTCTTGAACGGTACCTGCGGGGTGCCGTCTTCGTTCTTCACCAAATGCATGGTGAGCATGATCATCCGGGCAACCCAGAAGAAAATGATATCGAAGCCGGTGACCAGCACGTCGGTGGAGTGGAATTTCTTCAGGAACTCGGTCTGCTGCGGCCAGCCCAGGGTGGAGAAGGTCCACAGGCCCGAGCTGAACCAGGTGTCCAGGACGTCGTTGTCCTGTTGCAAGGCAACGTCCGGCCCCAGGTTGTTCTTCGCACGTACTTCGGCTTCGTCGCGGCCAACGTAAACCTTGCCCGACTCGTCGTACCAGGCCGGGATGCGGTGACCCCACCACAGCTGGCGGCTGATGCACCAATCCTGGATGTCGCGCATCCACGAGAAGTACATGTTTTCGTATTGCTTGGGCACGAACTGGATACGGCCATCTTCCACGGCGGCAATCGCAGGCTCAGCCAGCGGCTTGGTGGACACGTACCACTGGTCGGTCAGCCACGGCTCGATCACGGTGCCGGAGCGGTCGCCCTTCGGCACTTTCAGGCCGTGGTCGTCAACGCTGACCAGCAACCCGGCAGCGTCGAACGCGGCAACGATCTGCTTGCGCGCTTCGAAGCGGTCGAGACCGGCGTATTCGGCCGGGATCTTGCCGTCGATGCTGTCGTTCAGCGTACCGTCCAGGTTGAACACCTGGCAGGCCGGCAACACGGCGGCATTCTTGTCGAAGATGTTAAGCAGTGGCAGGTTGTGACGCTTGCCGACTTCGTAGTCGTTGAAATCGTGGGCCGGGGTGATCTTCACACAGCCGGTGCCGAACTCAGGGTCGCAGTAATCATCCGCGATGATCGGGATGCGACGGCCAACCAGCGGTAGTTCGACGAACTTGCCGATCAGCGCCTGGTAGCGCTCGTCATTTGGGTTAACCGCGACGGCGGCGTCGCCCAGCATGGTTTCCGGACGCGTGGTGGCGACGATCAGGTAGTCGTTTCCTTCGGCGGTCTTGGCGCCGTCAGCCAGCGGGTATTTCAGGTTCCACAGGAAACCTTTCTCGTCGTGGTTTTCCACTTCGAGGTCGGAAATGGCCGTGTGCAACTTGGTGTCCCAGTTGACCAGGCGCTTGCCGCGGTAGATCAGGCCGTCTTCATGCAGGCGTACAAAGGCTTCCTTCACGGCTTCCGACAGGCCGTCGTCCATGGTGAAGCGCTCGCGGCTCCAGTCTACGGACGAACCCAGGCGACGGATCTGACGGCTGATATTGCCGCCGGACTGGTCTTTCCATTCCCAGATCTTTTCCAGGAATTTCTCGCGCCCCAGGTCGTGACGGCTCTGGCCGGTGGCTTCGAGTTGACGCTCCACCAGCATCTGGGTGGCGATACCCGCGTGGTCGGTGCCCGGTTGCCACAAGGTATTGCGGCCCTGCATGCGGCGGAAACGGATCAACGCATCCATGATCGCATTGTTGAAGCCATGGCCCATGTGCAGGCTGCCGGTGACGTTCGGTGGCGGAATCATGATGGTGTAGGAATCGCCGGCACCTTGTGGGGCGAAATAGTTTTCGGACTCCCAGGTGTTGTACCAGGAAGTTTCGATAGCGTGGGGCTGGTAGGTCTTATCCATGCGCGGCGGGACCCTAGTTGGCATTTATTCAGGAAAGCCGGCAAGTATAACGGGGCAGGACGAAGAGGGCGAGTTGAAGACGGACTTAAGGCTGATGCAAAACTAATGTGGGAGGGGGCTTGCTCCCGATTGCTGAGTGTCAACCACCGAATCATCGGCTGATACACCGCTATCGGGAGCAAGCCCCCTCCCACAGGAAATATCAGTGTGGTTCAGGACTGGTACTGGCTGAGCAACCGTTCCATGCGCGCATCCATCCGCCGCTTGATCTCGGTTTCGATATGCGGCGCAAAATCGTCGATCACGTCTTGCATGATCAATTGGGCGGCGGCGCGCAGTTCGTTGTCCAGGTGCAGCAGCAGGGCATCGGGGGCTTTTTCTACGGTGGGAGCGGGGTCTGCAGTCACAGGTTCCGGCGCGGCAGGCTTGCCGCTGACCATGTCGAACAGCAGCGGAATCTGTACCTCGCCATCGACCGTGTCGGTCAGCAGCGGCGGCTGCAGGTTGTCATCACCCAGCAACTGGCGGATAGACTCGAGGTCGTCCAGCAGGTGGTCGTCTTTTTTCAGCGGGTTGGGAGTGTCCATCGTTTGCTCAAAGTCGTTGTAGCCGGTGATCTTGCAGAGAATAGCCCTGTTCGCGATAGAAACGGAAACTCTCCCGCGCGGCCTGACGAATAGCCGGGTCTTCCACCACCACTTCCGCCACGCGGGCAAACGCCTTGGCAAAGGCCGGTACTTTCAGGTCGAGGTTGACCAGCAGGTCCTGGTGATTGCCGCAACTGTCGCCCAAACCCAGGACGACCAGGCTTTCAGGTTCGGATTCGGCGGGGCCATGGGGCACGAAGCTTTCGCCCTTGAAGCGCCAGAGTCGGGCGTCCAGTTCGTCACGTTGGGCGGCATCGCTGCAATGCAGATAGATGCGGTGGCCCATGCGCCAGGCTTTTTCGGTGAGTTTGCAGGCAAAGTCCAGGCGTGCAAGGGGATCGGCGCTGGGCAATATATAGAAGTCGACTTGGGTCATTGCAGTTCCTGGTGCTGGCCCGCCAGTCCTGGAGGAGCGAGCTTGCTCGCTCCTACAGAAGGGCCGGTGGCGCTTAGGCTTTGGCGCGATCCAGCAGGTACTGGGTCAGCAGCGGTACTGGACGACCAGTGGCGCCCTTGTCCTTGCCGCCGCTGGTCCAGGCCGTGCCAGCGATGTCCAGGTGCGCCCAGTTGAAGTTCTTGGCAAAACGCGACAGGAAGCAGGCCGCCGTGATGGTGCCGGCTTTCGGGCCACCAATGTTGGCGATGTCGGCGAACGGGCTGTCCAGCTGTTCCTGGTACTCATCGAACAGCGGCAGTTGCCAGGCACGGTCATCGGCGGCCTTGCCTGCGCTGAGCAGTTGCTCGATCAGTTCGTCGTTGTTGCCCAGCAGGCCCGAGGTGTGGGAGCCCAAGGCAACGATACAGGCGCCGGTCAGGGTAGCGATGTCGATCACGGCTTGTGGCTTGAAGCGTTCGGCATAGGTCAGGGCATCGCACAGCACCAGACGGCCTTCGGCGTCGGTGTTGAGGATTTCCACGGTCTGGCCGCTCATGGTCGTGACGATATCGCCTGGGCGGGCAGCGCCGCCGCTCGGCATGTTCTCGGCACACGCCAGGATGCACACCAGGTTGACCGGCAGCTTGAGTTCCAGCACCGCGCGCAGGGTGCCGAACACGCTGGCGGCGCCGCCCATGTCGTACTTCATCTCGTCCATGCCGGCGCCCGGCTTGAGGCTGATGCCGCCGGTGTCGAAAGTAATGCCTTTACCCACCAGGGCGTAGGGCTTCTCGGACTTCTTGGCGCCGTTATATTGCATCACGATCAGGCGTGGCGGCTGGTCGCTGCCCTGGCCCACGGCATAGAACGAGCCCATGCCCAGTTCCTTGATCTTCTTCTCGTCGAGCACTTCGATTTTCAGGCCCTTGAACTCCTTGCCCAGCGCCTTGGCCTGTTCGCCGAGGAAAGTCGGGTGGCAAATGTTCGGCGGCAGGTTGCCCAGGTCGCGGGTGAACGACATGCCCTTGGCAATCGCCTGGGCGTGGGTCACGGCACGCTCGACTTCAGCCTGGGCGGCCTTGATGGTCAACAGGGTGATCTTCTTCAGGGCGCGAGGTTCGGCCTTCTGGCTCTTGAACTGGTCGAAGGTATAGCCGCCGTCCACCAGGCTTTCGGCCAGCAGGCGGGTCTTGCCGTAGCTGTCACGGCCCTTGACGATGATTTCATCGAGTGCCAGTACCGCATCGGTGCCGCCCAGGCCCTTGAGGGTGCTGAGGATGCCGCTGACGATCTTGCGGAATGGACGGTCGCCCAATTCGGCGTCCTTGCCCACGCCCACCAGCAAAACGCGATCAGCCTTGAGGTTCGGCAGACTCTGCAACAGCAGGCTCTGGCCGACCTTGCCGGCCAGGTCGCCGCGCTTGAGCACCGCGCTGATCGCGCCGCCGCTCAGTTCGTCCAGTTGCTTGGCGGCGACGCCGAGTTTGCGGCCTTCGCCGACAGCGACCACGAGGGTGGCGGTTTTCAACGTTTCGGGGCTAACGCTTTTTACAACCAGTTCCATTTTCGGGTCCCTTATAAAGGTCGGTGAGCCTGGCGTTTGTACCCAGGCTTTAAAGCTTGGCGGCGTTGTAAGCCGCCCGCGACAAAGGCCGCAGTTTGAACCTCGCCGGCGGAGCCTGACAACCCTTGGCGCACGCTTTGTGCGTGCGCGTGAGGTTGCGCAGTGACAGGCGCGAACAATCACAGGATAATGCCCCATCTTTTTAGCCGGCCCGCGCAAACGGGCTGACTCGGTATGCTTGCTTGTTTGGCCGCCTTAGCCTGACAACCCTGGAGTGTCTGGTTTGATCGTCTTCCGTTATCTGTCCCGCGAAGTCCTGTTGACCCTGAGTGCCGTGAGTGCGGTGTTGCTGGTCATCATCATGAGTGGTCGTTTCGTCAAGTTCCTGGCCCAGGCCGCCGCTGGCGCCCTGGATCCAGGTTCACTGTTCCTGATCATGGGCTACCGGATGCCCGGCATGCTGCAGCTGATCCTGCCGCTCGGGCTGTTTCTCGGCATACTGCTGGCCTATGGCCGGCTGTACCTCGAGAGTGAAATGACCGTGCTGTCGGCCACCGGCATGAGCCAGCAGCGCCTGCTGGCCATGACCATGGTGCCGGCCGCCGGCGTTGCCCTGGTGGTAGCCTGGTTGAGCATGAGCCTGGCGCCCCAGGGCGCCATGCAGTTCCAGCTGCTGCTGAACAAACAGGATGCGATGACCGAATTCGACACCCTCGAGCCCGGCCGCTTCCAGGCGCTCAACGATGGCACGCGGGTGACCTATACCGAAACCATGACCGATGACCGTTCCAACCTCGGCGGTGTGTTCATCTCCCAGAAAAACCTCGGCCAGAACCAGAAGGACCGTGGCATTTCGATTCTGGTGGCCGACAGCGGGCGCCAGGAAGTGCGCCCCGACGGCAACCGCTACCTGATCCTGGAAAATGGCTATCGCTACGACGGCAGCCCCGGTCTGGCGGACTATCGGGCGATCAAGTACGACACCTACGGCGTCATGCTGCCCAAGCCCGAGATCAGCGACGAGGTCACCGACCGCGACGCGCTGCCGACCTCATCGCTGATCGGCAGCCAGGAGCTGCGCTCCATCGCCGAGCTGCAATGGCGCATCTCCCTGCCGCTGCTGGTGTTTATCGTGACCCTGATGGCCGTGCCGCTGTCGCGCGTCAACCCGCGCCAGGGGCGTTTCCTTAAGCTGCTGCCGGCGATCCTGCTGTACATGGCCTATCTGACTATCCTGATTTCCGCTCGTGGTTCCCTGGAGAAAGGCAAGGTGCCGCCGGTGCTGGGCCTGTGGTGGGTGCATGGGATTTTCCTGGTGATCGGCCTGGGGCTGCTCTACTGGGAACCTATCCGTTTGAAAATGAAGAGCCGTCGTGGCCTGAAGGAGTTGGCTCGTGGCTAAGCTTGATCGCTACATTGGTAGCAGCGTACTGATCGCCATCCTGGCGGTATTGGGCATCATCCTCGGCCTGGCTTTGCTGTTCGCCTTCATTGATGAAGTGGGCAACGTCACCGACACCTATACGGTCTCGGATGTACTGAGCTATGTGGCACTGACTGCGCCGCGTCGTCTCTACGACATGATGCCGATGGCAGCGCTGATCGGTTGCCTGATCGGCCTGGGTACCCTGGCCAGCAACAGCGAACTGACCATCATGCGCGCCGCCGGCGTTTCCATTGGCCGTATCGTCTGGGCGGTAATGAAGCCGATGCTGCTGCTGATGGCGTGCAGCGTGCTGATCGGCGAATACATCGCGCCCCCGGCGGAAGCCACCGCCCAGGCCAATCGCGCCCTGGCCCAAGGGTCTGGCGATGCGCAAAGCGCCAAGCACGGCCTGTGGCACCGCCAGGGTGATGAGTTCATCCATATCAACGCCGTGCAGCCAGGCGGCCTGTTGATCGGAGTGACCCGCTACACGTTCGATAAAGAACGGCACATGCTGTCCTCCAGCTTTGCCAAGCGTGCGCAGTACAGTGCCGAGCAGTGGCAACTGACTGATGTCACCACCACCTACTTCCGTAATGTGGGCCAGGGCACCAAATCCAGCACCGAAGTGATCAACGTGCCGACCGAGCAATGGGATATCGCCCTTAAGCCGGAATTGCTCAATACGGTAGTCATGGTTCCGGAAGCCCTGCCGATCTCCGGTTTGTGGAGCTATATCCATTACCTCAAGGACCAGGGCCTGAACAATGGCCGCTACTGGCTGGCGTTCTGGGTCAAGGTACTGCAGCCGGTGGTTACCGCCGCGCTGGTGTTGATGGCGATCTCCTTTATCTTCGGGCCGTTGCGCTCCGTAACCCTGGGCCAGCGCGTATTCACCGGCGTGCTGGTGGGCTTTACCTTCCGCATCGCCCAGGATTTGCTCGGGCCCTCGAGCCTGGTGTTCGGTTTCTCGCCGCTGTTTGCGGTGCTGGTGCCGACGGCCATCTGTACCGTGGCCGGGTTCTGGCTGCTGCGCCGGGCCGGTTGACGTCGCGCTTATGCACAAAAAATGCCCCGCTCCCATGAGTGGGGCATTTTTGTTCTGGTCACCA
Organism: Pseudomonas synxantha; assembly: GCF_900105675.1. Taxonomy (NCBI): domain Bacteria; kingdom Pseudomonadati; phylum Pseudomonadota; class Gammaproteobacteria; order Pseudomonadales; family Pseudomonadaceae; genus Pseudomonas; species Pseudomonas synxantha. The sequence goes on along the minus strand of NZ_LT629786.1, from coordinate 4,302,415 downwards.
AAGATGACGCCTGGCCTGAGCATCAGGTACAATTCCCGGCTATTTTTCAGCGGGCAATCTGCCTGCAGCCTTTTTGAGTGTTGATCCGTGAGTGATTTGAGTCATATCCGCAATTTCTCCATCATCGCCCACATTGACCATGGCAAGTCGACGCTGGCCGATCGGTTTATCCAGATGTGCGGCGGCCTTGCCGAGCGTGAAATGGAAGCCCAGGTCCTGGACTCCATGGATCTTGAGCGCGAGCGCGGGATCACCATCAAGGCCCACAGCGTGACGCTGTACTACACCGCCAAAGACGGTATCAAGTACCAGCTGAATTTCATTGACACCCCAGGCCACGTCGACTTTACCTATGAAGTCAGCCGCTCCCTGGCAGCCTGCGAAGGCGCATTGCTGGTAGTGGACGCGGGCCAGGGCGTTGAAGCCCAGTCCGTGGCTAACTGCTACACCGCCATCGAGCAGGGCCTGGAGGTCATGCCGGTGCTGAACAAGATCGACCTGCCTCAAGCAGACCCTGATCGCGTCAAGGAAGAAATCGAGAAAATCATCGGCATTGACGCCACCGACGCCGTCGAGTGCAGCGCCAAGACCGGCCTGGGCGTCGACGAAGTGCTCGAGCGCCTGGTCAAGACCATTCCTGCGCCAACCGGCAACTACGAAGATCCGCTGCAAGCGTTGATTATCGATTCCTGGTTCGACAACTACCTGGGGGTTGTCTCCCTGGTACGCGTGCGCCATGGCCGTGTAAAGAAGGGCGACAAGATCCTGGTCAAGTCCACCGGCAAGATCCACCTGGTGGACAGCGTCGGTGTATTCAACCCCAAGCACACCGCCACCACTGATCTGAAAGCCGGTGAAGTAGGCTTCATCATCGCGGGTATCAAGGACATCCACGGTGCGCCGGTAGGTGACACCCTGACTTTGAGCTCTACCCCCGACGTCGCCATGCTGCCGGGCTTCAAGCGTATCCAGCCGCAGGTCTACGCCGGCCTGTTCCCGGTCAGCTCCGACGACTTCGAAGACTTCCGTGAAGCCTTGCAGAAGCTGACGCTCAACGACTCGTCGCTGCAGTACACCCCGGAAAGCTCCGATGCCCTGGGCTTCGGCTTCCGCTGCGGGTTCCTGGGCATGCTGCATATGGAGATCATCCAGGAGCGCCTGGAGCGCGAATACGACCTGGACCTGATCACCACGGCACCGACCGTTATTTTTGAGCTGGCGCTGAAAACCGGTGAAACGATTTACGTCGATAACCCGTCCAAGCTTCCAGACCTGTCTTCCATCGAAGACATGCGCGAACCGATCGTGCGCGCCAATATCCTTGTGCCACAGGAACACCTGGGCAACGTGATTACCTTGTGTATCGAAAAGCGTGGCGTACAGCACGACATGCTGTTCCTCGGTACCCAGGTGCAAGTGACCTACGACTTGCCGATGAACGAAGTGGTCCTGGACTTCTTCGACCGACTCAAATCCACCAGTCGCGGCTATGCTTCGCTGGATTACCATTTCGACCGTTACCAATCGGCTAATCTGGTGAAACTGGATGTGTTGATCAACGGCGACAAGGTCGATGCCCTGGCACTGATCGTGCACAAGGACAACGCGCACTACAAAGGTCGCCAGTTGACCGAGAAGATGAAAGAACTGATTCCGCGCCAGATGTTCGACGTCGCGATCCAGGCCGCCATTGGCGGGCAGATCATTGCGCGGACCTCCGTCAAGGCTCTCAGAAAGAACGTACTGGCCAAATGCTACGGCGGTGACGTAAGCCGTAAGCGCAAGCTGCTTGAGAAGCAAAAGGCCGGTAAAAAACGCATGAAGCAAGTGGGCAACGTGGAAATTCCACAAGAAGCCTTCCTTGCGGTGCTCAGGTTGGATAGTTAGGTCCTATGTCACTAAATTTCCCGCTGTTGCTGGTCATCGCCGTTGCCGTCTGTGGTTTCCTGGCGTTGCTCGATCTGGTGTTCTTCGCCCCGCGTCGGCGGGCAGCCATCGCTTCCTATCAGGGCAGCGTCAGCCAGCCCGATGCGGTGGTGGTCGAGAAGCTCAACAAAGAGCCCTTGCTGGTTGAATACGGCAAATCGTTCTTCCCGGTGTTGTTCATCGTGCTGGTGCTGCGCTCGTTTCTGGTAGAGCCGTTCCAGATCCCTTCGGGGTCGATGAAACCGACCCTGGACGTGGGCGACTTCATCCTGGTGAACAAGTTTTCCTACGGAATTCGCCTGCCGGTGATCGACAAGAAAGTCATCCCGGTCGGTGACCCGCAGCGCGGCGATGTGATGGTGTTCCGCTACCCAAGCGACCCGAACGTCAACTACATCAAGCGTGTCGTCGGCCTGCCGGGCGATGTGGTGCGCTACACCAGCGACAAGCGCCTGTTGATCAACGGTGAGCCGGTGGCCGAGAAGCTGCTGGGCGCCGAGCCCAACACCCTGGGCAGCGCCGAGCTGTACCAGGAAAAACTCGGTGCGGTGGAACACGAAATCCGCAAGGAAATGAGCCGCTACCGTGCGATGCCTGATGGTGAGTGGAAAGTGCCTGCCGGGCACTATTTCATGATGGGCGACAATCGCGACAACTCCAACGACAGCCGTTACTGGGATGACCCCAGTATTCCCAAGGACCTGCTGGGCATGGTGCCCGACGAGAATATCGTCGGCAAAGCCTTCGCGGTCTGGATGAGTTGGCCGGAACCCAAGCTCAGCCACCTGCCGAACTTCTCGCGGGTCGGGCTGATCAAGTAATACAGGCGGCGCTGTGAACACAGCGCCGAATGCTTTTCTGGGGCTTGGACAATTAACCGTCCGGCCTCATGCAGCACCAATCAGGATGTGAATTTGAACATTGCGTCAATCCTCGATGGCCGCCGGTGCCACCAACTAGATATGGATAAACCGTGACCGTTTCTCTAAGCCGTCTCGAGCGCCAGCTCGGCTATACCTTCAAGGACCAGGAATTGATGGTCCTTGCCCTCACACACCGCAGCTTTGCAGGGCGCAATAACGAGCGCCTGGAATTCCTCGGTGATGCCATCCTCAATTTCGCCGCTGGTGAGGCGCTGTTCGAGCGTTTTCCGCAAGCGCGCGAAGGCCAGCTTTCGCGCCTGCGGGCTCGCCTTGTGAAAGGCGAGACCCTGGCCGTGCTGGCCCGAGGTTTCGGCCTGGGCGAGTACCTGCGGCTAGGGTCCGGTGAGTTGAAAAGCGGCGGTTTCCGTCGCGAGTCGATTCTGGCCGATGCCCTGGAAGCATTGATCGGTGCGATCTACCTCGATGCAGGAATGGAGACGGCCAAGGAGCGCGTGGTTGCCTGGCTGGCTTCGGAAATCGAAAGCCTGACACTGGTCGACACCAACAAAGATCCCAAGACCCGCCTGCAGGAATACCTGCAGTCCCGCGGTTGCGAACTGCCACGCTACGAAGTGGTGGATATCCAGGGTGAGCCTCATTGCCGCGTGTTCTTCGTGGAATGTGAAATCACCTTATTGAACGAAAAAAGCCGAGGTCAGGGTGTGAGCCGTCGTATTGCCGAACAGGTAGCGGCCGCTGCAGCACTGATTGCCCTGGGCGTGGAGAATGGCCATGACTGATTCAACCGCAACACGCTGTGGCTATGTTGCCATCGTCGGCCGCCCGAACGTGGGCAAGTCCACGCTGCTCAACCACATCCTCGGCCAGAAGCTCGCGATCACCTCGCGAAAGCCCCAGACCACCCGCCACAACATGCTGGGCATCAAGACCGAAGGCAACGTGCAAGCGGTCTACGTCGATACCCCGGGCATGCACAAAGGCGGCGAGAAAGCCCTGAACCGCTACATGAACAAGACCGCTTCGGCGGCGTTGAAAGACGTCGACGTGGTGATCTTCGTGGTCGACCGCACCAAGTGGACCGACGAAGACCAGATGGTCCTCGAGCGCGTGCAGTACGTCACCGGCCCGTTGATCGTCGCGTTGAACAAGACCGATCGCATCGAAGACAAAGCCGAACTGATGCCGCACCTGAGCTGGCTGCAGGAACAACTGCCGAACGCCCAGATCATGCCGATCTCGGCCCAGCACGGCCACAACCTCGAAGCCCTGGAGCGTGTGATCGCCGGTTACCTGCCGGAGAACGAGCACTTCTTCCCGGAAGACCAGATCACCGACCGCAGCAGCCGCTTCCTCGCCGCCGAACTGGTGCGCGAGAAAATCATGCGCCAGATGGGCGCCGAGCTGCCGTACCAGATCACCGTGGAAATCGAAGAGTTCAAGCAGCAGGGCAAGACTCTGCATATCCATGCGCTGATCCTTGTTGAACGTGACGGACAGAAGAAAATCATCATTGGCGACAAGGGCGAGCGCATCAAGCGCATCGGCACCGAAGCGCGCAAGGATATGGAATTGCTGTTCGACTCCAAGATCATGCTTAACCTGTGGGTGAAGGTGAAGGGCGGCTGGTCCGATGACGAGCGTGCATTGCGCTCCCTGGGCTATGGCGACCTGTAAGGTCTCGAATGCACCACAGGGGTGAAAAATGTGGGAGGGGGCTTGCTCCCGATAGCGGTGGGTCAGTTAACCATTAAGTGACTGACACACTGCAATCGGGGGCAAGCCCCCTCCCACATTGGGTTTGTGTCGTTTTCAAAAATGCATGCCAGCAGTGAGCACCCATGTCCCAGTCCCCACCTCCCAGCCAACTCGCCTACGTCCTGCATAGCCGCGCCTATCGCGAGACCAGCGCGCTGGTGGATTTCCTCACGCCCCAAGGCCGCCTGCGTGCAGTGTTGCGCAGTGCGCGAGGCAAGGCGGGGACGTTGGCGCGGCCCTTCGTGGCCCTGGATGTGGAGTTTCGCGGCAAGGGCGAGCTGAAGAACGTCGGCCGCCTGGAAAGCGTCGGCACCAGCGCCTGGCTAAATGGGGATGCACTGTTCAGTGGCCTTTACCTCAATGAACTGCTGATCCGCCTGTTGCCCGCCGAAGACCCGCACCCGGCGGTCTTCGATCACTATGCCGCCACGTTGCTGGCCCTGGCCGAAGGCCGGCCCCTGGAGCCGTTGCTGCGCGCCTTCGAATGGCGCTTGCTCGACGACCTTGGCTACGGCTTCGAACTGAGTAACGACCTGCACGGCGATCCCATCGCCGCCGATGGGATGTACCGCCTGCAAGTGGACGCCGGCTTGGAGCGTGTGTACCTGCTGCAACCGGGCCTGTTCCAGGGCTCCGAGCTGCTGGCCATGAGTGACGCGGATTGGACTGCGCCGGGTGCCTTGTCCGCCGCCAAGCGTTTGATGCGCCAGGCCCTGGCTGTGCATCTGGGCGGGCGGCCGCTGGTCAGTCGCGAGTTGTTTCGAAAGCCCTGACATCCCCGTGTATGCTGTGCACCGATTCTTTCCCTTTTCAGGAGCGCTTCCGTGACCACCAGCAATCGCATTCTTCTTGGCGTCAACATCGATCACGTCGCCACCCTGCGCCAGGCCCGGGGCACCCGTTACCCTGACCCGGTCAAGGCCGCGCTGGACGCCGAAGAAGCGGGGGCCGACGGCATTACCGTGCACTTGCGCGAAGATCGCCGCCACATCCAGGAGCGTGATGTGCTGCTGCTCAAGGACGTGCTGCAAACGCGCATGAACTTCGAAATGGGTGTTACCGAAGAAATGATGGCGTTTGCCGAACGCATCCGCCCGGCGCATATCTGCCTGGTGCCGGAAACCCGCCAGGAACTGACCACCGAGGGCGGCCTCGATGTCGCTGGCCAGGAAGCGCGGATCAAGGCCGCCGTGGAGCGGCTGTCGAAGATCGGCAGCGAAGTGTCCTTGTTTATCGACGCCGACGAACGCCAGATCCAAGCCTCGCGCCGTGTCGGTGCCCCGGCCATCGAACTGCACACCGGCCGTTACGCCGATGCCACCACCCCGACCGAAGTGGCTGATGAGCTGCAACGCATCATCGACGGCGTGAACTGCGGGCTCAACGAAGGCCTGATCGTCAATGCCGGCCATGGTCTGCACTATCACAACGTAGAAGCGGTGGCCGCGATCAAGGGCATCAACGAGCTGAACATTGGTCATGCGCTGGTGGCGCATGCGTTGTTCGTTGGTTTCAAAGGTGCGGTTGCCGAGATGAAGGCCCTGATCCTGGCGGCTGCCAAGCACTAAAAAACAATGAAGATCCAAGGTGGGAGGGGGCTTGCCCCCGATAGCGAAGTATCAGCCACTAAGTTTTTGTCTGATACACCGCTATCGGGAGCAAGCCCCCTCCCACATGCGAACCCTTACTGTTTAGCGCCCGCGGGTGTATCGTATCTGCCCTTTGCAGGCCCCGTGCCTGCGGCAGATACGTGAGGTTGTTGTGTCCCAATCGTTTTCCCGTCGACAGATCCTCGGTGGCCTTGCCGGCCTGGCAGTAGTCGGTGTGGGGGCTGGTGGCGCCTACCGCTACTGGCTGGGCAAGGTTGCCGATGCCAACGCAGGAAGCGATTACCAACTGATTGCCGCGCCGCTGGATGTGGAGCTGGTGCCAGGGCACAAGACCGAGGCCTGGGCATTCGGCCCTTCGGCGCCTGGCACCGAGCTGCGCGTGCGCCAAGGCGAATGGCTGCGGGTACGCTTCATCAACCACCTGCCGGTTGCCACCACCATCCATTGGCACGGCATCCGCCTGCCGCTGGAAATGGACGGCGTGCCCTACGTCTCGCAGTTGCCGGTATTGCCGGGCGAATACTTCGACTATCAATTCCGTGTGCCCGACGCCGGCAGCTACTGGTATCACCCCCATGTAAACAGCAGCGAAGAACTCGGCCGTGGCCTGGTCGGCCCGCTGATCATCGAAGAGCGCGAGCCCACCGGTTTCAACTACGAGCGCACCCTCAGCTTGAAAAGCTGGCATGTGGACGAAGAGGGCGCCTTCGTCGCCTTCAGCATTCCCCGTGAAGCAGCGCGTGGCGGTACGGCGGGACGCTTGTCGACAATCAACGGAGTGTCCCAGGCAGTCGTCGATCTCCCTGCCGGGCAGATTACCCGGGTGCGCCTGCTCAACCTCGACAACACCCTGACCTATCGTCTTAACATCCCCGGCGTCGAAGCACAGATCTACGCGCTGGATGGCAACCCCATCGAGCCGCGCCCGTTGGGCAAGGAATACTGGCTGGGCCCGGGCATGCGTATCTGCCTGGCGATCAAGGCGCCGCCGGCGGGTGAAGAATTGTCGATCCGCAACGGCCCCGTGCGTCTTGGCACCTTTCGTTCGGTCGCTAATACCGACGCACCCACCCAGTGGCCACCGGCATTACCGTCCAACCCGGTTGCCGAGCCGGACCTGGCCAATGCCGAGAAACTCAACTTCAATTTCGAATGGGTCGGCTCGGTGTCGGTCAACGTCGACAACGGCAAGCCGCCGAGCCTGTGGCAGATCAACGGCCAGGCCTGGGACATCACCGACAAGACCTGCGCCGACCGCCCGATTGCCAAGCTTGAGAAGGGCAAGAGCTACATCTTCGAATTGAAGAACATGACTCAGTACCAGCACCCGATCCACTTGCACGGCATGAGCTTCAAGGTGATCGCCTCGAACCGCCACAAGGTGATCCCGTATTTCACCGACACCTACCTGCTGGGCAAGAACGAACGCGCCCGTGTGGCGTTAGTGGCGGATAACCCTGGGGTGTGGATGTTCCATTGCCATGTGATCGACCATATGGAAACCGGCCTGATGGCCGCCATCGAGGTGGTGTGATGCGCCAGGTTCGCCCCACGGCAATTATCGACCGCAGCCGCGATCAGGATTTCATGCGCGAAGCCTTGGCCCTCGCTGCCCAAGGCGCGGCGCTGGGCGAGGTGCCGGTAGGTGCGGTGCTGGTGCAGGACGGTGAAATCATCGGGCGCGGCTTCAACTGCCCGATCAGTGGCAACGACCCCAGTGCCCATGCCGAAATGGTCGCGATCCGCGCTGCCGCCCAGGCGATCAATAACTATCGCCTGGTGGGCAGTACGCTGTATGTGACCCTGGAGCCGTGCAGCATGTGCGCCGGGTTGATCGTGCATTCGCGCATCGCAAGGGTGGTGTATGGCGCACTGGAGCCCAAGGCCGGGATCGTGCAGAGTCAGGGGCAGTTTTTTACCCAGGGCTTTCTCAACCATAAGGTGCTGTTTGAAGGCGGCGTGCTGGCCGAGGAGTGCGGCACGGTGTTGAGCGAATTCTTCAAGGCCCGCCGAGCTAAACCACCACTCTAAAGAACACTGAGAACAAAAAATGTGGGAGGGGGCTTGCTCCCGATAGCGGTGTATCAGCCATAAATGTGGTGGCTGACACTCTGCTATCGGGAGCAAGCCCCCTCCCACATTTGGATCTTCATCTATTCAGTGATTACTTCTTGGCGATGATCACAGCCCGCATCGGCGCCGGCAGCCCTTCGATGGTCTTGCTGTGATCCTCAGGGTCGAGGAAGTCACTGAGCGACTGGTACTTCATCCACTCCGTCCCACGCTGCTCCTCAACCGTGGTCACGCTCACATCTACGCACCTCACCTCACTGAATCCAGCACGGCGCAGCCACAGCATCAACGCCGGCACCGAGGGCAGGAACCACACGTTACGCATCTGTGCGTAGCGATCTTCCGGCACCAGCACCTGCTGCTGATCGCCCTCCACCACCAGGGTTTCCAGGACCAGTTCGCCGCCTTTGACCAGTGTGTCTTTCAGCGCCAGCAAGTGCTCGATCGGCGAGCGGCGGTGGTAGAACACGCCCATGGAAAACACCGTATCAAAGCCTTCCAGGTTCGCCGGCAAATCTTCGAACGGGAACGGCAGGTGCCAGGCCCGTGGCTCGGACAGGTAACGCTGCACCGCCTGGAACTGGCAGAAGAACAACCAGTTCGGGTCTACGCCAATCACGCTGTCGGCCCCGGCGCCGAGCATGCGCCACATGTAATACCCGTTGCCGCAACCCACATCGAGGATGCGCTTGCCGTTCAGGTCCAGGTGCGGCGCGACCCGCGACCACTTCCAGTCCGAACGCCATTCGGTGTCCACATGCACACCGAACAGGTGGAACGGGCCTTTGCGCCAGGGGCTCAGGCCCATCAGGGCAGTGTGCATTTGCGCACGGGTGGCGTCGTCGCAGTCGGTATCCAGCACCAGGCCATTGAGCAGGTCGACTTCGCTGGGCTGGATCTGCGGTAGCGCATCCAGCGCGCTCTGCCAGCGTTCCAGGTCGCCGTGGCCCTTTTCCATCTTGCTATCGAGCTGCGCTTGCAGGCCCTGGGCCCACACGGCCAAGGGGGTGCCAACCAGGTGGCGGGCGAGGGGGGACAAATCAATCATGGCAAGGCAATCAACGAGGCAAAGTTAAGACACTGGAACCACGGCACGACTTTCGAGAACCCGGCCGCCAGCAGGCGTTCGCGGTGTTCCTCTAGGCTGTCGGGCTTCATGACGTTTTCGATGGCGCTGCGCTTCTGGGCGATTTCCAGTTCGCTGTAGCCGTTGGCGCGCTTGAAGGCGATATGCAGGTCGGTGAGCAGCGCGTGTTCTTCAACATCGTTGAAGCGCAGCTTTTCCGAAAGGATCAGCGCCCCGCCTGGCAGCAGCGCCTGGCGGATACGCCCGAGCAACGCCAGGCGTTCGTCAGGGGCGATAAATTGCAGGGTGAAGTTCAGCGCCACCACCGAAGCGGGCTGGAACTGCAGGGCGAGAATATCGCCCTCAATCACCTCGACCGGCAGCAGCTCCTGGAACATCGAGTCCTGGCCATTGAGGTATTCCCGGCAACGTTCGACCATCGCCGCCGAGTTATCCACAGCGATCACCCGGCACCCATCGGTGCGTACATGACGACGCAGGGCCTGAGTGACAGCACCCAGGGAGGAACCCAGGTCATACAACACGCTGTTGGGTTGGGCAAATTGCGCGGCCAGCACGCCGAGGTTCTCGACGATGGTCGGGTAACCCGGCACCGAGCGCTTGATCATGTCCGGGAACACCCGCACCACATCCTCGTTAAAGGCGAAGTCCGGCACCTGGGGCAGGGGCTGGGCGAATAGGCGATCGGGTTCTTTGCTCACGGCTGTTCCGGCGACGAGGGGGAAAGGCCGGCATTTTAGCCAAGTTGGTCTTCGGATGCGCGGGTTGTCTGATGGAAAGCAGAGGCAGTGATGCCCCATTGCCCGAGCCAATAGGTGGTGATCAACAGATAGGGGGCCGCATCGAACGCCAGTACAAACCGATTGATACCGATCAACGTGTCGGAAAACACAAACGATACTGCACCCGCCGCCGCCAGCAGCGCCGAGCGTTTCGGCACAGCGCTGCCCAAGCGCGCCAATGCACGCCAGAGCATGGCGCTGATCACCAGCGCGTAAACCACTACCGGTACCAACAGGTCGCCCAGGCCATGGGCAATCAGAACACTCAACAGGATCGTCCCGACGCCGAGGGCCAGCATCAGGGCCAGCACCGCCAGGCGCCGGCAATCACTGAGATAGGCTTTGAGATAGGCCAGGTGCGCGCACAGGAATGCGCCCAGGCCGAAGATAAACAGGTCCCCCGGCCAGGCGAGCAAGACGTCGCCCACCAGGGAAAAAATCAGCCCCAGGCTGATCCAGCGCCGATAGTCGGTGGGCGGTGCGTCATGCAGCCAACCCAGTAGCGCCAGCACCGGCAGCGGCTTGACCAGCAGGCACAACAGCGTCGCATGGGTCGCCAGGCCGTAGATGAAGGTGCCGGCGCCCATCAAGGCAAGGATCAGCCATGGCATATCAGTTCACCGTAATGGCGCAGTCGAAGGTTTCGACCGGCTCGGCTTCCGGTTCCCAAGGTCGCTGGGAGGTCAGGCGCAAACGGCCCTGGCCAGTGGCAAATGCCTGGAAGCGCCAGGTGGACTGCCCGCCACCGCCAATCACACCGGATTCGCTGCTGCTGTAGACCTCGGGGCTCAAGGCGCGCAAGACACCGCCGGCAGAGTCCTGGATGGCCCAGCGATAACCGGTGGTGGGGTTGCTTGGCAGGGTGAGAATCAGGTTTTGTCCGGTTTTAAGCAGGATTGGGCAACTGCTCTGGTTTTCCACGCTGATGTTTTGCTTGGGAGCACTGGCGCAAGCGGCCAGCAGGGCAAGGCTCAAGGGGAGAAGCAGGCGGGCAGCGGTCATGGGGGCTCCGTTTATACACGACGAAGGGCGAGCATAACCGAAGATGAGACAGGGTGTGACAAGCAGGATATGTGTCGCGGCCACTGACGCCATCGGGGGCAAGCCCCCTCCCACACTTGAATGTGTTCACAAATCAAAATGTGGGAGGGGGCTTGCCCCCGATGAGGCCGGTTCAGGCGCTAGAGCTCTATCAGAACAGCACCTTCGCCACATCCGCAAAGCGCTTGGCGAAGTGCACCGTCATACCTTCCTTCAGATACTCCGGCAATTCTTCAAAACTGCCACGGTTCGGCTCCGGCAAGATCAACTCGTGGATCTTCTGACGCCGCGCCGCAATGACTTTCTCGCGCACCCCACCAATCGGCAATACATGCCCGGTCAGCGTCAGTTCACCGGTCATCGCTACGCCTTTCTTCGGCGGTTGGTTGCGCGCCAGGGACAGCAATGCACTGGCCATGGTCACACCCGCGCTTGGGCCGTCTTTCGGCGTGGCGCCTTCCGGTACGTGCAAGTGCACGAAGGCTTCGTCGAAGAACTTCGGATCACCGCCAAATGACTTCAAGTTCGAGCTGATGTAGCTGTAGGCGATTTCGGCGGACTCCTTCATCACTTCACCCAACTGCCCGGTAAGCTTGAAGCCGCGATTGAGCGTGTGGATACGCGTCGCCTCGATCGGCAACGTAGCGCCGCCCATGCTGGTCCAGGCCAGGCCGGTGATAACGCCGGTGCCGGACAGTACTTGCTCGTTACGGAACACCGGCATGCCCAGGGAGCTTTCCAGGTCCTTGTTGCCGATCTTGATCACGCTGTTGGGCTCATCCAGCAGCTTGACCACCGCTTTGCGCACCAGTTTGCCCAGTTGTTTTTCCAACTGGCGCACACCGGCTTCCCGTGCATAACCGTCGATCAACGCACGCAGGGCGCCGTCGCTGATGCTCAGGCTGTTTTTGGCCACGCCGGCTTTTTCCAACTGTTTGGGCCATAGGTGGCGCTTGGCGATGGCGACTTTTTCTTCGGTGATATAGCCCGACAGGCGAATCACTTCCATACGGTCGAGCAACGGGCCTGGGATCGAATCGAGGGTGTTGGCGGTACACACGAACAGCACTTTGGACAGGTCCAGGCGCAGGTCCAGGTAATGGTCGAGGAATTCGACGTTCTGCTCAGGGTCGAGGGTTTCCAACAACGCCGACGCCGGGTCGCCCTGGAAGCTCTGGCCCATCTTGTCGATCTCGTCGAGCATGATTACCGGGTTCATGACCTCCACGTCTTTCAATGCCTGCACCAGCTTGCCGGGCAGGGCGCCGATGTAGGTGCGGCGGTGGCCCTTGATCTCGGCTTCGTCGCGCATGCCGCCGACGCTGAAACGGTAGAACGGTCGGCCCAGGGATTCAGCGATGGATTTACCCACACTGGTCTTGCCCACGCCCGGCGGGCCCACCAGCAGCACAATGGAGCCGGCGACTTCGCCTTTATAGGCGCCGACGGCGAGGAATTCGAGGATGCGGCTCTTGATGTCGTCCAGGCCCGCGTGATGCTTGTCCAGCACCTTGCGTGCATGCTTGAGGTCGAGCTTGTCTGCGCCGTACACGCCCCACGGCACCGAGGTGGCCCAGTCCAGGTAGTTGCGCGTCACGGCGTATTCCGGCGAACCGGTCTCGAGAATCGACAGCTTGTTCAGTTCTTCATCTATGCGCTTTTTCGCCTGAGCCGGCAGCACTTTGCCTTCCAGGCGCTGCTCGAACTGCTCGACGTCGGCGCTGCGGTCGTCCTTGGTCAGGCCCAGCTCTTGCTGGATGACCTTGAGTTGTTCCTTGAGGAAGAACTCGCGCTGGTGCTCGCCGATCTTGCGGTTCACTTCGGCGGACAGCTCTTTTTGCAGGCGCGCGACTTCGACTTCCTTGCGCAGCATCGGCAAGACTTTCTCCATGCGCTTGAGCATGGGCACGCAGTCCAGCACTTCCTGCAACTCGTTACCGGTGGCCGAGGTCAGCGCGGCGGCGAAGTCGGTGAGCGGTGAGGGGTCGTTGGGGCTGAAACGGTTGAGGTAGTTCTTCAACTCTTCGCTGTACAGCGGGTTGAGGGGCAGCAGTTCCTTGATCGCGTTGATCAGCGCCATGCCGTAGGCCTTGACCTCGTCGGTGGGCTCGCTGGGCTGGTGCGGGTATTCGACTTCCACCAGGTAGGGTGGGCGGTGGTGCTTGAGCCAAGTCTTGATGCGCACGCGGGTCAGGCCCTGGGCCACGAATTGCAGCTTGCCGTTCTCGCGGCTGGCGTGGTGCACCTTGACCAGGGTGCCGTACAGCGGCAGGGCGGAGGTATCGAAATGCCGTGGGTCTTCGGGCGGCGTGTCCATGAAAAACAGCGCGAGCGAATGGTGGTCGGATTTGCTCACCAACTCCAGGGTCTCGGCCCAGGGCTCTTCATTGACAATCACCGGCAATACTTGCGCCGGGAAAAACGGCCGGTTGTGGATTGGGATGATATAGACCTTGTCCGGCAGGTTTTGCCCAGGCAGGGCCAGGCCAGTGTTGGACGAGGTGGTGTCAGCGTTTTCGGGGTCGGCGTAGTCGTTCAGGTCGTAATCAGGGACGTCTTGCTGGTCGCTCATGGGGCACCTGCATAAGGAAGTATGGAGGTTAGATGGGGCGGGTCAGCAGTGGTTTCAATGGTGGGGGTGAGATAGCAACATATTGCATGAAATTACTGCGGCTACCTGGAGAGTATGGGAGGGGGCAAGCTCCTTCCTGACAGTTGACCCGTATTGAATCAGCTGATTTTGTGCAGATACGCAGGCAGCGGCTGTTCCGGCAACACCGATAGCACCTTCAATCGCTGCAACATCCGCTGCCTGGCTCGCTGCAAATGCTCGCGCAGATTCAACGCTGCGGCATCGAACGCCCCATGCAGCAACAATTCAAGAATCAAGCGATGTTCGGCGAGCATGGCAGGATCGGCGCCGATCCCCAGTAAACGATGGAAAATTCGGCTGATAATCATCGGGCTTTGGCCCTGGCGGATCAGGGCGGCGATCTTGCGGTTCTGCAGGCCGGCGAGGCAGTGCTGGTGCAAGTCCTGCTCGATCTGTTCGATGGCTTCCAGGCTGCAATGGGGGCTGTCCTGGGCGTCGAGCACGCGCTGCAGCATGGCCTGGAGCATGACGCGGTCCAGGCCCGGTGCACTCTGGCGCAGGGCTTCGGGCTCCAAACAAGCGCGCAATTCGTAGTCTTCGGTGACTTCACGGGCAGTCAGCGGCCCTGCGAGCCATTGGGAGTAAGGTTCTTTCTCCACCAGGCCACGGTCGCGCAGGCGCATCAGTGCTTCGCGCACCACGGCGCGGCTGACGCCGTAGTGGTCGGCGGCGGCTTGCTCGTCCAGGCGGTAATGACCGAAGGCGATGCAGGTAGACAACGCCGCGCCGATCTCCTCGACAATTCGCTCGCCCAGCGGCCGGGTGTCTACCAACTCGTCTTCATGGTTCAGGCCCAGGTGTCCGTGGCTCAAGGGCAGGCGCAGGGGCTCGATGGCCAGGCCGTCGGGGTTGATCAGGTAACCGCGGCCGTTGAAACGGCAAATCAGCCCTTCGGCATGCAGCAGGTCCAGCGCCTTACGCACCGGTACGCGGCTGGTACCGAACAAGTCGGCCAGCGGCGCCTCGAGCAGGACCAGCCCGTGGCGCGCGGTGCCGTTGACGATCGCGTCGCGCAAAACTCGGTGGATCATCGCGTAACGGGACGCCGAGGCGGACACTGCTTTCATAGCTTTCCTGTGGCTGTGGACGGTGGCCAGGGATTCTCTCATAGATGCGTCTGTCACTCTGCGCCACGTCGACGGCACTTTTTTGGGGCTGTAAACATGGGACTGTTACTTTTTTGCACCAAAACGTACTTTTTAATGAAAGGTACATTATTTTACTCGCGATTTAGGTGGATGCCTTCGCGAGATTTTTATTTCATGAAAAACTATCTAGCTCGATGGTTCGAAGGGAGACCGTCGAGCTAGGGAGGAATCCTCTAACGAGACTGGCACGAAAGCTGCCTTTATAAAACGTACATTTTATTAATATGTACGTTTATATAAGGGTATGCCGATGTCAGACGCCACCTCAATGGCCGAAGCATTCGCCAGCGGTCACAGCGACCCGGTGCAGGTGCTTGAACAGGCCCTCGTTCACGCGAGCATGGCCCCCAGCGTTTTCATCTCCCTGACCGTCGAGCGCGCCCGGCGTGAAGCCGAGGCCTCGGCTGCCCGTTGGCGTGCCGGGCAGCCCTTGAGCGTATTCGATGGCGTGCCATTGGCCTGGAAAGATTTGTTCGACATGGCGGGCACCGTCACCACGGCCGGTGCTGCTTACCGCCGCAACGCGGCGCCTGCTGCGCATGACGCCCCCAGTGTTGGGCTGTTGTGCCGCGCTGGCATGGTCAGCCTGGGCAAGACCAACCTCAGCGAGCTGGCGTATTCCGGCCTGGGTCTCAACCCGCATTTCGGCACGCCCCACAACCCCAATAGCAGTGATCAACCACGCATTCCCGGAGGCTCGTCCTCGGGGTCGGCGGTTGCCCTGGCGGCCGGTATTGTGCCGATTGCCATGGGCACCGATACCGCCGGCTCGATCCGCATTCCTGCCGCGCTCAACGGCGTGGTGGGCTACCGCAGCAGTTGCCGGCGCTACAGCCGCGAAGGCGTTTTCCCCCTGGCACACACCCTCGACAGCCTCGGCCCGCTGACCCGCAGCGTGCGCGATGCGCTGGCCATCGATGATGTGCTCACTGGCCGTACTGGCCGTAGCCAACGCCACATCGCCGGCAGCCTCAAGGGCCAGCGCTGGGTGCTGGAGCAAGGCACCCTGGACAATATCGAGCCGGTCGTACGCATTAACCTGCTACATGCCGTCGATCAATTGAAGGCCGCCGGTGCGTTAGTCGAGGTGCGTCCGTCCGCCACTTTCCAGGCCACCCTTGCGCTGATCGAGGCGCACGGCTGGCTCGGTTCATTCGAAGCATTCGCTTTGCACGAAGCCTTGCTCAATAGCGCCGATGCCGAGCAACTAGACCCCCGTGTGCGGCGTCGCCTCGAAGCCGCACGCTCACTGCCGGCCAGCCAGCTCATGCACCTGATCGAAGGGCGCCGGCGCCTGCAACAGCAGTTGATCGACGACCTCGACGGCGCCCTGCTGATCACCCCGACGGTGGCCCATGTCGCCCCAGCGTTGGCAGCGCTGGAGGCCGACGATGAGCTGTTCGCCACCACTAATCTCGCCACCCTGCGCCTGACCATGCCCGGCAGTTTGCTCGACATGCCGGGCGTCAGCTTGCCCAGCGGCCGCGATGCCCAGGGCTTGCCCACCGGGCTGCTGCTCAGCGCACCGACGGGGGAAGACGCACGCCTGTTGCGTGGTGCGTTGGCCGTCGAATCCGTACTTAACGTTTAAGGAGACACACCATGGCTAAAGATATTCTCTGTGCATTTGGCGTCGACGTGGACGCCGTCGCCGGCTGGCTGGGTTCCTATGGGGGCGAAGACTCGCCCGACGATATCTCCCGCGGCCTGTTTGCCGGCGAAGTCGGCGCGCCACGCCTGCTCAAACTGTTTGAACGCTACGGCCTGCGCACCACCTGGTTTATCCCGGGGCACTCGATGGAAACCTTCCCCGAGCAGATGAAGGCGGTGGCTGATGCCGGCCACGAAATCGGTGTGCATGGCTACAGCCACGAAAACCCCATCGCCATGACCGCCGAGCAGGAAGAAATCGTGCTCGACAAGTCCATCGAGCTGATCACCCAGGTCACTGGCAAACGCCCCACCGGCTACGTCGCGCCCTGGTGGGAATTCAGCAAGGTCACCAACGAGCTGTTGTTGAAAAAAGGCATCAAGTACGACCACAGCCTGATGCATAACGATTTCCACCCTTACTACGTGCGCAAGGGTGACAGCTGGACCAAGATCGACTACAGCCAGCACCCCGACACCTGGATGAAACCCCTGGTGCGCGGCGAGGAAACCGATCTGGTGGAGATCCCGGCCAACTGGTACCTCGACGACCTGCCGCCGATGATGTTCATCAAGAAAGCTCCCAACAGCCACGGCTTCGTCAACCCGCGCCACCTGGAAGAAATGTGGCGCGACCAGTTCGACTGGGTCTACCGCGAGCACGAACACGCGGTGTTCACCATGACCATCCACCCCGACGTGTCCGGTCGCCCGCAAGTGCTGCTGATGCTGGAGCGCCTGATCGAGCATATCCAGAGCCATGCCGGCGTGCGCTTCGTCACCTTCGACGAAATCGCCGATGATTTTATCCGTCGCCAACCGCGTACCTGACCCTTTGACCACCCCCCGAGGCGCGATCCATGTCTATCTACAACAAGCTTGACCTGACTGGCTGGAAACCCCGGCAATTGACGTCCCAGGAAGTGCGCTTTGCCACCTGGATCGCGTTTTTCGCCTGGGTATTTGCGGTGTACGACTTCATTCTGTTCGGCACCTTGCTGCCGGAAATCGGCCGGCACTTTGGCTGGGGTGAAGTGGAGCAAGCCGAGATCGCGACCTGGGTGGCGGTGGGCACGGCGGTGGTGGCATTCGCCATTGGCCCCGTCGTCGATAAATTGGGCCGGCGCACGGGCATCATCTTTACCGTGGCCGGCTCTGCATTGTGCTCGGCGCTCACCGCGATCGGCGGGGCATGGGGCAAGTCGCCGCTGATTCTGATCCGTTCGTTGGGCGGCCTGGGTTATGCCGAGGAAACGGTCAACGCCACCTATCTGAGCGAGTTGTATGGCGCCTCGCAAGACCCACGGCTGACCAAGCGTCGCGGCTTCATCTACAGCCTGGTGCAGGGCGGCTGGCCAGTGGGTGCATTGATCGCAGCAGGGTTGACCGCGTTGTTGCTGCCAATCATCGGCTGGCAGGGCTGCTTCGTCTTCGCCGCGATCCCGGCCATTGTGATTGCGATCATGGCACGCAAGCTCAAGGAGAGCCCGCAGTTCCAGATCCATCAGCGCATCAGCCAACTGCGCAAAAGCGGCGCGGTGAGCGAAGCGCAGAACGTCGCGCTGACCTACGACGTGGATTACGACGAACACAGCAAGGCTGGCCTCAAGGCCGCGTTCCGTGGCCCGGCCCGCCGCGCCACCCTGGTGATCGGTGCCGCGCTGTTGCTCAACTGGGCGGCGATCCAGGTGTTCAGCGTGTTGGGGACTTCGGTGATCGTCAGCGTGCACCACATCTCCTTCGAGAACTCGCTGATCATCCTGGTGCTGTCGAACCTGGTGGGCTACTGCGGCTACCTCAGCCACGGCTGGATGGGCGACAAGATCGGTCGCCGCAATGTCATCGCCCTGGGCTGGATGCTCGGCGGCCTGGCGTTTGCCGGCATGCTATTTGGGCCGAGCAATTTGCCGATGGTGGTCGGGCTGTACAGCCTGGGCCTGTTCTTCCTGATCGGGCCTTACTCGGCAGCGCTGTTCTTTATCAGCGAGAGTTTCCCCACCAGCATCCGCGCCACCGGCGGCGCGATCATCCACGCCATGGGCCCGATCGGCGCGGTGGTCGCCGGCTTTGGCGCGACCCAAGTGCTGGCCGCCGGCAGTGACTGGCAGACCGCCGCGCTGTGGTTCGGCGCACTACCGTGCTTCTTGTCCGGCGCCTTGATGTTTGCCGCACGCCATGTGCGTCCGGAAACCGTTCAGTAAGGAGAGAGTGATGACGCCTAAAGTTGCCTTGATCACCGGTGCCGCCAGCGGCATCGGCCAAGCCCTCGCCGTGGCCTATGCGCGCAATGGCGTAGCGGTGATGGGCGGGTATTACCCGGCCGATCCCCATGACCCGCAGACCACCGTGTCATTCGTGCAAGAGGCTGGCGGTGAGTGCCTGATGCTGCCGTTGGACGTGGGCAACAGCGCCTCGGTGGACGCCTTGGCCGAGCAGGCCGTGGCGCATTTCGGGCGCCTGGACTACGCGGTGGCCAATGCCGGTTTGTTACGCCGTGCACCCTTGTTGGAAATGACCGACGCGCTGTGGGATGAAATGCTCAATGTCGACCTGACCGGGGTGATGCGCACCTTTCGCGCCGCGACCCGGCATATGAAGGAAGGCGGCGCACTGGTGGCGATTTCATCGATTGCCGGCGGCGTGTATGGCTGGCAGGAGCATAGCCATTATGCGGCGGCCAAGGCAGGGGTGCCGGGGCTATGTCGGTCGTTGGCGGTGGAGTTGGCGGCATTGGGTATTCGTTGCAATGCGGTGATCCCGGGGTTGATCGAGACGCCGCAGTCGCTGGACGCGAAGAATTCGCTGGGCCCCGAGGGCTTGGCCAAAGCAGCGCGGGCGATCCCGTTGGGCCGGGTAGGACGGGCCGATGAAGTCGCGTCGTTGGTGCAGTTCTTGACCAGTGATGCATCGAGCTATTTGACCGGCCAAAGCATCGTCATCGATGGCGGCCTGACCGTGCGCTGGCCTGACTGATGTACTCAATCCAAAAATGAGAAGGGGCGGTGCGACCGCCCTCCCGCATTGGAACTGTGTTTTCCAGGAGTTTTTTATGAATCAACTCACCCATCGCCGCGCCGTCATCACCGGCGCCGGCAGTGGCATCGGTGCCGCCATCGCCCGGGCCTACGCCGCCGAAGGTGCACGCCTGCTGCTGGCCGACCGCGACGCTGCGAGCCTGGCCGAAACCGCCATCACCTGCCGCAATCTCGGCGCCGAGGTGTTCGAGTGCTTGGCCGATGTCGGCAGCGTTGAAGGCGCACAGGCCAGTGTCGACCGTTGCGTCGAACATTTTGGCGGTATCGATATCCTGGTCAACAACGCCGGCATGCTCACCCAGGCGCGCTGTGTCGAGTTAAGCATCGAGATGTGGAACGACATGCTGCGTGTCGATCTCACCAGCGTCTTTATCGCCAGCCAGCGCGCCTTGCCGCATATGCTTGCACAGCGTTGGGGACGGATCATTAACGTTGCCTCGCAGCTGGGCATCAAAGGCGGCGCCGAGTTGACCCATTACGCCGCAGCCAAGGCTGGGGTGATCGGCTTTACCAAATCCCTGGCACTGGAAGTGGCCAAGGACAATGTGCTGGTCAATGCCATCGCGCCTGGGCCTATCGAGACGCCGTTGGTGGGCGGCATCAGCGACAGCTGGAAACGCGCAAAGGCCGCCGAGTTGCCCCTGGGCCGTTTCGGCCTGGCGGACGAAGTCGCGCCGGTGGCGGTACTGCTGGCCAGTGAGCCAGGCGGCAATCTGTTTGTCGGCCAGACCCTGGGCCCGAACTCCGGCGATGTCATGCCATGAACGAGGTGTAGCCATGTGCGGACTCTGCGGGCTGTTAGGTGAGGATTTGCACTGGAGCGATCCCTTGGGTGACGAGTTACCGCGACGTCGTGAGCGCCTGCGCCGGATCGCGGCGATCAACCAGGTGCTGGTGGTGTTCCGGCTCAAGGTTGAAGATTTCCAGGGCGCGTCGTATCTGCTGCTCGGTGCCACCGGTAAACAGGCGCTGGCGAGCGGTCTGGATCAACTCTGGCAAGCAGCTGAAAACATGCTGGGCCGACCCTTGGATCCCCTTGATTCGCACCTCTTGGATCACCTGGAGTCGGCTGTATGAGCATCGCCCTGAATGTCATCACCGGCTTCCTCGGCAGCGGCAAGACCACGTTGCTCACCCGCCTGTTGCACGGTGAAAGCCTCGGTGACACGGCCTTGCTGATCAATGAATTCGGCGACGTCGGCATCGACCATCTGCTGGTAGAAGAGGTCGCCCCCGACACCGTCCTGCTACCCAGCGGCTGCGTGTGCTGCTCGATCCGCGGCGAGTTGAAAGATGCGCTGCTCGGCTTGCTGCAACGCCGCGAACGCGGGGAAATCCCGGCGTTCAAACGGGTGATCCTGGAAACCACCGGCCTGGCCGATCCGGCGCCGATCCTGGCGACCCTGAACAATGACGTGCAATTGCGCGGGCGCTTTCATATCGGCCTGATCATCACCCTGGTCGACGCCAGCCACGCCGCGCTGCAAGAGCGCCTGCACCCGGAATGGCTGGCCCAGGTGGCGGCGGCGGATCGCTTGCTGTTGAGCAAGACCGACTTGGCAGGCAACTGCGAGCCACTGCGCGCGCACCTGCGGGCAATCAATGCCGGCACGCCGATCCTCAACACCTTGGATATTCACAGCGGCGAGCAACTGCTTCTGGGCGAAGGCTTGCGCAGCGCCGAGCCGGCCGTAGAAGTCAGCCGCTGGCAACTGCGACCCACCACCACAACCACCCACGGTGCCGCGCAGGTGTGCTGCCTGACCTTCGATCAACCGCTGGACTGGGTCGGTTTCGGGGTGTGGCTGTCGATGCTGCTAAGATGCCACGGCGAACGAATCCTTCGTGTCAAAGGACTGCTTAACGTGAACGCCAGTAACGCTCCCATCGTCATTCATGGCGTGCAGCACTGCCTGCATGCCCCGGTCCATTTGCCTGCGTGGCCGGGCAAAGACCGCCAATCGCGGCTGGTGTTTATCCTGCGCGGCCTTGATCCGGCGCTGCTGCGCCGCTCCTTTGAAGTCTTCTCCCGGCGGTTCGCGGCATGATCACCCTGCGTGTCCTTGGCACATCCGTGACTCTGCTTGAAACGCTGCGCGTGCGCGCCGAACAGGACCTGGGTATTCGCCTGGTATACCAGGTGCACGATGTCGAGCAGGCCCAGCGCATCGCGGTGATGCAACCCGATAGCTATGACCTGTATGACCAGTGGTTCCACAACGTTGACTTCGTCTGGCCGGCACGGGCGATCCAGCCCATCGACACCCGGCGTATTGCCCTGTGGCATGAGATCAATGACCTGCCCAAGCGCGGGCGCTTGTCTGCAGGCGACCGCCTGGGCAGCGGCAGCGTGCCCAGCGAACGTCTGTTCGTGCAGCACGATGGCAGCCTCGGCAGCACCGTCACCGAGCGCATCAGCATGCTGCCCCTGACCCACAACGCCGACAGTTTCGCTTACCGCCCCGAGCGTTTGCCTGAAGGCTTTTGCAGCCGCAACGAAAGCTGGGGCTGGTTGCTGGACCCGGCCTGGGGGGCGCGCACCGCCTTGCAGAGCGACGCCGCCATCGGTGCCCTGGATGCGGCGTTGGCGGTGCAGGGCGCCGGGCTGGCGACTTTCAAGGACATCGGCAATATGAGCATCGAAGAAATCGATGTGCTGGCCGACATCCTGGTGCGCAAGCAGAAGCAAGGGCACTTCGCGGCGTTCTGGTCGGACGATGAAGAAGCCGCGCAGCTGATGCTCAGCCCGAACATCGATATCCAGAGCCTGTGGTCGCCGACCTTGATGCGCCTGCACCGCGCCGGGGTGAAATACCGCCTGGCGGTGCCCCGCGAAGGCTATCGCGCCTGGTTCGGCGGCTTGTCTTTGTCGCGCCATGCCCAGGGGCCGGTGCTGGATGCGGCCTATGCGTACTTGAATTGGTGGCTTTGCGGCTGGCCCGGGGCTGTCATGGCGCGCCAAGGCTACTACATCGGCAACCCGGCGCGTACCCGTGATCACCTGAGCAGCGCCGAATGGGATTACTGGTACGCGGGCAAGCCGGCGCGGGAGGAGCTGCCGGGCAGCGATGGCTTGCCGTTGATCGATATCGGCGATGTGCGCGATGGCGGCTCCTATGAGCAGCGCATGGGGCATATCGCCGTGTGGAACTCGGTGATGGATGAGCACAACTATCTGGTGCGCCGTTGGGGGGACTTTATGCGTGCGCGAGGGGCATAACCTCTCTGGTCAATAATATGACGCTAACCCCTCGGTATTTGCTGGGTTTACTTATGCCCAGTCCCAGCTAATCTGCTGAAACCGAATATCCCATTTAAATGGATATTTTTTTGACGCCAGGTTAACAGTTGGCAGGGACGCGTATGACCACAGGAAGGGGGCGCAGAGAGCGTCGAGCACGGCCAGAGGGCATGGCAATGCAGTGGCGCCACACTTTTCAAACCCGCATTGCCGCGGTGTTGGCGCTGTTGTTGCTGGTGGTCGTGGTCGCGACTTACTTCGCGGTCAAGGCTGCCACTACCCGCGCCGTGGAAAACCAGGCCGAGGTGCAGTTGAACACCGGTCGACAGGTGTTCGAACGCTTGTTGGATCTGCGCGGTCGCCGCCTGCAATACGGCTTGGACTGGCTCACCGTCGACGGTCCTTTCAAGCGTGCGGTGGCCAGCGGCGAGGCCACGGAGATACAAGCGGCGCTGCGTCGGCATGGGACCGGGGTCAGCTCCAGTGCGGTGTTCGTACTTGATCTCGATGACAAGGTCATCGCCAGTACGTTACCAGTGCTGGCTCGGGGCCAGCTGTTTCCCTATCAGGAGGCGTTGCGCCAGGCGCGGCGCAGCAGTCAGCAAATGCTGATCGTGGCGATGGATGGGCAACCCTACTTACTGGTGCAAAAGGAAATGCTCGACCCGCAGCCCATCGCCCGCGTGGTCATGGGCTTCCCCATGGATGCGCAATTTGCCCATGAGCTACGGTCCATGAGCAACCTTGAGGTGTCGTTTCTCAGTGTGCAGGACGACCGTGTCGGCCAGCTCTTTACGACCCAACCCGATGGCTACCGCGCTACGGTCACCAGCCTGCTGCGTGCGGCGCGCCTCGAACCGCAGGCGCAGGTGTATCTGTTTCATGGCCAGCGCGTGCTCAGCCAAGTACTGCCTTTGGCCAACGCCGGTGAACGCGATGAGGTGCGCGTCTTGCTGCAAAGCCCGCTGGACCATGCCCTGCAATCCTTTGCACCGCTGGACCGGCAATTTCTCGCAATTGCCCTGGCGGTGTTGCTGGTCTCCCTGGCGGCGGCGTTGTTGCTTGCACGGCGAGTGTCGCGCCCCCTCGATGCGTTGGTGCAAGCCGCCGAACGCATAGGTGCCGGTGACTACCGCACACCGGTGCGGGTGCGTAGCCATGATGAGTTCGGCCTGCTGGCCCGCGCCTTCAATGCCATGCAAAGCGGTATCGCCATGCGCGAACGGCAACTGGCCCATAACGCCTTGCATGACCCGCTCACTGGCCTGCCCAATCGCGCCCTGGCCATGGAGCGCCTGGGCAGTGCGATCAGTGCGCGGCGGCCGGTGGTGCTGCTGTACCTGGGGATTGAAAACTACCGGGTCATCAATGAAAGCTTCGGCCCCCAGGGTGTCGAGCAAATGTTGCGCGAAGCCAGTCGTTGCCTGTCCATGAGCCTGCTGGCCAGCGACACTGCGGCACGTATGGCCGGCAGTGAGTTCCTGCTGTTGCTGGAAAACACCGGGATCGACCGCGCTGTGGCCCGTGCTGACCGCCTCTACGGACTGCTGACCGAACCCAAGCACATCGGCAACGACGAAGTGCGCCACGAAGTGAGCATCGGTATCGCGGCGTACCCCGCTGACGGGCAGCAGGTAGACGAATTGATCAATCGCGCCGCCATCGCCCGGCATGACGCGGCCAACTTGCCGGGGCATCTGCAGATATACCAGCCGGACCGCGACCTCGCTCACCAACGCCAGATCGCCCTGATCCGCGACCTGCGCCGCGCGGTGATCGAACGCGAGTTGTTCCTGTGCTACCAGCCCAAGCTCGACCTCACCCATGGCCACGTGCGCCAGGCCGAAGCCCTGTTGCGTTGGCAACATCCAAGCTTCGGACAAGTCTCGCCCGCTGAGTTCATTCCCCTCGCCGAGCGTACCGGCAGCATGGGCGGCCTGACCCTATGGGTGATCGAGGAGGCCATTCGCCAAATGGCAGAGTGGGCGCAGCGTGGCTTGCCGATGCAGCTGTCAGTGAATATATCCGTGGATGACCTGGCCGATGATGAACTGGCCGTTCGCGTCACCGCAATGTTGATGCAATACGGGGTGGCGGCCGAACACTTGATTTTCGAAATCACCGAAAGCGCCATCATGCACAACCCGCAACAGGCCCTCAGCGTGCTGGAACAGTTGCGTGGTTGCGGCATCAGCCTGTCTGTGGATGATTTCGGCACTGGTTATTCATCCCTGGCGCAATTGCAGCGCCTGCCAGTGCAAGAGTTGAAGATTGACCAGTCTTTTGTGCGCAATCTCGACAGTACCAGCGGCGATGGTGTGATCGTGCGCTCCACCATCGAGATGAGCCATAACCTGGGGCTCAAGGTGGTGGCCGAAGGCGTTGAGTTCGAGCACAGCCTCACCCTGCTCAAGCGCTGGAAATGCGACACCGCCCAGGGCTACCTGATCAGCCGGCCCTTGAATGCCATGGCGTTCGAGAGGTGGATGAGGCGTGAGCGGGTGCCTATCTAGAAGGCATTTCAATCACCAGGGACTGCAATAGCGCCCACAACCCTTCGACATGCTGGCGCTCGGTGCCCAGTGCGCCGATGGACACGCGCACCATCCAGCGTTCATCGAGGATCGCCGGCGTGACGTAGGCTTTGCCTGACAGGTTGAGCCTTTCTGCCCAGTCGCGTGTGTGCTTATCCAGCGCTTCGCCGCTCAAGCCTGGCGGTTCGTAGCGAATGCACAGGGTTTGCAGGGCCGGCGCGGCCACCAGTTTCCAGTGCGCACTGCCTTCAATCTGCTCCGCCAGCCAGCGCGCATTAGCCAGGTCTCGTCGCAGCCGCGCTTGCAGGCCGCTGACGCCTTGCTCGCGGATCAGGAACCACAGCTTCAGGGCGCGGAAGCGGCTACCCAGGGAAATCCGCCAGTCGCGGTAGTTTCTGACCTGGCCGTCGGCGTTGGACTGCAGATAGCTCGGGTTGGTGGTCATGATGCGAATCAAATGCTCAGGGTCGCGAACGAAGTACACCGAGCAATCGAAGGCTGCGCCCAGCCACTTATGCGGGTTGAGGACCAGGGAGTCGGCGTTTTCGATACCACGCCACAGCGCTCGGCACTCCGGCAGGATCATTGCGGCGCCGGCCATGGCTGAGTCGACATGCAGCCACAAGCCATGGCGCTGGGTCAGTTCACCAATTGCATCCAGGGGGTCGATCGCCATGGCGGCCGTGGTCCCGGTGGTGGCAATCACTACGCAGGGGCGGTTGCCAGCGGCCAGGTCTTGCTCGATGGCTTGCGCTAACGCCTGGGGTGACATGGCGTTGCGTTCGTCGGTGGCGACCGTGCGGATATTGTTCTGGCCGAATCCAGCGAGAATGGCCGCCTTGTTCACTGAACTATGGGCGTGGGCTGAGGTGTAGACGATCAGGGGCGCGCCGCTGTCTTGCAGGCCGTCATGCATCAGCGCGTACTGGGAGCTGCGTTCTCTGGCGCTGATGAGTGCCACCAGAGTGGAGGTTGACGCGGAGTCCTGGATCACGCCGCTCCATTCGCGGCTCAGGCCGATCATGTCGCGCAGCCAGTCGGTGGTCACTTCCTCAATTTCGGTAAGCGCCGGGCTGGATTGCCAAGACAATCCCACCACACCCAAGCCGGTGCTCAGGCAATCGCCCAGTACCGAGGACAGTTCCACGTTGGAGGGGAAGAAACCGAAAAAACTGGGATGCTGCCAGTGCAGCAGCCCGGGCATGATCAGTTTTTCCACATCACCCATGATCTGTTCGAAGGGTTCGGCGCTTTCAGGCGGGCTCACCGGCAGGGCAGCTTTGATCTCGCCAGGTACCGTGGTGGGCTGCACGCCGCGTTGCTCGATGTTTTGTCGATAGTCTGCGATCAGGTCGATCATGGCGTAGCCATGGCGACGGAATTCTTCGGGGGTCATAAAAACATATCCATTTGCAAGCGAGTTAAAAGTATCAGCACCAGAAATAAAACGGTTCGCCAGGGGTATAGCCGATAAACGACTGCATGCTGATACGTTTTCCCGACTCGAATCCGCAAATGGCGTGGGGGCGGCGGGTATTGATGATCACCAGTTCGTTGTTGCGCGGCTGGATACGCAACGGCTTTTGCAAACGGTCCTCGGGCAGTTGTGCGCCTTCGAAACGCTTGACCTCGTCATAGGCAAAGGCCTCGGTATCCCAGATGATCAACTCTCCGCCTGATGGCGGCGTTTCCAGATAAATATTGGCGCTGAATTGGTGTTCCAGTTCCGCGATCGACAGAGGCAGGCAATCCACATGGGGAACCGTTTCCGAGAGGTGCGCCGTCTCGGGAAACATGGCGCGGATAATCCCGCAGAACATCGGTTGGCCTTGAAAAGCTGCGGTGACTGAGCCTTGCGGCCAGATCTCCTGGAGCTGCTCCATCAGGTGTTGGATGGGCGGCTTTTCAGGTGCGCAAATGCTGTCGATCACACCGCGCATATGGGCCGCGTCAGCATAATATTTGGCTTGGGCATCGCTGCCGGCAGCCTTGCCGTAGGTGGAGTTGAACGGGGTGCCCCAGCGATGCACGCCGTAGAAATGCTGTACGACGTGGCCATCCTCGTAGGTTTCATGGCTGTATTGTTCCAGCGTGTCGGCCTCACCGATGATTTGCTTTAACCGCTCGCTGGTTTTGGCGTTCGCAAACTCAGGTATCCGGATGGCAAGTACTTCTCCGCTGATCAGTTGTTTCAGACTGGAAGTGTCGAGGTATTCAAGTTCTATAATTTTTGCTGATTTGCACGTGGTTGGTTTTGTCGCAGCATGGTCCATCATGTTCAGAAGCTCCCTTTAGAGTTTTATCAGTGTGCGTATAGGGTACGCAGGGCGTGTGCACTAAATTAGTTTTAAGGGCGCAGGGGACCGATAGGACTTTTCTTGAAACGCTGGTTTTTTAGCCGGCTGATTAATCGCGTATTAACGATCGTCAATTTTTGGCAGACGAAAAAAAAAGCGGCTACCCATCAGGTAGCCGCCTTTGTTTTACCGCCGGGTCCACTTAATCCGGCAGTTTGAACGCCATCACATAGTCACCCTGTTTGGTACCCAGGGAACCATGACCGCCAGCCATGACCAGCACGTACTGCTTGCCGTCCTTGCCGGTGTAGGTCATCGGTGTGGTTTGCGCGCCTGCAGGCAGGCGGCCTTCCCACAGTTGCTTGCCGTTTTTCACGTCATAGGCACGCAGGTACTGGTCGAGGGTGCCGCTGAGGAACGCGACGCCACCGGCGGTGGTGAACGTACCGCCCAGGCTAGGCACACCCATGGTCAGCGGGATAGGAACCGGCGAGCTGTCACGCACGGTGCCGTTCTTGTGCATCCAGATGGTCTGGTGGTTGGTCAGGTCGACCGCTGCCACGTAGCCCCACGCTGGTGCCTGGCACGGCAGGCCCATGGGCGACAGCAACGCTTCAAGGATCACGCCGTACGGCGCGCCTTTGTTTGGCTGTACGCCTTCGGTTTCGCTGACGCGTGGGCCTTGCTTGGCGATGTCTGCAGCCGGGATCAGTTTCGATTTGAACGCCATGTAGCTCGGGTTCACGAAGGCGATCTGGCGTACTGGATCGACCGAGATGCCGCCCCAGTCGAACACACCGAAGTTACCTGGGTAAACGATCGAGCCTTGCAGCGATGGTGGGGTGAACGGGCCGTCGTAGCGCATCGACTTGAAGTCGATCCGGCAGATCAGTTGGTCGAACGGCGTAACGCCCCACATGTCGCGTTCTTTCAACGGCGGCGGCATGAAGTTCAGGTCGGACTTGGGCTGGGTAGGGGAGGTACGGTCGCCCGCCACTGCGCCTTGGGGTACGGCAACTTCGTGGATTGGCACCACCGGCTGGCCGGTAGCGCGGTCCAGCACGTAGATGCTGCCTTGCTTGGTCGACGCCATCACGGCCTGCTTGACGCCGGCTTCGGTCTTGATGTCGATCAACGAAGGCTGGCCGCCGACGTCCATGTCCCACAGGTCGTGGTGGGTGAACTGGAAGGTCCACTTCACGTGGCCGGTGTCGATGTCCAGGGCCGTCAGGCCAGCGGCGTATTTTTCCGAATCGTCGGTACGGTCGCCGCCGTACTGGTCGGGCATCTGGTTGCCCATCGGCAGGTAAAGCATGCCGAGTTTTTCATCCACGGCGAACATGGACCACATGTTCGGCGAGTTGCGGGTGTAGGTCTTGCCCTCGGCCAACGGGGTGGTGTCGTCCGGGTTGCCGCTGTCCCAGTTCCACACCAGTTTGCCGGTGTGCACGTCGAACGCACGGATCACGCCGCTTGGCTCATCGATCGAAACGTTGTCGGTCACGTGACCGCCGATCACTACCAGGTTCTTGGTCACGGCCGGTGGCGAGGTGGAGTAGTAACCGCCTGGGGCGAAGCTGCCGATGTTGGCACGCAGGTCGACCTGGCCTTTGTCACCGAAGTCTTCGCACATCTTGCCGGTGTCGGCGTTCAGGGCGATCAGGCGAGTGTCAGCAGTAGGGACGAAGATGCGTTTCGGGCAGGCATTCGGCGCGGCAGCCGGGCTGGCGCTGCCGGTGGGGCTCTGCTCGGAAGCGTAGGCAGCGTCATCGTGGTACGACACGCCACGGCAAGTCATGTGCGCCCAACCCTTGAAGCTTTCAGCACCCTGGGTGGTGATCTTCGGGTCGAAACGCCAGATTTCCTTGCCGGTGTCCGGGTCCAGGGCAATCACTTGGCTGTGCGGAGTGCACACGTAGAGCATGCCGTTGACTTTCAGCGGGGTGTTTTCCGCGGTGGTTTCACCGGGGTCGCCTGGGCCAGGGATGTCGCCGGTACGGAAGGTCCACGCGGGCACCAGCTTATGCGCATTTTCCGGGGTGATCTGTGCCAGTGGCGAATAACGATCCCCGTGGGCGGAACGGCCATAGGAATTCCAGTCGCCATCAGCCTGGGCCGGTGCAGCGCTGGCCATGCCCGGCACCGCGTCGCGGTCCAGTTGGCCAGTCTTGACCATTTCACCTGGGTTGGTGAACTGGCTGGCCAGGGCGGTAGCACCGGCCAGCACCACGGCCACGCTCAGCGCGCCAGTGCCCAATGGCGCGGCTTGGCCGCGCAGCAACGGACGGCGAAACCACGGCAGCAGCATGACGATGCCCAGGGCGAACAGCAGGGCCAGGCGCGGCACCAGTTGCCACCAGTCCAGCCCGACTTCCCACAGTGCCCACACGGTACTGGCGAACAATACCAGTGCATAAAGGCCCAGCGCGGCGCGGCGGGTGGCGAGCAGCAACACGCCGGTCAGGGCGATGCCGATACCGGCCAGCAGGTAGTACAGCGACCCGCCGAGCATGCTCAGCTTGACACCGCCGGCCAGCAAGGCCAGCCCCATGATCAGCAGCAAGATCCCCAGCAGCCTGGGCAGCAGGCGGCTTGGGCTTGAAGCCCCATCAGTGCTCATAGTGTGTTTCTCCGTTACGTTGGAATTATGTAACCCCGTGCTTCACTCACTGTAGATGACGATTCGGCTCGGGCTTGGTTCATCGTTATTTTTGATTTTTTCTGTGGATAACCGAGTTATCCACAGGCGGGCAATAACCCTTCCAGCGCTGGTCGAGGTAAGACAGCGCTGTCTTTGCGTATAGGAAAAATTGGCAAAGGGGATCGACCGGGAGGTGAAGCGTTTCAGATTGTTGCGAAGGATAATGCGGCGCGGCGTTTTGAGAAAGGGTGAATCGCAAGATGCATCATTTCAGTTTTGGTAACAGTGACTCATTGTCGCTGCAAAATTTAGGTGGGAGGGCTTGCTCCCGATGGCGGTCGCTATCGGGGGCAAGCCCCCTCCCACAGGGGATTTGCTGTGTGGGTCAGAAGGTGGTGCGGATGCCGAACTGCACACTACGCCCCGGTGCTGGAGCGATGTCGCGCAGGATCGAGCTGGCATAGCGCACGGTCTGGTTGGTCAGGTTCTCGCCATTGACGAAGGCAAGCCACTGGCTCGCACCGACATTGAAGCGATACCCCGCGCTCGCACCGAGGGTGGTGTAGCCATCGGTGCCGCTTTCGTTATCCGGCACGCGCCCTTGGCCTGCTGCGTGTTCCACATCGAGACGCGCCTGCCAACGGTCCAGTTCCCATAGCAAGCCGCTGTTCAAGCGCAGCGGCGCGATGCGTGGCAGGGCTTCGCCGGTGTCCAGGTTGGTGGCGCGGGTGTAGTCGCCCGACAGTTCCAACGCGAACTTGCCGTAGGCGCCTTCGCCGAGCTGCCAGTGATCCTGGGCTTCGAAGCCGGCGAAACGCGCACGCACACCGGAATATTCGTATTCGGGGATACCGCCCGCGTCCTCTTCACCTTCATCGTTCAAAGTGCGCCCCGTACCGAGCAGGCCGATGTAGTTGGAGAAGCGGCTGTAGAACACGCCGAAGCTGCCCTTGTGGGTGCCATTGTCAAAGCGCAGCGCGAGGTCGCTGGACACGGCTTTTTCTTTCTTCAGGTTGGCATCGCCCAGCTCAAAGGTGCCAGTGGCGACATGGGCGCCGTTGGCATACAGCTCATAGAAGGTCGGAGCGCGCTCGGTGTAGCCCAACGTAGCAGCCAGGGACCAGATTGGCGTGAGGGTATACACCGCGCCGGACGACAGGCTGCCGGCGGTGAAGTCATTGCTCTTGCTGGCATTGGCAAATCGCTCGTTGCCCTTGGCATCGGGATCGACGCTGGTGTGTTCCACGCGGGCGCCGAGGCTGAGTTTCAGGCGCTCGGTGGCCTGCATTTCTTCGAGGATGAACAGTGCGCCGGCATTGGTGTCGGTCTGCGGCACGAAAGCTTCTTCGCCCAGGGCCGAGAACTCGTTGCGGGTCACTTGGGCGCCGACCACGCCATCGAATGGGCCGATCGGCTGGTGGCGAGCTTCAACACGGGCTTCATAGCCTTTGTTCTTGAAGATCGTACCGGTCTCGCCGCCTTCGATTTCGCGATGTTCATAGTCGGTGTAGCCCGCGTCGAGTTTCACCGAGGTGAATGGCCCTTGCAGGTTACGGATTTCGGACGCAAAGGCGTAGTGATCCTGCTGCATGCGGATGCGCACGTCCTGCTCGGCCGGCGAGCCGTAGTTGCTGTCGTAGTTGCTGTAGGAGAGCCCGGCATAACCATCGTCCCAGGTGTAGGAACCACCGACGGCGCCACCGTCCTGGCGCCCGTCGCTGTTGCCCAGGCGGCCGTTCTTGCCTGGGCCGTCTTCGGTGTTCGGGGCGTGGCGGCTGCGGGCATAACCTGGGATTTTCAGGTCGTTGAATTCCCGTGCATTGGCATCCAGGTGCAGGGCGAAGGTGCCGTTGCCGGCTTCCAGCTTGCCCGCGCTGCTGCGGGTGGTATCGGCGCCGCCGTAGCGTAACTCGCCGGCGCCGTGGATGCCTTCGATAGCCTCGGTGGGGATGCGGTTGTCGAAGGTATTGACCACACCGCCGATGGCGCTGCCGCCATACAGCAGGGCAGCCGGGCCGCGCACGATTTCAATGCGGTCTACATTGATCGGGTCGAGCGGCACCGCGTGGTCGTAGGACAGTGACGACGCGTCCAGCGCGCCTACACCATTGCGCAGGATGCGAATGCGGTCGCCATCCTGGCCGCGAATGATCGGGCGGCTGGCGCCCGGGCCGAAATACGAAGATGACACCCCTGGTTGCTTGTTCAGGGTTTCGCCGAGGCTGCCTTTTTGTTGCAGGGTCAGCTCATCACCTTCCAGCACTGTGGTAGGCGAGGCCAGTTGTTCGCTGCCCAGCGGGTTGCCGGTGACCACTTGGGGTGGCAG
This sequence comes from Pseudomonas synxantha, assembly GCF_900105675.1. Classification (NCBI taxonomy): domain Bacteria; kingdom Pseudomonadati; phylum Pseudomonadota; class Gammaproteobacteria; order Pseudomonadales; family Pseudomonadaceae; genus Pseudomonas; species Pseudomonas synxantha. Next base: position 4,269,732 of record NZ_LT629786.1, on the reverse strand, counting down.
TTCCAGGGCGTGGGCTGGGGAGCTGATCAACAAGGCGGCGGCGAAGGGGGACAAGCGCCAGAGAGAAGGCAGGGACATCGGTTATTCCTAGGTAAAACGACTGATAGATATGGTTACAATATAACATCTCTTTTTGCGTCGGAAAGGGAACTTTTCCTGGCGGGCTATATTCAATGCGATGCTTCCACCTGCACGCCTCGTCGGCTAAGGTGCGCGGCTGTGTTTCCTCTATTTGCAAAAGGCCCGGCATGACCGCGACAAGCAACGACCCGCTCCACGGTGTGACCCTGCAACACGTGCTCACCACCCTGGTTGAACATTACGAGTGGAGCGGCCTGGCCGAGCGTATTGATATCCGCTGCTTCAAGAGCGACCCGAGCATCAAGTCGAGCCTGACCTTCCTGCGCAAGACCCCTTGGGCACGGGAGAAAGTCGAAAGCCTGTACGTCAAACTGATGCGCACCAAACGCCCGCTGGATTGAGGCCATGAAGCGCTTTGTGGCGGTAGCGGCGCTGGCCGGTTGGGTGGGGCTGGCGATCCAGCAATACCTGATCTTCTATTCACGCTGGGCCATCGACGCCAGCCTGATGGGTGGGCTGATCAGCTTTTTCAGTTTCTTCACGGTGCTGACCAACACCCTGGCGGTGGTGGTGCTCAGTTATGCAGGGGGCCAGCGCGACTCAGCGATGAAACGGTTTTTCCTGGCGCCAGTGGTCAGCAGCGCAATCGCCGTGAGCATCGTTGTGGTGAACCTGGCGTATAACCTGCTGCTGCGGCATTTGTGGAGCCCCGAAGGCTTTCAATTCATCGCGGATGAATTGCTGCATGACGTGATGCCGCTGCTGTTTGTGATCTATTGGTGGCGGTGCGTGCCCAAGGGGCAGCTGCGTTTCAGGCACATTGGTGCCTGGGTGATCTACCCATTGGTGTACTTCGGTTATGTGCTGTTGCGCGGGGATTTGCTCGGGCAGTATCAGTACCCGTTCATTGATGTGCTGACCCTGGGTTACCCACAGGTGTTTGTGAATGCCGGAGGGCTATTGGCGGGGTTTGTGCTGGTGGCGCTGGTAGTGGTGGGGCTGGATAAACGCCTGGGCCGGGCGCACTCCAACTGATTCAGCTTGATCCAATGTGGGAGGGGGCTTCAGTCACTTAAGCGTACATCGCCCTCCTACAAAAAGCCTTAACTGACTGACAGTAGGGCAAGCCCCCTCTCACATTTCGACCGTGTCAGCCTTATGCGTCTTCGCTGCCTTCGGCCCGCCAGTAGCCCACAGCCTTCAAGAACTCCTCGTTGACCTTGTGCGTATCCAGCAACACCCGCCGCACCTGGCGTGACAACTTGGTTTCGGTCGCGACAAAACTGTACAGCGTGCCGCCAGGCAGCGTCAGATTGCGTACTACATCGAGCAGATCTTCCTGGCCGCGCACCACCCAAATAGTCTCAACATCCGCAGCACTCTTCAGCACTTGCTGTTCCGCTGCATCGGCGATTTCTATCACCGCCAGCACCTTTCGACCCGCCGGCAGTTCTTCCAGGCGCCGCGCGATGGCCGGGATTGCGGTTTCATCGCCAATCAACAGGTAGCTGTCGAAGATATCCGGCACGATCATCGAGCCCCGTGGCCCGCCGATATACAGGTACTGGCCGACCTGCACCTGCTCGGCCCAGGTGGAGGCGGGGCCGTCGCCGTGCAGCACGAAGTCGATATCCAGTTCACCGATGCTCAAGTCGTAGCGCCGTGGCGTGTAATCGCGCATGGCCGGTTGCGGGCCGTCGCCCTTGATGGTGAATGTGGGGCTTTCCAGTGCGGCTTGTTCGGCGGCGTTCTGCGGGAACAGCAGCTTGATGTGATCGTCACTGCCCAGGCTGATGAAGCCCGCCAGCTCAGGACCGCCCAAGGTGATGCGGCGCATGTGCGGCGTGAGGTCGACCACCCGTAGGACTTGCAGGCGGCGGCGTTTGATTTCGTGGGTAACGCGATGGATGGCTTGAGTATTCATTGGTCTTTCCCGTCGACGATGGCTTGGGCGGTGCCGTTGAGCAGCGCCGCGACACGAACGATTTCTTCCGGGCTCCAACGCCCATGGTGCGAATGCAAGGCATGACGCAGGTTGTGCACCGCCTCGTGGATTTCCGGCGGGCGGTCGTGGCCGCGCAGTGAGCGCTTGCTGACTTCCATGCGCATGCGAATGCCTTGGAGGGCAACCGCCTGTTCGCTTAAGAAGAGACGACCGGCGTCGGTGATTGTGTAGCGTTTTTTTCCGCCTTCGGCGTCACCGCTGATCAATTCGCTCTCTTCAAGAAAGGTCAGGGTGGGGTAGATCACGCCCGGGCTCGGGGTGTAGGCGCCGTCGAACAGGTTTTCGATCTGGCGGATCAAGTCGTAGCCATGGCAGGGCTGTTCGGCGATCAGCGCCGGCAACAGCAGTTTCAAGTCGCCCGGCGCGAACACCCGAGGGCCGCGGCCCGGGCGTTTATCGAAGCCGTCACGGCCATGGTGAGGGTGGTGCTCTCTCATTTTTAAGTTCTCCGTCTCGATTAAGATAGAACTTAAGATATATCTTTTTATTTGGCAAGCTCGGGCGACTGATGGTCGGGCAGCGGCAGGTGTAAGAGGGGGGTGAAAGGAACATCCGCTGGCGCGGTCCGGCAGACGAGCACGCACATTATCTTCGATGCGCTGCAGCCCGCTTCATGACCGGTGGCACAGCGCCTCTCCCGTCGCTTCCAGATACGGCACCAGCATCGGTGCCATGCCCTTGAGCACTTGCACCGGCAAGGCCGAGGTAAAGGTGAAGCCTTGGGCCGAGCTGCCGGGAACGAACGCGGTGAGGGTGCCGAAGTGGCGGTCACCGATAAAAAACACAAAGGTGGCGGTGCGGTTGATCGCCTTGGAGCTGAGTATCCGCCCACCGGCGCCGATGGCTTCGATGCGGTTGTCGCCGGTGCCGGTCTTGCCACCCATGGCCAGGGGCGTGCCGTCGGCCAGCTTGAAACTGCCGGCCACGCGCTTGGCTGTGCCGGCGTCCACCACCTGGGACAGTGCGCCGCGCAGGGCCCGGGCCACTTCCACCGGCATCACGCGCTTGCTGCGGTTGGGATCGTTGACCAGGCGGGTATCATAGGGCGTGCCGGCGCCGAAGTGCAGGCTGTCGATGCGCAGTACCGGCAGGCGCACGCCGTCGTTGAGGATGATCCCCATCAACTCGGCCAGGGCCGCCGGGCGGTCGCCGGAGCTGCCAATGGCGCTGGCCAGGGACGGCACCAGGTGGTCGAAGGGGTAACCGACGGCCTGCCAGCGCTGGTGGATCTCCAGGAAGGCTTCGACCTCGAGCATGGTGCGGATCCGGCTGTCACGGGCGCTCTGATGGCGGCTCTTGAACAACCAGCTGTAGACCTCCTGGCGTTCGAACTGGCTGGCCTTGACCACCTCGCTGAACGTCGCTTCGGGATGCTTGAGCAAGTGGCCTACCAGCCACAGGTCCAACGGGTGGACCTTGGCGATATAACCTTGGTCCGGCAGGTCATAGGCCCCGGGGCCGTAATCCCGATAGAGTTTTTGCAGGCGTTCGTCGCTGAGTTTTTCATTCGCCTTGGCGCCGGTCAGGTGCGCACGCACGAACCGGTTGAAACTGTCCTGGCTGGCGTCGGGCAACAGGTAGCGGTGTACGGCGGCCAGGCGCATGGGCGTGGGGCGCAGGCCGTCGAGAAAAGTATCGAGACGTGCCTGGGTGTCTTTCTTCTGGTACTTCTTCCAGAACTTGCGCAGGTAGGTCGTACCTTCACGGTCGGCGAAACCGGCGAGGTATTCCTGGCGACGCGGGTCGCTGTCGTCCTTGAGCAGTGCCGCGCTGTTGTTGGCGCCAGAGTAGGTGGTGAAGCGCACCAGGTCACGCATCAGGCGAATGAAGGGCAGGTTGATCGACTCGCGCAGGGCGTCACGCAAGGTCGGGTTGCGGTGGTTGTCTTCATTGCGAAAATTATGGAAGTGATGCAGGCCGCCACCGGTGAAAAAACCTTCGTAGGGGCTGGCCGAGTAGGTGCGGTCGAGGGCAGCATCGAGCATGTTTGCCAGGGATTTATCCGTAGCCTGGATCAGGTAGTCGACGGCCCACCGGCTGATACGATCCTGCTCGGCGATGTCGAGTTTCTTCAGGGCGGCCGGGGCCAGTACGGCGTACTTCTCGTGCAGCTCGGCGATGATCTGCAGGTAGGTGGTGAGCACCCGCAGCTTGGCGGTGGAGCCCAGTTCGAGCTTGCTGCCTTCGTTGATGTCGAACGGTTGGTCGGTATTGTCGGTTTGCACCCGCACCCGCGCACCGTCGGCGGTGCGCTCGAACAGGGTAAAACTGTAGCGCACCTGTGCGGTGCTGGCGGGGCTGAGCAAGCGTTCACCGAGCAGGCCGAGCTTGGCGGCATACGCTGGTTCGGCGAGCTGCTTGAGGTAGTCGGTGAGTTGGTTCTGCAAGGAGCCTTGCAAGGTACTGGTGGCGGCCAGGTCGAGGCGATCAAGGTCGTACAGCGGGCGGTTGAGCAGGCCGGCCAATTGGCTGCGCGCCACGCTGATGCCTTTATTGCTGTCGACCCGTTGCAACGTCGGTTGCTGTTGCCAATCACGGAAACTGACCTGGGCAGCCAGCGCCGCCTTGGTCAGGTCGGCATCAATGATCTGATGATGGGCCAACAAGCGCAGGTGGCTGTCGGTCAGTTCGGTCAACTCGTCGCGGCCCTTGATCAGGTAATGGGAAGGACGGCGCTGGGCAATCATCAACGAAAGTACCTGGCGCAAGGCCAGGCCACGTGCGGCGAGGCTGGTCGGGGCTCGGCCAGTGTCCGCCAGCGCCCGGTTGACCTGGGCAAAATCGGCGCCGTACCACACCCGCAGCCCTTCGGCCATGCCGTGCACCTCGCCATGACCGGGCACTGCCGACAGCGGCACGCTGTTGAGGTAGTCGCGCACCACGTTTTGCCGGGCGGCCAGGGTGTCGGGGCCATGCTGGTAGGCGCGCACGCTGGCGGACAGCATCTGGCGGATTTTTTCACTGCCTGACAGGGTCAGGCCGTCGGGTGAGTGGCGGTACTTTTCCAGTTGGGTCGCCAAGGTGCTGCCGCCGGCCGTTTGCCCGGGCAAGTGCAACTGGCGGGCGACTTGCGACCAGGCCGCCTTGGCAAATCGTGGCCAGTCCACGGCCGGGTTGGCCTGGGCCGGGTCGGGGTCCAGCAGTTCGCGGTTTTCGATGAATAACAAGCTGTGCACCAGCAGCGGTGGCACGTCAGTGAAGCGTGCATACAGCTGCGGCGGATAGCTGAACTGATATAGCGGCGTGGCGCGGCAATCGGTGATCGACAACCCGGCCTGGAGTTTCTCGGCGTAGGGAATAAATAACCCATGGCGACTGTAATTCATCAGCGCCTCGGAGAAGCGTGCCTGGGATACGATCACATAGTTGCGCTTGAGCAGGCGCGGCAGGAACTCGCCCAGGGCGCTGTAGCCCAGGCGCTGGTCAAAGGGCCCGGCGCCGGGATACACCATGGCGTCGCTGGCGCCAGGACCGACGCTGTAGGTCAGCTCGCTTGCCCATTGACTGAACAAGCGGGCTTGCCAGTGGGCGCTGCGCATTTCCCGCAACGCGGCATAAGCACCGGCAAGCACAGCCATCAACAGGATCAGCCAACCCAGCCGTCGCCAAAGGCGAGGCGGCGGTTTCTTTTTCGACAAAGGCGCGGGGGACGGGCTGTCGTTGTTGATTGCAGTCTTGCTCGGATCGGTTTGCCACAGAGCGCCCATAGTCGATTGATCCATGCGTGCAGATTGATCGGACTTGTCTAAAGCGTAGACGTAGATTGACGCTTCAGACGGGTGCTGTAGACGGACCGGGCACCGGCTCGGCTACCGCGGTCACCGCAATGTTCAGGCGCTTGAGGCGGCGCACCAGGAAGGCGTCCCCTTTGAAGCTGCCGTCCAGGCGAACGTAGCGGTACCAAGACGGCAAATGGATGCCGTTTTCGATGGCGAACTTCTCGAGGGCGATTCTGTTGCGGTGGGCCGGGTCGCGGGTTTTTTCGTACCAGGCTTTCAGGTGCTGGTCAGTGATACGCCGGTTGTATTTTCCGGTGATGCGCGTATTGAGTATTTTTGATTGCCGGGCCATGCCCCTGATGGTCAGCGCACCATCTCGCTGGACATAGATTTCCCACACCGAGAGCTTCACGCTGTTCTCCTGCCTGAACAACTGCGCGCTCTGGGGCGTTTTATGGGGCGCCTCGGCCCAGCGCATAAAGGTCGAATCACTGAAGGGCTTGGCTTCGAAAGTGAGGCGTTCGATACCCCGGGCCGTTATTTCTCCGCTCTGTTTAACGTGTTGGCTCCAGGTTCTGAACGGGATACCGCGTTCGGCGAAAAATACGGCCGGTGTGAGGGCGGGCGTCTGTCCGGGATTTTGCGCCAGTGTGGTGGCGACGTACACCTGCCACTGCCTGAGCGCTTCGTCCACTTCCTGGCTGGTCTTGGGGGCACCACCGGGCAGGCGTTCCAGGGTGTCCAGCGCCCAGCGCTGCGTGCCCGCGACCCGGCGCAAGCGAAAGGGCGTGCTGGCACCTGAGGGTGTCAGCACCCGTGCGACCACACCATTGGGATCGTAGAGGTTGAACGAATCCTGGATACGCAGAACGACCTCATCGCCCGAGGCGTGGGTGCCGCGCACCAGCAAGGTCGAGGGCGAGCCCGCGGTCCGATAAATGGCATTGCCTTCGGCCAGGGAAGCGCTTGCGGGAATCCCGCCGGGCACTGCCAGGTTGGCGCTCTGGCGTTGGAATTCACGCTGATAGCCCGGCAGGATAGCCTGGCTCATCGATGTTGTACCGCGCGCGCCCGAACCGAGCACCAAGGGCAGTGGGCGCAGGCTGATACCGGCAAGGGGCGCGCCGGCGTTCGCCATCTCGACCATGACCCGGCCCGCAAAGCCATGGCGCACAATCAGCCCGGGGATGTTGCGCCCCAGTTTGCGCAGGGTCTGCAGCGTCAGGCCGCCCACTCGGGCCAGCCATTTCACGGTCGACGCGGCGTAGTGCCCTATGCCTGGGAACGCGCCGAGTGCGGTCAAGGCGATCTCGACGCCGTACATCACCTTGTTGAAGGCGGACTGGCTCTCCAGTTCCTCATTGCTCAGCGTCTGGTCGTCGGCCTGGTTTGCCAGGTACTGGTGATTCTGGCGATACAGCCCGGCGAGGAAATTCTCGGTGTGGGGAGCGAATCGTGGGTTCAACAAGCGCGTACCGGCAGGCAAGCTGGCTTTGAGGTAAGCCTGCCAGGCCGGGGTCTGCGCCAGCTTAGCCAACTCGGCCTCGCTTTTGATCTCCCTGAGCAACTGCCCATCCGGCGCGTCCGGGGCATACAGCACGACAGGCTCTTCGACCGCCGTACCGATCAGCAGCACACCGTTTACCGTTTGACCGCCACGCCCTTCGGGAGCGTCACTGGCGGGATTGAACATCAGCGCCGCAGCGATCACGCTCTGGCCGTCTACGGGCTGGCGGTTTTTTGGATCGGGGGCTGCCAGTACCGCGGTGACCCAGGCGGCGGCTTTCTTTTGCGCGTTGTCACTGGCCAGCGGCGTGCTATAGGCGTCCGGGTTCAGCTCGGCCAATAACGCGGCGTAACTCAAGGTGGCCTGCTGGGCGGCCATCCACGTGTCTTTCAGGGTTTGGGCCTGGCTCGTCATGGGCTGCGGATAGAGGTTTTGCTGGAGTACGTTTTCGATATAGCGCGGGCCGATATCCAGCTCTTTGAGCCACTGTTCCAGCACGTCTTTTGCCAAGGTGATGGGTTTGCTGCGGCCATCGCGCAGCCATTGGCCTGCGGCGTTGGTCAGTGTGGCGTCGAGCTTGTCGTCAGCGCTCCAGGTGAGGCTCTTTTCCCAGGGTTTGGTATTTCTCAGGAGCAGCTGCGTCAGGCTCATCCGCTCGACGTCACCCACGCTTTCATGACTCGAGCCAAAGCCACTGCCGGCGCTGATGCGTACCCGTTCGGTACGGGTGACCAGGGTCAGGTCCGGGTCTGCCTCAGGCCCAGGGCACCCGGCCTTGACGGTGGCGGCCAACGCTTTCAAGGCCGGTAGCGCATTGATCTTATCCATCACCTGTTGCCTGGCGTATTCGCTCAACGCGGGTACGACCTTCCACTGGTGCGCCAGTGCCTGCTGCTTCTCAAGGGCTGTTTGGGCGCGGTTGTGCAGGCGGGCTTTGTCTGTCGGGCTGAGGCGTTTCTCCCAGTTTGGCTGGTGCTCATCGAGCAGCAGTTGGTTGCGCGCCATGAATGCGGCAGATGTGTCCAGCAGTTCCGCCAGTCCGGCACGGCCGTTGTGCTCGACGTCGCCGGGGCCACAGGTGGGCTTGAAGTCGGTTTCGCTCCAGTGTCCGGCCTGGCCCAGCAGGGGCTGGATGTCATCGAGCTGTTTGTCCAGCAGGCTTTGCACGGTATCGGCAATGAAGTCGCCTTCAATCGGCCTGAACACCTTGCTCAGGTGCAGGCCCCAGAGCCCATCGAGCTGCTGGGCCTGGCCGATCGGCAGGGTACAGGCGAGCAGCCTGCCAGCTTCCTCGGCGGCGTCGAGACGGGCGCTCAATCCCTCGTGCAGCATCTGCAAGGTCGGGAATTCTTCAAGCCCCTGGCCGGGGGAAAACAGCACCACTGGGCCATGCACCGTGCTGCCGCCGCTGCCTTGGGTACTCAGGTTCTTGTGCCCGTTGGGCCAGTGGGGCAGGGTTGATAGGCTGGCGTCGCTGGGGGTCAAGACGAAGCATCCAGCCAGTCGCTGGCCTTGAGCGCTGCCGGTGTCGATCGTCAGTTGATACACCCCGGGCCGCCGGCCATGGCTGAAGCGGGCTTCGCGCCGCGCCTGGCTGGGATGCCCCAGCACGCGCTCGATCAACAGCTTGGCGGCCGGGCTCAGGGTATTGTCGATAAAGCGCAGGCGCGCCTGCACGTCCAGGCACTGACGGTACAGGTCGTTGAGCTTGATTTGCGGGCAGCTTAAGCCAGCCACCGGGGGGGTGTGCCAATAGGCGGTGACCTGCGTCGGCAAGCGCGTGCGCAGGGTTCCGACCAGTCCTTGCAGGGTGCCGTTCCAGGCCACTTGCTCGGTTTCGGCTACCGCGCTGGGGCTGGCGAATACCGCCTGGGCAATTGCGACATCCGTGGGTTGGTCCTGCACAGTGTCCGTGGGCAAGCGCCGCAACAGTGCTTCGCGCAGAGGCTGGGAGGATTCCAGGTGGCGGGTGCCCGCACTGTCGCTGCGGTAGCGGTTGACATATAAGTCGTCTGTGCGGGCGCCCGTGGGTAACTGGGGGAAGGTTTCCTCGAGCAGCGTCGATAACACGCTGTCCAATGTCGGGTGTCTGTCCTTGTCCAGCAGGTAGCCGATTTGATCGTTGAGCGAATCCCACAGGTGGATCAGGTGCTTTTGCTGTTCGCTGTCGGGCGCGGTGTGGGCTGTGGCGGTGAATGCCATGGGGTCGAGGGCCGCGGGCAGGCGCTCCAGCAGCGCCTTGTTGCCCGCCAACGGCAGCGCCAAGTGGGTGTGCAGCGTGTCGGTCAATGCCTCGAACGTGGTGTTGGGGGTACCAAAGGCGTGGGTGATATCCGCCTGCTGCTGTTCGCGCTGGGCGTGAAGGCAGTGGCTGAACACCGGCCCGGTGATCGTGGTAAAGCGCAGGTTCTGCCCGCTCTTCAAGACTTCGCTGGCGCGCTCGCGTTCGCTACTCGGCACGTTGGCCAATAACAGGTGTTTGTCTGTGCCGCTGACCAAGCGCCTGCTCAAGGTGTTTTGCAGGGTGAAAAAGTCCTTGAAGGTTTCGCCACCATATTGCGGGGTGTACAGCACCGCCGGCAGCGTCGAGTGCAATTGTTCGCTGAGGATGAACGCCCCGTTGAGCGGCACCGACCACGTGGGCGTCTGTGGGTCATACAGGGTGAGGCTGACCGCCCGCGGCGGGGTCGCGGCCCCCGAGGTTTCATGCAGCAGCAGGTTCTCGATCAATTGCCGGCCTTCGGCCAGCAGTGTCAGGTCCGGGTGCTTGGCCTGGCGCGCGTTGAGCAGTTTCAGGTCCGCTTCGATACGCATCAGGTCACGCAGCTGTTGGCTTACGGCATCCTGGACACTGAGGGCGCCAGTGAGCGGGTGCGGCCCGGACCAGAAATCCCGGAGCCTGCGTTGATAAGCCAGCAGGCTGTTCTGGCGCAGGTCATCGACCAGCGCATCCAAGGCCGCCACTTCAAGGGCGGCAAACTCGCCGTTCGTGCCTGCGCTCAACGCGTCGCGGTAGAAGCCCATGGCCGGACCGTCGGGCGCGGCTTGCGTCGCCTTGGCGAGCAGGGTGGGTGCGGCGCCAGTAACAACGGCCGCTTGCACGACCTGGGTCAGGTTGCGCGAACGCGTGATACGCGGCACCTGCGAGGGGCTGTCGTAGGTGTATTCATTCAAGTACAGCGCATCAGGGTTCAGAAGCTGGTCGGGCAACAGTTCACCCAGTTCCTGGCGCAAGGCGGCGCTCAGTTGCGTGGCGAACAGCGGCTGGCAATCAAGCAGGCTCTGCAAGCTACTGGTGCACAGGCTGAGTTGGCGCAGCAGCTCTTCATGGGTAGGGGACGGGAGTGCGGGCATATCCAGGGTTTTCCGTAGTGTGGGTGATCCGTGCGGGCCTTTGCACAGCTGTCGAAGAAAACGACCGGCCCACACTACGGAGCGCGACGCCGGCCCAGAGGGTAATTAACTACCTCAGCGGGACTCGCGTGGCGGGGCATCGACAGCGGTAATTGTCTATGGCAATGGGGCGAAGGGCAGGGCGTAGCGTTGCCGTTTTAACCGGATGGAGAGCGCTCATCATGACCACCCTCAACCCCGCCCCGGCGTCGCCACGCCAGGCGGCTATCGAACAAATCCACACCCTGCTGCATCCGCCGCCGTCGTTGCGCACGGTCGCGCAGCAAAGTGCCCAGGCTGACCTGGACCAACACTTCGGGGCAGCAACCTGGCATGCCGAGCGGCTTTATATCGGCACGCCGGACGAGAGCGACGACGCCCTGGTCTACCAGCCTCTGGTCGATTGTTTACTGCAGCGCCTGGCCACGGCCAAGCCGCTGCAGCTGGTGCAGGGTTACCAGGTGGTTGTGCAGCGCCAGCGCGAGGTGTTCGTGCCCGGCGGCCCGACCCTGGCGCAACTGGAAGCCCTGGTCAATCGCTGCGGAGCGCTGCTGTTGGGGGCCTATGCCCGGCACCTGCAAGCCTGGTGGCGCGAAGACTTGCCGGTGAACATGACGCGTTGGGGCTATGTGTCGGATGACCTGCTGGCGTTGCTCTATGAAACCCCGCCGCCGCCAGGTTTTACCGCGCAACGTTTTGCCAGCGTATTCCCCAGGCACTTGCTGCGCCCCAGCCGGCCTGACCCGCAGTGGAGCCTGCACGGTGATGCGGTACGCGTGCAGGCCCTGTACCTGCGCGGCGAACCTGGAGCGAATGACGCGGCGCAGATGCTGCCGTTGCTGGTCCTCAGCCATGGGCCGCAGCGTGTACTGTTCAACCCCGCCACTGGCCTTCATCCGTTGCCCCGCCTCGAAGATGTCGCCACGCGGCTGGCGGCCTATGCCCCGACGCCCGGCGCGCTGACCCAGTGGTTTGCCGCCGATGTCGAGGGCGATCCGTTCGACGCCTTGGCGGCGAGCTACCTGGCGCAGCAACTGCGCGATATCGACCGCATCGACCGCAGCATCCCCCTGGCGCCCGGGCAACATCAGGCGCTGCTCAACTACATCACCGACGCGCGCCGCTGGTTTGTCTCCCGGCCCAGCGAGTTGCAGCGTAACCTGCGCAATGTCATGCCGCTGTGGCTGGCCCAGGCCAGCGACGCTGACAGCATTGCCTATGCGCGGCTGCTCCAGGCCTGGGTGCTGGCGCGCCAGGACAGTGCCGGGGCGCATTTTCTCGAGGGTATCGGCTCGATCCAGCAGTTTGCCGACAACGTCCTGCAAGCGTGCTTGAGGCGCGAATCCAGTGCCCAGGAAGTACGCCCCGGCAATATCCGCCTGACGTTCAAACGCGTGGTCGCCGCCGCAGTGCCGGTGCAGGGCGGTTTCATCGCGGGTGAAGTCGACCCCGTAACCGTCACCCTTACCGAGTTGGCTCTGGAGAACCTGGCCGGATTCCCCGCTACCCCCACGGCGATCACCCTCGACAATGCGAAGGCCCCGGCATGGCTGACGTACAACCTGCTCAAGGGTTGCGTGACCCGCGCCAATGTCGGCCAGGCGTACCCGGATCTGCTCAAGCAGAAACTGGTGGATGACCCGCAGCAGTCCACCCGCCGCCTACAGCTGTTCAGGCGCCAACTGCGCGTGCAGCTGCCGATGCTGGCGCTGGAATTGAAGATCAAGGGCGAGCACGGCCTGACCCGGCAAGGCTTCAAACGTGTACATGCCGTGTTGCAAGCCAAGACCGCCGACCGCCAGGTCGACGGCCAAGCGATGGCGTTGTGGCCGCTGGCTTTCAAGGCCTCGTCGGACGCGGCTGAGAATGTGGTTGCCAACCAATTCATCATCGGCCCACGACGGCTGCAGACCGGTATTCACCTGCTGTACCGGCCCTTGCTGGAACCGATGTTGCTGGAGTTTGTGTCGATAGGCGCCTTGTTCGCCGCAATCAAGGCCCCAGGCCCGTTGCAGGACGGCGCGCTGACCTGGCTCGCCCCTGGGCGCCGGGCGGTCTATGCCAACGGCGGTTTTGACGAACCGCATATACGTCGCTTTCTGGCGGGTGATGAGTTCACCCAGTATGAAAAACCCGCACCAGCGCAACTCGCTAAACAGGTCAGTGCCGAGGGGCCGACCAGCCAGGTGTTCAACGCGACCGCCAAGGCCCTGATGGCGCTGGCCGACCGGCAATCGGTGTCAAATACCGAACAGCGCTGGGCCAGTTTGAAACAGGCCGGGTGGTTGCTGTTCGGCGCTGTGCTGCCGTTCGCACAGGGACCCTGGATGCTGGGCGGGTGGCTACTGCAACTGATGGACAGCTTGAAACAGGATGTCCAGGGGCTGGCCAGCGGCGATGAGCAAGTGCAGAGCGCGGCGGTCGTGGATGTAGTGATGAACCTGACACTGATCCTCGCCCACCAGGGCGCTCCTTACGATCCACAACAACAGGTGCCAATGGAGCATCCGCTGTTTGCGCCCTTGGCACAGCCCGAAGTTATTCCAGGGCGGCCGGTGCCGACGCAGATCCCGCTGCCTGCGACCTTCCGCGCCGCCGCCGGCTGGGCCAATGCCCGCTCGACCTTGACCGCCGCCCAGCGGGCCCGACTGCGCACCCTGAGCCTCAAGGCGTTCGCCGAGCCCTGGCCCGAGGCCCTGCCCGACGCCGAACAAAGCGGCCGCTGGCGTGGCTTGTTGCGTGATACCACGCACACCCCGGCCCAGTGGCAGGCCCTGGTGCGTGGGCACTTGTACCGGGTCCAGGCTGAAGAAGGTCGCGTGCGAGTGATCAGCGCCGATGGCGCCACCCTCGGCCCCCGGCTCAAAGCGCTGGGCGAGGGCCGCTGGGATGTTGATTTGCGCCTCTACCTGGACGGCGGCAATGCCGACAGCGTGATTCAAAGTGCGCAACAGGCGGCGCTGGCTTCACTGCCCACGCTTGAGCGTGAGTACCTTGAGGCAAGCCAGGCACGCATACGCGCCCAGGCAGCCATGGAAGTCGCGGGGAGACTGATGCGCCAGGCCGCCCCCCTCAGCGATGAGCAACTTTCCCAGGTCCGCGAGCGCTATCGCACGGAAGTCCAGAACAAGGTGCGCCTCTCCCAGCACGAGCTGCAACTGCTCACGCGACTGCGGGAGATCAAGCCACGGCCCCATTACGAAGAGGATCTTTGCGAAGTGCTGGAATCGCTGATTCTGGCCTTGCTGCTGCTGGATGCCCAGGTCCGGGAGCACATGCTGCGGATCAATGCCCAGGTCAGGCCGCTGTTGGAGTTGTTGGAAAACGAGAGCGCCGAGGAGGCTGAGTCAGATATTAACCATCAAGCCCATATCCGCCTCCAGGCGCGGATGAGCGAACTGGTGGTGGTACAGGCGTCGGCGATTGAGTGGCGCACCCTGGAAATCAGTGCCATGCATCAATTGCGCAACGTACCGCGCCTGGGGCGTGATAGAGCCGCTGCGCTGGTGGCACAGATACCCGCGCGGCCGTCTAACGTGGACCTCAAGACCCTGCAAATGACCTCCCTGTGGGGCCTGAGTATCGATGCCGGCGGCCCGCCACTGGAAGACGAGTTCTACCAGGGTTTGAACCAGGTGATGAACCGGGCCCGGTGTGCCAGCCGTTCCCTGGCGGACCTGGAGCAATTGGCCGTGACCCGCGATGAACGCATCGAACTGCTTAAAAGCTTCAGCCAGGTGTATGCCTCGACCGACGATCATATCGAGTTCTGGCGCGCCATGACGCCGGAGAGCTTTGACTTGCCCTATCTGCAAAAGCTCCAGTCGTTGCTGGGTGGTTTGCGCAAGCAGGTGGAGGAGGAGCTGGCGGGGCTGCTGGCTGTGGATGCGCCAACCGCCAGTGCGCCTGTGGCAACCGCAGCGCGGCAGAAGAAGATCATTCGTACACGCAATCGTGATGTGTATGTGGCCCGCTTCAAGGACCGCGCCCAGGGCAGTGGTGCCGAGACGGCGGAACTGGTGGATGCCAAGGACAATGTGATCGCCACCTTCACCGAGGCGGCGGACGGCGTCTGGGATCCCGAGAAGCAACCAGCCCCGCGTTCCGCGGCCGATCCGCAATTGGGCGCGTTGATGAACAAGGGGCAGCGTCTGCTGCGCGATGTCGACAAAGCGATCCTCAAGGTGCAAGCGCTGGCCGCGACCTGCACGCCGGCGTCCCAGCAAGCGTTGCTTGAGGAGCAGGCCACCAGCCGACGGATGGTGGCCGACAGTATTGCCGGCAAACTGCGCAGCCTGGACCATTCGCGCTTGTCGGCCGTGCAGCTCGGCAATGCCAGGGCCCGGGAAGGCGAGCTGCGGGCAGCGGCGCTGCGACTGGAGGCGGCCGGCGTGCAAGCACGGGTTCGCGCCAGCAAACTCAAGCTGGACAGCACAGAGGACCTGGCTTTTCTGCACAGTCTCAACGAGGTGACCATCATTCGCCAGGACGCCCGCGTACCGCTTGAGGGCAAAACCCGAGATTTCCTGCAGGTATACGTGGTGGCGGATGCCCATACCGAACAACCTCTGTGCTATGCTCACTTTCACTATGAACGCAGCCAGGGCCCGGATGACCACTACACCGCCGCACATCTCAAGAGCCCCGAGCAGGAGCGCCTGGGGCGCCAGGCCCAGGCCGAGGTCGAGGCGCAAGCCTTTGCACGTATGCGTACCGGCCAGGCCGGGCGCGTGCGCCAGACCCTGGAGATTGATCGGGCGAGCATTTCGCGGGCGTTGGCCAGGCGCGTGTTTTTCAGTGTGGATTAGCCTTGGCGACTGATGACGGCTCGCTTGCCAACAGCCCGGGCACAAGCGCCCGGTTGCAGACAAGTTATGTAATAATTCCTGCCGTTTTGCGCCGTGAAGGCCGATCTAGACGCCTGGAGCTGCCGCCGCCGAAAGCGGTTTTTACGGGGCTTATCGCCAAATTTTGCTGTTTATTAAGTGAAAAGCCCTGTCGGTAGCTTTTTATACTGCACGCCCCGCTGACCTGCCCGGTTTCCTACGGCCAGGCGGGTTTGCCCACGAGGCAGACCCGGTCCCAGCCGGTGTATCAGGCCATCCGCTGATACACCTGAGGCTCGGTGGCTAATCCAATAACAAAATGAGGTTGTACCTTTATGCCCGTCGGCAACCCACTGCCCCATGGCGAGACCGCTCAAGGCGGCCCGCTCAAACGTGAACTCGGTGAACGGCATATTCGCCTGATGGCCCTCGGCGCCTGTATCGGTGTCGGCCTGTTCCTCGGCTCGGCCAAGGCCATCGAAATGGCCGGCCCGGCGATCATGCTCTCCTACATCATTGGCGGCCTGGCGATTCTGGTGATCATGCGCGCCCTGGGCGAAATGGCGGTGCACAATCCCGTCGCCGGTTCGTTCAGCCGTTATGCCCAGGACTACCTCGGCCCGTTGGCAGGCTTTCTCACCGGCTGGAACTACTGGTTCCTGTGGCTGGTGACCTGTGTCGCGGAAATCACCGCCGTCGCCGTGTACATGGGCGTCTGGTTCCCCGACACACCGCGCTGGATCTGGGCCCTGGCGGCACTGATCAGCATGGGCACCATCAACCTGATCGCGGTCAAGGCGTTCGGTGAGTTCGAGTTCTGGTTCGCGTTGATCAAGATTGTCACCATCATTGCCATGGTGATCGGCGGCGTCGGCATCATCGCCTTTGGCTTCGGCAATGACGGCGTGGCACTGGGCATCTCCAACCTGTGGGCCCACGGCGGTTTCCTGCCCAATGGCGTGCAGGGCGTGCTGATGTCCCTGCAAATGGTGATGTTCGCCTACCTGGGCGTGGAGATGATCGGCCTCACCGCCGGTGAAGCGAAGAACCCGCAGAAGACCATCCCGAATGCCATCGGCTCGGTGTTCTGGCGCATCCTGCTGTTCTATGTGGGCGCCTTGTTCGTGATCCTGTCGATCTACCCGTGGAACGAAATCGGCACCCAGGGCAGCCCCTTTGTGATGACTTTCGAGCGCCTGGGTATCAAGACCGCCGCCGGCATCATCAACTTCGTGGTGATCACCGCCGCGCTGTCGTCCTGTAATGGTGGCATCTTCAGCACCGGGCGCATGCTCTACAGCCTGGCGCAGAACGGCCAGGCGCCGGCGACCTTCGGCACCACCTCCAGCAACGGCGTACCGCGCAAGGCCTTGCTGCTGTCGATCTTTGCCTTGCTGCTGGGGGTACTGCTCAACTACCTGGTGCCGGAAAAAGTCTTTGTCTGGGTGACCTCGATCGCCACCTTCGGCGCGATCTGGACCTGGGTGATGATCCTGCTGGCCCAGCTCAAGTTCCGCAAGGGCCTGAGCCCGGCCGAACAGAAAGCCCTGAAATACCGCATGTGGCTGTACCCGGTCAGTTCCTACCTGGCCCTGGCATTCCTGGTTTTGGTGGTGGGCCTGATGGCGTACTTCCCGGACACCCGCATTGCGCTGTACGTCGGCCCGGTGTTCCTGGTGCTGCTGACGGTGCTGTTCTACGTGTTCAGGTTGCAGCCGACCAACGCAGGCAACGGTGCGGCGCTCAAGCAGCCATGAGCTACTGAGCGCGCCTGTGCACGCAAACGTGGCGCCTTAAGGGGCGCCACATTTGCGTGTCGGTGCCCCTACCTATCTATTCCTCCCTGCGGTTATTCACTCTTTAGGCTGGCTGCTTCGACTGCCATTTTTTAAAGAGTGACCCCATGCCCGACAGTAATCCCCTGCTGCTGCCCTATGATCGGCCGCCGTTTTCAGCGATCCAGGCGCACCACCTGCTGCCCGCCATTCAGCAGATCATCACCGAGTGCCGCAGTGCCACCGCTTCGATTATTGCCAGTCAGGCAGCCTTTCCCACCTGGGATGACCTGGTGCTGGCCGTGGATGAACTGGAAGCGCGCCTGGAGGGTTTTGTGCATGTCCTTACGCTGCTTGACTCCGTCCCCCAAGGGTTGGCCTGGCAGCAGGCATCAACGCGTAGTCAAGCGATGGCAACCCAGTACAAAGCCGAGCTGGCAGGCAATAGCGACCTGTATCGGCTTCACCGACAACTGGCCGCCAGCCCGATCGCCGCGCTGTTCAGTGAGCAACGCCAAGGCGCGCTGCAAAAAAAGCTGCGCAAGTACCGCGTGGCCGGCCTTGAGCTGTCACCGGACAAGCAGCTACAGCTCAGTGCGTTGAACCAAGACATCGACGTCTTCAGCCAGGCATTCCTGGACCGCGTGAAAAACGCAAACGATGCATGGCGCAAGCACATCCTGGACGCGTCATTGTTGAGCGGATTGCCTGATTCAGCTCAGGCACGCATGGCGGCCGCGGCTACGGCGGCCGGTCTGCAAGGCTGGTTATTGACCCTGTCGGAGCAGTCCTTTCGCGAGGTGATGACATACGCCGATCATCGAGGCTTGCGTAAGGAAATCATGCTCGCTTACTACAGCCGTGCAGTGGACCGCGGCCCGGATGCGATTGCCAATGACAATGAACAGGTGCTGACAGCGCTGCTCTATAGTCGTCATCAGAAAGCGCAGCTGCTGGGTCATGCCAATTTCGCCCAACTGGCACTGGTGGAGCAGATGGCAGGCACGACGGAGCAGGTCAGCGCATTTATTCACCAACAGATCGACCTGGCACGCACAACGTTTACCCACGAGGCACAGCAACTGCAAAACTATGCCGCGCAACGCGGTATCGATGTGTTGGAGCCCTGGGACCACGATTATTTCGCGGAAAAAATCCGTCAGGATCTGGCGGGCATCTCCCAGCAAACCGTGGGCAACTACTTCCCATTTGAGTGGGTACTGCAAAGGCTATGCGCGTTCGCCAAGACTCTGTTCGGCGTCGATTTGATCGAA
This sequence comes from Pseudomonas synxantha, assembly GCF_900105675.1. Classification (NCBI taxonomy): domain Bacteria; kingdom Pseudomonadati; phylum Pseudomonadota; class Gammaproteobacteria; order Pseudomonadales; family Pseudomonadaceae; genus Pseudomonas; species Pseudomonas synxantha. The sequence goes on along the minus strand of NZ_LT629786.1, from coordinate 4,251,152 downwards.
CAGGCCACGGTCGATACCTGGCACCCGGATGTGCGGGTATTTGAGCTCAGGGAGTACGCAGAGCCGATCGGGCATTTGTTCATTGACCCTTATCGCCGCAGTGAGGCGGCGGGGTTTGGCTTCACATCCAGTCTACGAAGCCACCGAATGACGGCTGAAGGACGACCAAAACTGCCCATGGCGGTGCTGCGTACCCAGATGCCGGCCCCGACCAAGACCCATCCTTGCTTGATGGGTCATTTACAGCTGCGGGTCTTGCTACACGAGTTCGGCCACTGCCTGCAGCACCTGTTGACCTCGGCGCCTTACCGGGCAATCTCCAGTATTGAACAACTGAGCCGTGACGCGTCGGAGTTCGTCAGTCAGGTCTTGGAGCAGTTCTGCTTTACACCCTCGTTCCTGATCTGGCTCTCGAGCCATTTCCAGACGGGAGAACCTCTGCCTGACGACATGGCCACCAAAATCAGCCGGTTGATTCACACCCAGACCAGTCAGGAAACCGCCAGGGTTTTGCTCACAAGCCTGGTCGACTTCGAGTTGCACCGCACTCACGGTGACGGACGCACACCCCATGAGGTTTTCAGCCAATGCAACGCGCAAGTCGGGCATTTGCAATGGCCGGCTGGCGCTCGTCCACTCAATAGCTTTGAACAGCTTATCGACTACGGTGCCAACGCCTACTCCTACAGGTGGTCGGGTGTCCTGGCCAGGCAGGCATTTGAACGGTTCGAGCGTGACGGGCTGTTCAACCCGGAGACCGGGAAAGCCTTTCGTGAAGCGTTCATCACTCAAGGGGACACCGGCACATTGTTAAAGTCACTGGCGCTTTTTCGGGGTGAAGGCGACTCCTGCGCCGAGCACTCCAAGGCATGACGCTTCGTTGTATATATAGCGCATCGGTGCAAGCCTGAACTGCCAGAGTGATCCTCCCGGATCACTCATGGCTGTTTATCCAGCAGCCAGGCCTGCATGGAGCGCACTTGATGGCTAGCGATAACCTTCCGTATTTTTTCCGCGAAACCCAGACCGACCGTACACAATTGACCGCGCGCCAAAGCACGCGCCACTTCACGCTCCAGGACCTCGACTGGCTCGACACTGTCTATCTGGCCACTGATGCCTTGCGCCAGGCACAAAAAGCGCCGATGCATGTGCAAACCCTGCACCTGAGCGTACCCGATAAACAGCCGATTGAACTGGCGGGCGCGTTTGTCATGAGCCCCGCCCCAGGCGCAGGGGTATTTCTCTACACACCTGCTCGAGGCCTGGAAAAGCTGGAAAGCCGTGGGGCGCTCAATACCCAATTGGCAACCTGGCTGAAGGATCCGGTGCAGCGCCAGCCGTTGCTTGATTATCTGTCCATTGCCCAGCAAGCGCAGCTGGCGTCGGTGACGAGCCTGAGTATTTCCACCCAAACCGTGGCTGGGGCTGTCTTTGAAGCACAGCAAGCGACCCTTGCCAACAACCGGCTTGAAAATGCCCGCCTGTTGCGCGAGGAACTGCTCAAACTACCCAGTTTCACGTCTTTGCTGGATGAATACATCGCCGCGCAAATGGCCCAGTCCTTCGCAGGTATCGACCAGCGCCAGACGCAAGTGCAGAGCACCCACGTCGATACTTCCGGCTTCTCGGGTGGCACCGAGACGCCAGCGTCCCGACACACCACCATGCGTTCCCTGCATGAAACCGTGCTGATGTATTTCGTCGCCAATGGCTGGCCAAGAGGAGAAACCCGCCATTACTCCAACCCCCAGCGGTTGACTCAGGGCGCCGATGATCAGTTGCGCTGGGAAACCTCAGTCCAAGGGCTGGCCCAGGGGCTCAGCGCATACATGCTGCAACAGCCCAAGTTGTTCTGGCAGCAACCGGCTTCGACCGGAATGACGCGACAGCAGTTGTTTATTCAAGCGATGTTCCATGGGTTTCTCATCGCCCTGCTGGATCAACAACAGCAAGGCATCATTTCGCCTGAGCAGCGTCTGCAACTGCAGGCGCTGCCGCTCAAGGCCGACCCTGGCGCGATCACCATCGCGCCCGCCCTGGCGATCGATAAAGCCCTGCTGGAGGGGCCGCGACAGCCCTCGACCGAGCTGGCCAGCACTTTGATTATCCGCCATGACAAAAGCGGCGAGGCATCACTCTGGCTGCTCTATAGCCCTCATCTTGGCTTACAACCGTTTACCGAGCTGGACTCACTCAAAGCCCACCTTCTCGGTCACCTGGACCCCTTGCAGCATCCCACTGCCTGGAGAAACTATCTGTCCAGGCCGGAACGCTGCAGCGAAGCCGACCTGCAAACCAGCGACATCGCCCCCGCGCCCATCACCGGGGGCATTTTCCAAAGCCTCCTGGAAGGCATCATTCAAAAGCAAGGACGCAACCTTGGATATGCGCTGGACCAGTATCGTCTGAGCCAGGGCACCCTGGACCTCGACGCGGTGGTCGACCATGTGCTGGATGTGCGCGGCATGGTTGATCCAGCACTATTGACCCTCGAACCCATGGGGCGCTGGAGTACGCAGTTGGCGGCCAGCTGGACGGCGAGTGCGCTGCAACCGAGGATTCCACCAACGCTCCTGGCGATGCGCACCACGGTGCATTTGCTCGAAAATGTCGCTGCCGAAATCGAGCAGCAACGATCTTCGCGACCTTCGCTGGAACGCTCGGCCATTACTTATCTGAATACCAAACTGCACAGCCTCAAGCTTGCGCACCTGCAGGCTGCGTGCCTGTCGGTGCGGTATTACAGCCGTCCCTCGAGTGCCACCGAACAACCTCAGCTAGTGTCATCGAGCAGCATGGTCGAGCATTTCCTGGCGCGCTTATGTGGTGAAGCAGGCCCACTTACCGACTCGCCGGACACCCAGCTCTATTCAACCGCACCTGACAACGCGGCCACCAAAATCTCCGGCTTGGAGGTCAAGACCTTCAATCACCTGATCGAAACGGCCATGGGTGGTTTTACCCAGTATTTGCGTCGGACCCACAGCCTGTACCCCAACATGGAGCCGGTGCTGAGAAAAGCCATGGAGATGGGCCTGATCGCGCAAATGCAGCTCAGGCTCTGGAACAACGCTTTGTTACCGACCGACTACGAAGTGCTCTCGAGTGTGCTGGGGATCTACGCCCGGGACCTGCGCCTGAGTGTCAACGGGTTCCGTCCTGATGCGTTTTACATGAAGGTGAAGATCATTGGGCAAACGACCTCGCAGGCTCTCAATAACTGTTTCGTGTTGACCGAGCGCGGCGGGCTGGACCCGCGATATTCGGGGCGCATTCTGTTATGGACGCCTGCGTTGGGGCTGGAAGGTTTCCGTTCATTAAGCCAGTTTAAAGCCGCGGTGGATCAACGCCTGGCAGATCCGGCCGAACGTCAGGTTTTTCTGGAGAATCTGGCCCGAGCGGACTGGCAGTCCTATCCGACCTATGCACTCAGTTCCCTTGAGCTGATCGAAGACAACCTCGTTGAACATGTGCAACGAACCTATGCCGGGCAAAAAGACCTTGAACTGGCGCAAATTCTCTCGATGCAGCTGTCGGCCCAGCAGCTGCGTAAGCTGTGGCAGGTTCGAGTCACGCGAAACCTGGCGCCCACCAATGTGCGACGAGCCACGGACATGGTCCGGTCCATGATCGTGCAGCATGGCCTGCAGTGGTTGGGCCAAGCCAGTGCCGTCGATCAACAGCTCTATGCCGAACTGTTAGAGCAGTATCGAAATAATGTCAGCGACAACCGCGATTTCCTGCACGGGATTGACTCGCTGGCTCAGTTCACGCGCAACCGGCTCAGCGCATTGCTGGCGGCGTTGGATGACCGCAACAGCGTAACCCCGGATGAAATCGAAGTGGGCCTGCCGGCTCAGGGCAATACGCCTGCCCGTAACCAGTCGCTGCTGGAGTATGCACTGAGTCATCAATCATATTGGAACGATGAGGTGCCATTCTTTGCCGGTACCGGCGCAACGACGCTGCCCGCCACCCTGGACTCGCAGACACTGGGCAATCGCATCAAGGCGCTGAAGATCAACGAGGCCTATAGGACTTACATCGAGTTACGCCTGGGCGCCGCCAGTCCGGACTTCGTGCAACGCTCTACGCGGTTCGCCAAGCAATTGCCTTGGCAACTGATGCAATACGCTCACAGCCTGACATTGCAAGGCCAGCTGTCACCAACGACCTTCGGGCTTATCCAGCAGATCATGGATATGCCGGATGCGACTGCCCGAGCGAACGTAGTGGATGCCAGTGCCAGCATCTGTGCGCTGCAAGTGCTGATCGATGCCGGGAAGAACATCCTCAAGGTGCCTGGGGTGTACTTGATCAGTCGTGCCGGTGCTGACAAGACGCCTCTAGTTCTCTATGCGCCTTATAGCCCTGGCCACACCCTCAAGGAATATCCGGATGAGGCCGGGCTCGTTGCTGAACTGACATCGCCAGGCGCCTTGAAGAGTTGGGTGTTGCAGGTGGTCCCGGCAGTCGACCAGGCCACGCTGACAGACGCCCTCCAAGGCACAGGGGTAAAACTGGCTTACAACGCCATCAACGTGCCGCTGTTCAAACAGCTGTACTTCGATAATACCGAGCTGCTGACGCGCTTGCTGGGTTGCCAGAAAAAAGCCAATGCGCAGGCCTCCTGGGAGACGGTCAAGGCCGTGTTTTCAGCGGGTGTACAGGCTGCCAGCGCGTTCATTCCGGGTAAGTTGGCTTACCCCCTGATCGTCTGGCAGAGCTTCAAGCTGTTCAAAGACAGTGCCGATGACCTGCAAAGCCAAAACTGGCATGAGGCACTTGGGCATTTCATCGCAGGCGTTGCCCTGATGGCCAGCCTGCGCCGCTCCAGGCCCGCCGTGCCAGAAAGCGACAGCTCCCCGGCGTCTCCTGACTCTGCAACGGCTGTGGTGTCCTGGCCCGCACTGGATATAACCGCGGCGCAACGCACCCGGCTACAACGTTTCGAAGTCCTTGAGCCAACCTTGGCCAGCCTGGTTAAAGACACCGCCCTCAACCTTTACCGGTCCGCTTCCAATCACTACTACGCAGCCGTGGCAGGCAAAGTCTTCCGGGTTATCAAGCTCGGCCTGGGTTGGCACATTACCGGCGATGCAGAAATTGGCCCCTTGGTGCATAGCAACACGCGACAACAGTGGATGCTCAGTAGCAGTGACCCATTGCTGACCGGCCGCAGAGCGGTTGCACGATTGACCAATCGCTTCTACTCGGAGCCCTTTGCACGGCCCAATATGAATATATTGGCCATTGGCATGCGCGATATCCGCGCGCTTTACGCGCAAGAATCATTGATGATCACCGAGGCACTGGCAATGGCGACGTTCTATGCCAGGAACGCCCAGGAGAACGTACGCCTGCTCCTGCAAACACCCCATGCCGAGACTGAACTGGCCAAACAGATCAAACTGTTTTTTGGCTTGCAGGTTCTCGAGGTCCAGCAACTTGAAAAAATCCAGGAGGTCGTCGACAAGGTGTGCAACGCGTTACTGGAGCCCTCATTGACCTCGCCGAACTCAACACGATTTGTCATCGGCCGCTCACGAATGCCGGCGCTCACGGGCACTTATAAAGTGATGGCCTTCACGATCGTCCCTGACCCTCTTCAATTGCTGTACCTGACCGAGTCTTTTTTTAACCCAGGCTTGAAATACAGTCGTCTGTTGATCAAACCGTTTTATGTCAACGTTCATGCGCGTGCGACGACGCTCATTCACGAAATCTCTCATCACGAATGTGAGACCTTGGACTTGGCCTACGTGCATTCCACCCATCCCTTCCATGACTTGATTGACCCTCAGACCCATGACGGCATCAGCACTAAACGGGTGCTCGAAAACCGCCAGCTTTCGCGACTGTCGCTCAATACCCCGACCCCTGAATTGTTCCAGGTTGTGGACATCGCCACCGGTCTCAAAGCAGATCCAGCCCAGGGCACGTCAACGGCGCCTGTTCTCAACCGGCTGCTCGCCGCCACGGGCACGCAAACCCTCAGCGATGCCCGGCGAGCTTTCCGCAGTGATCCGTTGAAACGCATCATTGTAGTGCTCAACAACGCCGACTCCGTCGCCTACTTGATTACACTCTTGGGACGTCGAAAAGCCATGCCTATAAGTCCAACCAGCGATGCTCGTTGATGCGCAAACCTCATTGACATCACGTCGAGTGAAGTCGGGGGCTGCAGGTTATCCGACAGTCCGTTGAGCAGTAGATGGGTAGCCAAGTGCTGTTCCTTTCACCGTAAGGTGGAAGGCAGAAGGAAGCACTTGGTGGGTGCCGGCGGTTACCTATTTTGCGTCGTTTCGCGCGGCGCCTGATTGAGGCGTTTGTTGAACTCCAGCCAGACTGCGAGGGCCGACATCAGCACCACGCCGACCAGGGCGGTGAGCAACTGCATGGCCATGGCGTCACCCGCCAGGGCATTGAGCATATCTGCCAGCGGCGCCAGCACCACACCCAGGCAAAATACCTCGAGTGAATAGCGGCCCATCTGGCAGACGCGCTCGGCCAGCGGGTTTTGCGTCCAGCCCCGTTCGGGCAGCAGCTTAGCGGTGACATAGGCCAGGGCAAGGAAATGCACAAGGCGCACCGGCGACAGGTCGGTCTTGCTGATGGGGTACAGCAGGTTGCTGAGCGCGGCCGGCATCACTGCGTCATGGACTTCAGGCCAGAGCCACGACAGCGTGATCACGCCAGCCACCAGCACGTACAGCGCCGCTGCGACAAACAGCGGCTGACGCTGCAAGGGGCGCTTCTCTGGCTCTCGGGTGCGCTGGCTGTAGATCGCCGCGGCGCCTCCCAGCACAAACAGCAATTGCCAGGTGACGGGATTGAAATACCACACGCCATCGGCGATCGCCCGCAGGTTCCAGCCCATCCACGGTGCCAGCAGGTACACCACCAGCGAAACGCCCACCACCGCCCAGGTAGCGCGCACCATCAGTGGCAGCACCACGGACAAACCGGCAAGCAAGACGATGTACAGCGGCAACGGGTCCATCAGGTTGGGCTTGAAGCGCAGCAGCAGCTCATCGGTCAGCGCTTGCTGCGGGTGGGTGACGAAGTGCGTCAGGCCCATCTCCGCCACCAGGTCACGGGTTTCCACATGGCTGTTGGCGAAGAACACAATGCCCATCAACAGTGCCAGCAGGAAGATATGCACCACGTACAGCACCCAGGTGCGCCGCAGGATCTTCAGGCAGGCCATCCAGTAGCCCTCGCGCTGCAGGACTTTGCCGTAGGCCAGTACCGAGGCGAAGCCGGCGAGAAATACGAAGACTTCCGCCGCGTCGCTGAAGCCGAAGTTACGCAAGGTGATCAAGCCGAGCGGGTTGTGGGGCACGTGATCCCAGAAAATGAAGATCAACGCCAGGCCCCGAAAAAAATCGATGCGCGGGTCGCGTCCGTTCAGCATGGCAGCGGGCTCTTGAACAAGTTGTTGAATGACGATAGGTGAGTGCGCGGGTTGTCGTACGCCGCACATCGGGCGGGCGCAGGTTGGCGGTATTTGTAAGCAAATGCAAAGGGTGGATATTACTGGATGTCTCTAGACATCAATGATGACCAGCGTGCCTTCGCTACCGGGCAGCACGGCATGAGCAGTACCCGCTTCGACAAGGTACATCTGGCCGGCACCCACTCGGATCTTCTTGTCGGCGATGCTCAAGCGCAACAGGCCGCTGACTACCAGCAGTCCTTCGTTGTAATCATGGGTTTCTTCTTCATACGCCTGCCCATCCATGCGTAACACCTTGATCCGCGCTGAGCCGACCTGGCCCAGGCCGGTGGATTTCCAGCTTTCAGGCAATTGCTCGGCGATGGCGACGAAGTCCAATAACGGCATGTGAGTCTCCTTGTTTTCAACGATGCCGTCGGTGGTCCGGTTCAGCGGGTAAATGGGTATTTTCAGAAAGCGTCCATCAACAAGAACCTGCACGGCTCGGCCTGATAGGCGTTGATCTGCGGCACCAACCGTTTGAAGTGCTCGGTCTGGAAGTGCGCATCCAGCGCCGCCTGATCGGGCCATTGTTCGATAAAAATAAAGTGTCCCGGGTCTTTCTGGTCAACGAACAGATCGTAGGCGATGCACAGCGGTTCCTGGCGGGTTTTTTCCACCAGTTCTGCGTACCACGGGCGCACAGTCTCCAGGTGTTCAGGCCGGATGAAATCCTCGGCGATGACTTTCAACATGGCGGGCGTCCTCAGGCAGCGGCGACTTCATGGGGTTCAAAACTATCCGCTCGTGCCATTTGCCACATGCGTGAATAGAACTCACCGTTCACTTCGCCGGTGAGCAATTCACCGGGTTTCAAGAACACATGCAACTGCGAGAACAGCTTGATCTCGGTCGCCGACATGCGCCGCACCAGGTGCTTGGCCGACAACTGCGAGGGATGATCCAGGCCGGCAGCGGCGAGCATTTCCGCCAAGGCGTGCAGGGTGTTGCGGTGGAAGTTGAACACGCGCTGGGCTTTGTCTGGCACCACCAGGGCGCGTTGGCGCAGTGGGTCCTGGGTGGCGACGCCGGTCGGACATTTGTTGGTGTGGCAGCTTTGCGACTGGATGCAGCCGATGGCGAACATGAAGCCGCGCGCCGAGTTGGCCCAGTCGGCGCCGATGGCCAGGACGCTGGCGATATCGAAGGCGCTGACGATCTTGCCGCTGGCGCCAAGCTTGATCTTGTCGCGCAGGTTCAGCCCCACCAGGGTGTTGTGCACAAACAGCAGGCCCTCACGCAGCGGCACGCCGATATGGTCGGTGAACTCCACCGGCGCGGCGCCGGTCCCGCCTTCCTTGCCATCGACCACGATAAAGTCCGGGAGGATGCCTGTTTCGAGCATGGCCTTGGCGATGCCCATGAATTCCCAGGGGTGGCCCAGGCAAAACTTGAAGCCTACCGGCTTGCCGCCGGACAGTTCACGCAACTGGGCGATGAACTGCATCAGCTCGATTGGCGTGGAAAACGCACTGTGCCGCGATGGCGAGATGCAGTCTTCGCCCATCATGATGCCGCGGGTATCAGCGATTTCCTGGGTGACCTTGTGCTTGGGCAGAATCCCGCCATGGCCGGGCTTCGCGCCCTGGCTCATCTTGATTTCAATCATGCGCACTTGCGGGTTCTGCGCCTGCACGGCGAAGCGTTCCGGGTCAAAACGACCGTCGCTGGTGCGGCAGCCGAAGTACCCGCTGCCCAGTTCCCAGGTCAGGTCGCCGCCGTTTTCGCGATGGTAGGGGCTGATGCTGCCTTCACCGGTGTCATGGGCAAAATTGCCGAGCTTGGCGCCCTGGTTGAGGGCGCGAATCGCGTTGGCACTCAACGAGCCAAAGCTCATCGCCGAGATATTGAACACCGACGCCGAGTACGGCTGCGTGCACTGTGGGCCGCCGACCATCACGCGAAAGGCACTGGGGTCACTCAACGGCGCCGGGCGCATGGAGTGGCCGATAAATTCGAAGCCCGACTGGTACACGTCAATCAAGGTGCCGAAGGGCTTGTCCGCCGTTTCGTTCTTGGCACGCGAGTACACCAGTGAACGCTGTGCCCGGGAGAAGGGCAGGGCGTCGCTGTCGGACTCCAGCAGGTACTGGCGGATTTCCGGGCGGATACCTTCCACCAGGTAACGGATATTGCCCAGGATCGGGTAGTTGCGGCGCACCGCGTGGGGGCTTTGCAGCAGGTCGAAAATACCGATCAGGCTGAGGATGCCGGTGACCAGGGTGATGGGCCACAGCCATTCATGTTCGATAAAAGGGAGGCTGGCGAGGGTGAAAATGACGCACACGGCAAAGAAGGCGTAACGGCTTAACAAAGACAGACTCATACGGTTTTCCTTGGTTTCAACTCTGAAGGTCGATTACCCATTCTGCGCCTGTCGATAAAGCACGGACAAGGTTGATCTTCCCGTCGCGTATTTGTGCGTGCGAATCTTTGTACAGTAAAAAATATCTATCAACGTCATAGAGGAACCGATGACTGCAGCGTTACCACTCTTTAGGCACCTGGTTCGGCATCTGGGTGTGACCAGATCGCGCTGGTAGGCCAAGGACGCATTTTTCAAGACGGAGTTTATAACGACTAGAACAAGTGATTTTTGTATGACTACATTGAGCAATGTTGGTGCTAGTGGAAGTATCTTTAACGCTTCAGATTACTTAGCCGATGATCATGAGGAAATGGCTGCTGCGCATATCGCCCAAGAGCGCAAACTGATGGAAGGTATCGAGAAGCCCGAACAGGATGTGCGGCGAAAACCGAATTTCGCCACGGGCCGCCCTTCGGGTGATAACCGTTCCGCGGAACAGATCATCGCCGACAATCCGATCCTCAAGAACCTTGGTCATCAGAAAGATATCAATCGTGAATGGGCCTACCGACGTTTGGGGGACTGGACGATTAACAACAAAGACCCGGAGGCACGAGCCGATGCCGCATTCAACGCCGCGCGGGTGCTCAACTACATTGATACATCCTTATCGGCTAACGGTGAACATCGTGGCAAAGCTCACGATAATGGCGAACTCGAAGGTATCACCAGCAGCGGCGATGCCAGGCGTGGTACGCCGGCAGGCATGTGGAAGGACTTTACGGAGCAGGGTTATACCGCACTGCGCGATGACCACCGCCTGGATTCGACCAAAGACAACTATGTCAAGAAGGACGGTACGGTCAAAAGTGACCTGCAGTGGTTCGCGGGTGAAGTTGGAAAGAAAACCTGGTTCATCCCGGGTCTCAGCAATGTTTTCAATGGGATCAGCAACTCGGAACCGGGGATAGACGGGGCTATCGAGGGGGCCAAGGCCGGTTTTGACAAAACCCGAGCTGATGGTTTCGATAAGGCCCTTGCCAGCGCTGTGAGTGGTGACTTCAAGGGCATCGCCCAAGGCTATGCCGATACGGTGCGCAACAACGAGTCCACGCCGCAGGTGGTCAAGTCAGCATTGGATGCTGTGCGCAGTTAAGGCCGTCGGGTCAAGCGGCTGGGGGCTCCCATGAAATCGGCTTGGACCCCGGCGTTTGACGGGCAGAAACGGGCCTGCGGGTTTCGTGGGTCACAGGTTCCAGGGAGCCCTTAGAGCTTTGCGGTCTACCATTATTGCAATAGGTTCTCGTTTGGGTGTGTTTTCTTGTGTTACTGTATAACACTCAAATTACACCCAGACGCCCCGGAGGCCTTATGAAAGCTGGTATCCACCCTGACTATCGCACCGTGCTGTTCCACGACACTGCCGCCGATGTGTTCTTCCTGATCGGCTCCACCGCCGACAGCGACCGCACCCACAAACACAGCGATGGCAACACCTATCCCTACATCCCGTTGGACGTGTCCAGCGCGTCGCACCCGATTTACACCGGCCAGCAGCGCAAGACCCAGGCCGAAGGCCGGATTGCCGGGTTCAACAAGCGCTTTGCATCCTTTGGTTCGAGTCCAAAAAAGGCTGACGCTTGAGCATGATTCGGCGGCGTGCCCTACGCCGCCGTCTGCCGAATCGGCAGTACCACCCGAAAGGTCGTGCCCTTGCCCAGTTCACTGCTGACGCAAATATCGCCGCGGTGTTTCTTGACGATGCCATAGGACAGTGACAGCCCCAACCCCGTACCTTCGCCCACCGGCTTGGTGGTGAAAAACGGGTCGAAGATCTTCTGCACGGTTTCAGGCGCAATCCCACAGCCGTTGTCGGCCACTTCCAGCCAGACGTTCTCGCCTTCCACGCCGTTGCTGATGGTAATGGTGCCACGCTCCGGGCCCATGGCTTGGGCTGCGTTGATCACCAGGTTCATCACTACCTGATTGAGCTGCGAGACCAGGCATTCGATGTCTGGCAAGGGCGCATAGTGCTTGATCACGTCGGCCTTGTACTTGAGTTCGCTGGCGACAATATTCAATGTTGAATCGATGCCGTGCTGCAAGTTGGCGAACTGCCAGGTCTGGTCGTTATCCACTCGTGAGAAATTCTTCAGGTCCTTGACGATCTGTACCACGCGGCCAATGCCCTCCTTGGATTCGCGTATCAGGATCGGAATGTCCTCCCTGAGAAAGTCCAACTCCAGCGTCGTGCGCAGTGCCAGGAGTTGATCGCGCTGGTCCTGCGCCGTAATGAACGCTTCGCTGTGCTGGTAGGCCTCGAGCATCTGCTGCAGTCGATTGAAGTAACTGTCGAGGGTACTGAGGTTGGAGGAAATGAAGCCTACCGGGTTGTTGATCTCATGGGCGACTCCGGCTGCGAGTTGCCCCAATGAGGCGAGTTTCTCCGATTGCACCAGTTGGCTTTCCAACAGCTTGCGCTCGTCGATTTCCAGTTGCAGCGCCTGGGTGCGCTGTGCCACCAGTTGCTCCAGCTGCTCGGTTTGCAGGGAGGCACGGCGGGCCATGTCCCATTTGTTGGCCAGGGTGTTGGCCATTTGCTGGACTTCAATGTTGTCGAAGGGTTTTTTCAGGATCAGCAAGCGCTCGTGGGCATGCAGGCGAAACAGCAGGTCTTCCCAGGAGTAATCGGAGTACGCGGTACACACCACCACTTGCAGGTCGGGGGCGACTTTCCACAATTCTTCAATCGTGCGGGCACCGTCCCAGCCCTGGGGCATGCGCATGTCGACAAAGGCCAAGGCATAGGGGCGTTTTTCGGCCATGGCGGTGGTCAGCAAGCCCAGGCCTTCTTCGCCGCCATAGGCCGAATGCAGCTCGAACGCCTGGGCCTGAGGTTTGGCGGTTTCACCAAACAGGGCTGACTCCATAGCGTCCAACGCTTGGTTGGATTCCACCGCCGGCATCAGGATCTTGCGAAAATCGTCATGGATGGACGGCGTGTCATCAATCAGCAGGACGCGCCGGTTGGGCGGTTTGTTCATGGGGTTGTTCCGGCGTGAGTGAGAGGGATGGTCAAGGTAAACACAGCACCACGGCCCGGCCCGTCGCTGTGGGCGCTGAGCTGGCCATTCATTTCCACGGCCGCCAGGGCGCAGCTGTGCAGGCCGAAGCCATGGCCTTCCTTGCGCGTGGTAAAGCCGTGGGTGAAGATCCGGATCATGTTTTCGGGCGGTATCCCTTCGCCGTCATCCTTCACGCTGATCTTCAAGGTGTCGTCAGCCCCCGGCAGCACCGTCAGGGTCATCTGGCGTGGCCGGTCGCTGAGGCCGGTCATGGCGTACTTGGCGTTGCTGATCAGGTTGACCATGATCAGCAGCAGCCGGTGCTTGTCGCCGAGAATCTGCGGCACCTGCGCGTACTCCTTGACCACGGTGACGTGATGACGGCTCAGGGCGCCGGCGTTCATGCGCAAGGCGTCGTCCATCAGGGCACCGATGTCGACGGGTTCGAGCAATGATGAAGCCCCCGCATAGGACTGTTGGGTCGAGACGATGTCCTTGATGTGGTCGACGCTCTTGCTCAATTGCGTCAGCTCGTCGGCCATGCCTTGCTGTTCAAGTGCAATCGCGTCCACCAGTTGGTTCAAATAGCCCGGCAGCAATTTGCCTTTGGCATCCTCTGTAAGGAAGGTAGCCAGGTCGTCGGGGTGCTCGTTGAGCAATTGCATGGCCTTGCCCAGGCCCTGTGCCTTGCTATTGCGCAATGTGCGCGTGACCAGGTCGGCGGAGATATTCACGCTGTTGAGCACGTTGCCGACATTGTGCAGCACGTTGGTGGCGATCTCGGCCATGCCGGCCTGGCGGGCGCTGTCCATCAGTTCGCTCTGGGCATCCTTGAGCTGTTGGGTGCGGCGTTCCACCCGTTGCTCCAGGGTTTCGTTGGCCGCCTGCAAGGCACGATTGACCCGGTTGATCTCGGCGAAACTGCGCAGCAGGCGCATCGCCAGGTAGAGCAGCAACACCACCAGCAAGGTCGAGAATACCAACAGGTAGCGATGGTATTGATGATCAACCAGATCGGCCGTTTGCTGGTCCTGGTTGAGGTGGGTGGTCAGCTCGTCCAGGCGTTCGGCTACCGGGACCGCGGCAATCCGCTCAAGCAGGCTGTTGACCAGCGGCTGCTCGCGCAGGATCAGCGAGATGTGATTGCTGAGGATCTCCACCGGCGCCTGGAAGTCGCTGGGCAGGCTCTCCTTGTTGATCGCCAGCTTGCCCAGGCCTACCAGGATATCGGCAGCGCGCTCGTCGCTGGTAACCTGGGCAAACTCCAGGCTGCTGAGCAGCAGGTCGTAGGTGTCGGTGGCCACGCCTTGCAGGCGCAGCCGGCCTTCATCGTCAATTTCATTGAATTGGGCCTGGATATCGTCTTCGGCCGTCGGCAGAAAGGCCAGGGAGTTGCGCAATACCGCGTTGTGGGATTTGAACTGGTCCACCAATCGCGCTTTTTCCTGGATGGCGGCCTGATAGGCTTCCTGGCTGCTGCGCCAACGCGGCAGGTCGACCGGATTGTGATAGGTGTCGCGGCTCTGCAGGTCAGCCCATAGACGCGTCATTTCCGCCAGCGGCGTGACCAGAGGATCGTAGTTGTGGGTAATCGCAATTCGCGCCTTGAGCACTTCGCTGTCCCACTGGGCATTGAGCTGCTGGAGCTGGCGGATCAGGTCCCGTGACTGGGTATAACTGGCCGTCTGGTCGCGGGAGGACTTGAGGTACAGAAACACCAGCGTCGAAACCAGCAGCAGGGTTATCAAGCCCAAGAGCATCTGGCTGATGCGGCGTCGTGACACGCGTGACGAGCGGCTCATAGTGGCTTGCCCGCCCATTCGCCGGTCAAGGTCTTGAGGAACTGGATGATCAGGTCCTTGTCTTCCTGGCTCGGCGTGCGTCCCAGCTGGTATTTGAACATCACGTCGACGGCCTCCTCCAGGGTCTTGGCCGAGGCGTCGTGGAAGTACGGCGCGGTGACCGCCACATTGCGCAGGCTGGGTACCTTGAACACATGCCGGTCTTCTTCATCCTGGGTCACCAGATAGCGGCCCAGGTCCGATTCCAGCGGGTTGCCGCGGGCCTTGAAATAGTCGCCCATCACGCCGAATTTCTGGAACATGTTGCCGCCGATATTCACCCCCTGGTGGCAGGCGATGCACCCGTAGTCCTTGAAGCGCTGGTAGCCGTACTTTTCCTGGATCGTCAAAATCTCGGTATTACCCAGCAGGTACTGGTCAAACCGCGAGTTGGGGGTCAGCAGCGTACGCTCATAGGTGGCCAGGGCGTCTTGCACATTGGCTGCGGTGACGCCGTCGGCGTACGCCTGCTTGAACGCGTTCTGGTAGACGGGCAGGGAGGACAGGTTCTGCACCACGGTTTTCCAGTCACTGCCCATTTCCACCGGACTGATTACTACGTGTTCGACCTGCGCTTGCAGGGTATTGACCCGTCCATCCCAGAACTGCTTGAAATTAAGGCTGGCGTTGAACACGGTGGGCGTGTTGAGGGACACCGGCTTGCCGTCAAAGCCCAGGGAGAAGGCTTTGTCATCGGCACCACTGGTTTCCAGGTGGTGACAGCTGGCGCAGGACAGCGTGTTGTTGACCGACAGCCGTGGCTCATTGAACAGTTGGCGGCCCAGTTCGACTTTGGCCGGGTCAAGTACCGCAATGGCCGGCAGGGGCTTGAGCGCTTCGTCCAGCGGTGCGGCCATCAACGGCACCGCTAGGCCCGCCCCCAGCACCCACATCAGGCCGAGGCGGTAAATCGAGACATTGCTCAAGCAGGCACTCCTTGCAAGCATTGGGTTATTGATCGGGCATCAGTGTTGCGCCACCCGCTTGCAGCAACTGGGCGAAGTCCTCGGCCGGCAATGCCTTGCTGAAGAGAAAACCCTGGCCTTCCTCGCACTGCTGGGCTTGCAGGAATTTCAACTGTTCAACGGTTTCCACGCCTTCGGCGATGATGTTCAGCTCCAGGCTCTTGCCCATGCCGATGATAGCGCTGATCAGCTGTGCGTCCTGGCTATTTACACTCAGGCCGCGCACGAAGGACTGGTCGATTTTCAGCACGTCGATGGGAAAGCGCCGCAGGTAGCTGAGGCTGGAGTAGCCGGTGCCGAAATCATCCAGGGCCAGGCGTACGCCCATGGCCTTGATCCGGTGCAACCTATCCACAGTGGCGTCGACGTTTTGCATCAGTACGCTTTCGGTGATCTCCAGTTCCAGCAGGGTAGGTGGCAGGCCGGTGTGCTGGAGGATGGCGGCCAGGTTGTCAACAAAGTCGCGCTGGCGGAAGTCGATGGCCGAGATATTCACCGAGATCGGCAAGGGCGGCAGGCCCATGGCCCGCCATGCCTGGGCTTGTTCGCAAGCCTGGCGCAACACCCATTGGGTCAGGCGCACGATCAGCCCACTGTCTTCGGCAACCGGAATGAAGTCCGCCGGGCTGATCCAGCCTGCACGCGGCTGGAACCAGCGGGCCAGCGCTTCGGCACCGACGATGCGCCCGGTTTTCAGCGCCAGCTTGGGTTGGTAGTGCAGGGTGAATTCATCCCGCTCCAGGGCCTGGCGCAGCGCGCTTTCCAGGTGTTGCTGGTGCTGGGCGCGCCGGTTCATGTCTTCGGTGTAGAAACTGAAGTCGTTCGGGCCACGCTCCTTGCTGGTGTGCATGGCAGTTTCCGCATGCTTGATCAACGCCACCGCATGGGCGCTGTCATTGGGGCAAATACTGATCCCCAGGCTGGCGGTGATGCTCAGGTCATGCCCCGCCACGTGGCGAGTCACGCTGACCGCCTTGAGCACCTTCTGCGCAATATGCTGGGTTTGCTGGGGATGCTGGATGTCGTTGAGCAGGATCACGAACTCATCGGAGCCATAGCGAAACACCGAGTCGGAGGCCCGCACCGTCGTCGCCAGGCTTTGGCTGACCTGCTGCAGCAGTTCGTCGCCCACCGGGTAACCCAGGGCGTTGTTGATGCGCTTGAAGCGGTCGAGCCCGAGGAACATCACCGCCAGTTGTGTGTCGTGCCGCCGGCCCAAGGCGATCGCCTGGGTCAGCCGGTCACCCAGCAATGTGCTGTTGGGCAGGGCTGTGAGCGCGTCGTATTGCAACAAATGCGAGACCTTGAGCAACTCCTGCACACGTTCCTCGATGGTGCGTTCCAGGCCGATCACCTTGAGGGCTACATCCTGGGCCAGCTGCCATTTCCAGGTCAGGGCGCTGGCCATCTGGCGGATTTCCAGGGGGTCGAAGGGCTTTTTCAGGATCAGCAACTGGTCGTCGTATTTCAACCGCGCTTCGATGGCTTCGAAGGAATAGTCCGAATAGGCGGTGCACAAGGCGATTTGCAGGTTGGGGTCGGCCTTCCACAGCTGTTCGATGGTTTGCAGGCCATCCCAGCCAGGGGGCATGCGCATATCGATAAATACCATGGCGTAGGGGGCATTGGCGGCCAGGGCTGTGTTCACCAGCGCCAGTGCTTCCTCGCCCTGGTAGGCGGAATCAAGCTCGAAGCCCAGGCGCACCGGCGCAGTTGTGCCAAAGAGGGTGGACTCCAGGCTGTCGAGGGTTTGCTCACCCTGTTGATCGGCACACAGGATCTTGCGAAAGTCCTGGTGGATCGAGGCGGTGTCATCCACGATCAGAATGCGGCGGTTGGCCCGCGCAGCCTTGGCGTTCATGATGTGCTCGGTAGTGGCAAACGGCTTGATAGCATAACGCTTCCTTCCCTGGTCCTCGCTCGAGCGGGGCGCGAACTGACTATGACAGCATAGTCGAGCTCCCTTGATATCGACGGCCAGTTGGCGTCAAATCAACAGCGATTGCTGTATGAGGCCCGTCAGCGACGGAGCACGGCACGATACAACGGCTCAATGTAGCCCAACTTGGTTTTATTAAAGGCAGAGTTACCATGGATGAACCACTCGCTACCAAGCCGGCTGTGCTGCTTGTGGACGATGAAGAGTCGATTCTCAACAGCCTGCGCCGCCTGCTGCGCGGCCAGCCCTACGACGTGGTGTTGGCGACCAGTGGTGCCCAGGCCCTCGAGATCATGGCCGCTCGGCCCATTGACCTGGTGATGAGCGATGCACGCATGCCCGGCATGGATGGGGCAACGCTGTTGGCCGAGGTGCATCGTCTGTATCCCGCCACCGGTCGTATCCTGCTGACCGGCTACGCTGACGTGACCACCATCATCAAGGCAATCAACGACGGGCAGATCCACCGCTACATCAGCAAACCCTGGAATGATGAGGAGCTGCCGCTGGTGTTGCAGCAAGTCCTCGAGCATCAACGCTTGCAACGCCTGGCCCACGGGCAGAACGAGCAGCTCAAGGTACTCAACGCTACGCTGGAAAAACGCGTGGTGGCGCGTACCGCTGAATTGCAGCAGACCGCCGACATGCTCGACCTGGCCTACGACGAGCTCAAGCGCAGCTACGTGACCGGCACCGAAGTGTTCTCGTTGCTGGCCAACCTGCGCTTACCCAAGGACAAGCAGACCAACCGCGCCCTGATCGAGCTGATCCGCGTGTACTGCGCCAGCCAGGCCATGGACGAAGCCAGTACCCGCGACCTGACCATGGCCGCCGCGTTGTACAACATCGGCAAGTTGAGCTGGACCGACAGCATGATGATCGCGCCATCGGACAGACTGCACAGTACCGACCGCGGGCTGTACCGCGAGTACCCGACGCAGAGCGAGTCGCTGTTGATGACCCTGGAACCGATGAAGGATGCCGCGCGTATCATTCGTCATCACCAGGAGCGCTGGGACGGCAGCGGCTTTCCCGATCACCTCAAGGGCGAGGCGATCCCCGCCGGTTCGCGCCTGCTGAAACTGGCGGTGGACTTCATCGAGCTGCAAAAAGGCCTGATCCTCGAGCGGCATTTGAACAGTGACGAAGCGCTGCTGTATATCCGCAAGTACGCCGGGCGCCTTTACGACCCGCAAATGGTCGAGTCTTTCGTGCTGGCCTGCGCCACGTTTCTCAGCGACGTGACCCTGGGCGACCCCAACGTCAAGGTCATGAGTACTCGCGAACTCGCCGAGGGCATGGTCCTGGCGCGCAACCTCAATGCCGACAATGGCATGTTGTTGCTTAATGCCGGCAAGGTACTGAACCTGCCACTGGTGGACAAGCTGATCGCATTCGAAGCCATGGAGGGCGCCAAGTACAGTGTGTTTATCCGGGTGCCCGATGAAGTGCCGCCGCTGCCCCTGCCGTAACGGTTTCGTGGCTACACGCCCCAGGCCACGTGCTTGCTGCCGTGATAGTCGAAGACGCCCCGGATGATATAGACATCCTTGCCACCTTCCTTGCCGTTTTGCTCTATCGCCACCCGCCACAGACCACGCCCCGAGCCGGGCTGTACCTGGGGTAGATCAACATAGGTGTAGTTGTTGATCCGCTTGCGGCTCAGGCGTCCGGCCTGGATGTCCTGGATGATCTGTTCGAGCTTGGCAATGGCGCTGTCGGGCAGGAGTTTTTTCTGGGTTTGCGCCAGGTCATCCAGCTTCACGATATTGATGTCCGGGTCGCGGACGGGGATGGCTTCTGCGACCGTCGGCTGGGCCGGCTTCGGCCGTTGGGTCCTGTGGGTTTGAACGCGGGGTACTTCAAATTCCAGGGGCGTGGAGAATTTGGGCAACTCCCGTTCGAATTGCGTGACGGTGCGGCTGTCGACCATGGTGATGCCAGCGTCTGCGTCGTGTTTGCCCCGGGACATGGCGATATAGGGCACGCCGGATTGCTTGAAGTCTTCTGAATAGGAAGTGACCTGAAGCCGGGCAAGTTTGGTCTTGAAGGTATCCTTCATGAACTCTTCCAGGGTTTTGTTTACATCGGGCCGTAACAAGAACTGGTGCGCAGCCTGTTCGCGGGCAATGTTGCTGTTGGCGGCCAACTCGATGATCAGCGCGCGCCGTGCAGGTTCGTTGATGAACTCATTCATCGCCGTCTGTTGCCAGGTGTAGAGCTCATATTTGTGCGCAAACCGCTCCATCGCATTCTGATGTTTTTGCGTGATGGCGTAGCCGACGAATTGCGCCTCGGTATCAGGGTCGATGATGGAGATCGAGGTGCGGATCTCCTTGGCGAAATTATCGTTCTTGCCGATCAGCCGTTTGACCTGCTTGAACAGTTCATCCTTGTCTGCGGCGGACAGCGGTGGTGTCAGGCTGCGGGTCGACTTATGAATGTGTTCGAATGCGGCCAGGTCGAAGCGCAGGGTCAGTACGGACGTGCGTAGTTTTTGTTGATTGGCTGTGCTCAAGCTGTAGGGTCTGGACAGCCAGCGGCGAAACTCAGCCTCATCCACATTAGCACCCAGCTGCTGGCGTGCGCGGGTGATGAAATTAAGTTTTTGCGCGGCGCTGGTTTGCCTGATGACCTCTTCGAACACCCGCATCTCTGCTTCCGTGGCGTAGACTTGCATGGCCAGGATCAGGTCCGCGTCCACTTGCTGTTCAGGGGTGAGCGGGCGCAGGGCGCCGAGGATGGACCCGCCGCCCTGGGCGTTGCGTTCGAATCGCGGTTTCCAGCCCTTGGCATCGCCTGGCACGACCATGAAATTGGCCCTGGTGCCTGCCGGGTCGCTGACATAGCGTGCGCCGTCCTCGACATAGGATTGATACAGGTGATAGCGGCCCGTTTGATCGCGCATCGCGATCCGCTGGTTATTGTGCTTGTCAAAAAAATACGGTGCGCTGCCGGTCTGGCGTGACAGCGTGTAGCGGTTGGCTTGGGCAAACCCTGCGACATTGAAAAATGGCTCGATCTGCTCCGGTAACCGATACGGCACCACATCGACCCAGGCAGGTTCCAGCGGGCGCACGGAGGCAGCGGCCAGCGTGAGGCGGGTTTTGTAGCCCGCGCCGATTGTTTTCGCCAGCCCCGGTATTCGCCGCCCCAGTTGCCTGGCCAGGCCCAGCCCGCGTTGGATACCGCGGCGCAGCAGCGCCAGGGTGGCTTTGCCGGGGACCAGGCCGAGCAGGGTATCTGCCACCTCCACGCCCAGCATAAAGGCGTTCACTGCCGTCTCACGGGAGACCTCGGCGTTACTGCGTGAGCGGAAGTCGGCGTGAGCCAGTTGAAACCCCAGTTGCGCCGAATACAGGTACGCGTGGAGATTCCCGTGGATGGGCATCAAGGCATAGCGATGCACACCACGGGTATCGTTGAAGATCCGCTTGATTTCCTCGGCATCCTGGGTCGCCATGCGTGGCCTGAAGTAGGCCCGCCACTCGGCCCTGACCTTGAGCGTGTCGAGTTCCGCCAGGCCCTTGGCCAGTTCACGCAAGGGCATGCGATCCGGGGCGTCCGGCGTATACAGCAGGCTGACACCGTCAGGCCTGGTGCCCTTGCGATGGATCACCAGCACGCGATTGACCACCTGCCCGCCCTGGCCCCTGGCCTGCGCACCGCCCATGACCAGCAGGTTGACCTCTATCTCGTGATCGCTGATCCGGGGGCGGGTGGTCGAGTCGGGGTGTTCGGCAACGGCCTTTATCCAGTCGCGCCCACTGCCGGGGGTCTGAAAGGTAAACAGTGCGTCGGCATCAGGGTTGAGCCGGCTCTCCAAGGCATCCTTGTTCAGTTGCGCCGCGCAGGCCGCCTGCCAGGCTGCCGCAAAGATGTTTCCCGCGCCATCCGGTGCGAACGCGTTACGCAGGTAGGTGGCGTAGCCCTGGCCAATGTCGGCCTCTTGGGCGAGCGCGCGCAAATCTTCATCGCCAAGCTTGCCTCGATGCACGCCGGCGGTGTCGACAATATCGGCGCTGGCGCTGATTCTCGTGAGCAAGCTTGCCACGGAGAACGACTCGACATTACGGCGGGCATAACTGGCCAGTGTGCGCAGGTCGACGAGGGTCGAGGTGCGCCAGGTGCCCCACCTCACCTGCTTGCCTTGCAGGGAGTGCGGGATGTTGATCCTGGGGTCTTCGCTGACGTAGACAATACCGCTGGCCGCATCACGATATCCGCGCACCTCGGCCGACCTCGACCCAAGTTCTGCGGATGCACGCAGATGCACCAGGCTTCTGTAGGGGTCGATCTCCACGTCGGCATAAATGGGTTTTTGTCTTTTCAACACCTTGTCGGTCTGCGCTTCAGAGAACGCTTGCAGGTTCGAGATCGCTTCCAGCAGCGGGAACAGCACCAGGTTGCTATCAAGCAGCGCCTTGTTTAATTGCCGGTACCGCGCCTGATCCTGCACGCTGGCGGTCTTCAACCAGGCGGGTTCGGCGTCTATCAGGCGCAGGTTGCGTGCGGCGAAGGCAGTGGCCACATCCAATTGCGGGGCCAGGTCGGCGGCCGCGTCGAGTTCGCCTGCCTGGGGCAACACCTCACTGCGCACCGCATGACGGGCAGCATGATATTGGCGTATGCGCAGTGAGTGGACACTGTCAGCAATCACGTCGGCACTGATTCGCATCGGTTGGCTGGCCAATACCGGCAGGCCGCCCAGGCCGTTGCGGGCGGCTGTGGGCAGGCTGGCTACCAGCAGCGTTGCGGCCGGCCCGCCGTCCTGGATGCGTGCTGCGACGGTGTCATTCAAGTGCTGCAGGTCGTCGAATTCCTCGTATTCCTCGCCCGGGCTGTACAGCACCACGCTGCCCGTTGGGCGTGCGCCCTGGGGGAGGCTGAGGATAAATGCCCCGGCGAACTCACCGCCATCTGCGAGCGCCAGCCTGAACGCCGCGGGCCTGCTGCCGACGGGTAGCGCCAGTTCCCGCGCCGCGTCACTGGGGTACTTGAGCACCGTTTCTGCCAGCGCCTGGGCGTTGGCCGACAACGTAGCGTCGAGGACGCGCAGGGCCAGTTGATGGGCCAGCACCTGCCGACGCAGGGCGACCAGTTGCGCTTGCGGGCTGGCCTGGGGTGGCTGGTCGCTGCGCCAGAAGGTGTTCAGGCTCAGGCTGATGGCGACTTCCAATCGGCCGGGCAGGGTGGCGGTCTGGGCGGTGGGAGTGAGGCGTTTGTCGGCGTCCAGGGTGTCGGGTTCGCGGTAGAAAGCGCCACTTTGGGTCGCCAGATACGCCTCTGCGTCCGGTGCGCGCAGCCTGTTGAGCAGCGTGCCCAACGTTTCGCACGACAGCAGCTGCATTTGCCCGTCCTGGCCTTCGCGATAGCGGCTGTAAAAGATCTGGTTGGGATCGATGGGCCGATGCAGCTCGGGGAATATCTCGGCCAATGTCTGCTGGTACACACCGCCCACACTCGGTTGTTGCTGTAACAGTTGCTGGGTCTTGGTATTGAGCGTGTCGAGGGCGCGGATGAGGTGGGCCAACTGTGCGTCTGTGGACAGCGAAGGCGGCGGAACCACGGGCAGCGTCACCGGCTCTGCGGTCGCGGCAGGCGTGCCATCGGCCTGAGGTTCGTCAGCCGAGGGTTCCTGGGTAGGCGGCAATGAAATATGCATGGGCAAACTCTTCAAAAGGGGCTCGGTGCGCTATCGGAGCGGCGCACCCGGGGCTATAGGAGTGTGCGAGTCTAGGGTGGCCGGTGATGGGGCCGGCGGTGCATGTATGTCGGCCACATCCGGGCAGAAGGTTGTGTGGGCAGCAAGCCCATGGGATCCTTGGCGACTTTCAGAACCTGGGGTGTTCCATGTCCAAGACTATCCGCATTGCTGCTGCCATCCTGATCGGCAGCGACGGCCAAACCCTGCTGGTGCGTAAACGCGGCACCCAAGCCTTCATGCAACCTGGCGGCAAGATCGATGCGGGCGAGCAGCCGGTGCAAGCCCTGGCCCGTGAGCTGCGCGAAGAACTGGACCTGCATATCGACCCAAGTAAAGCCACGTACATCGGCACATTCTCGGGGCCGGCCGCCAACGAGCCAGGGTTTATCGTCGAAGCCCAGATGTTCCAGTTACGGATCGACGTGGCAGTAAACCCAGCCGCGGAGATCGAAGAAGTGCGCTGGATCGACCCCGCCGGCGACGGCGGCTTGCAGTTGGCGCCGTTGACCCGTGACCATATCCTGCCGTTTTACCGCGCTTCACTGACAACGCCGGCCTGAAGCGAGCAATTGGGTCGATGTGAGGGCGGGCGGCATGTAGCGAGTATCCAGCTGATGCACCTCTATCCACATGTGGGAGCTGGCTTGCGATGCGCATGGGTATCTACACAACTCTGACGTAGCGACCGTCAGTAACCACGATGCGAAGCGGGCCGCTCTTGATCTTGACCTGCTTTTGATCTTGATCTTAGGCGCCCCGTTAAACCACGCTGGCCGGAATTCGACAGGGATTTGGGGGGTAAACCGGCAGGGATGCCGGTTTAGCCGCCCCGCGCCATGGATGGCGCGTGGCGGCGGCCCCCCAAATCCCTGTCGGATTACGGGCACACCGAGCCTGGGCGAGGTGCCGAGTGGTGGGGCAAGAGCCTTTTTGGTTACTTTTGGGGCTCTTTTCCAAAAGTGACCCGCTGTAAAAGCGGAACCCTAAGTGGCCGTTACCGCAGCAATGGATATGTACCCGGTCTGATCCAACATCCTGGTCGGCTGTCAGGCCGCCATCGGGGGCAAGTCGAATCGTCGCACCGCCCCTCCCACATTTGGATCGCGGGGCGCCGTGAGCCCGTCATAGGGGTAAGGACATGCTCAACGCACCGCGCTGACCCCATCCAACGTAGAAAACGACGTGTCCTTGGCCGTCAGCAGGAAGTCGCGCATATACGGCGCGTCCAGCATGTCCGCTCGGATCCCGGCATACAGCGTCGCAAACAAGCCTTTCTCGCCCAGGCGCTTGGCCTTCACGTAGCCGCGTGAACTGTATTCATGCAGGGCCCAATGGGGCATGCCGCACACGCCGCGGCCGCTGGCCACCAGTTGCATCATCATCACCGTGAGTTCCGAGGTGCGCACCTGGGCCGGCTCGACGTCGGCGGGTTCCAGGAAGCGCGTGAAGATATCCAGGCGGTCGCGCTCCACCGGGTAGGTGATCAGGGTTTCGGTGAGCAGGTCTTCGGGCACGATGTAGGGTTTGTTCGCCAGCGGATGCTGGTTGGCCACCGCCAGCATGGCCTCATAGGTGAACAACGGCACGTAGGTGATACCGGCCAATTCCAGCGGGTCGGAGGTCACTACCAGGTCCAGGTCGCCGCGGGCCAGGGCCGGCAGTGGCGCGAAGGCAAAGCCGGAGGCCAGGTCCAACTCGACTTCCGGCCAGGCATCGCGGAACTGGTCGATGGTCGGCATCAGCCATTGGAAGCAGCTGTGGCATTCGATGGCCATATGCAGACGCCCGGCGGTGCCGCCGGCCAAACGCGCAATATCACGCTCGGCGCCACGCAGCAACGGCAGGGTAGCGTCGGCCAGTTGCAGCAGGCGCAAGCCGGCGCTGGTGAAGCGCAGCGGCTTGGTCTTGCGCACGAACAGCGGCATGCCCAGGCGCTCTTCCAGTTCCTTGAACTGATGAGACAGGGCGGACTGGGTCAAGTGCAGGCGTTCGGCGGCTTCCACCAGGCTGTCGGCCTCGCGCAAGGCGTGCAGGGTCTTGAGATGACGGATTTCCAGCACGATGGCCTCCATGAGCAGAATTTGCGTTCAATGTTAACCCATTGAGTTCTGCTCATGTTTGTTCACCGTTTACTATGCGGCTATTGGGCCACGCTGAAATGCTTATTGGCGATCGGCTTACCGATGTTGCCGCGCCAGATCTTCAGGTCGGCAAAGGTTACACCGCGTCCTTCGGCGGCCATTTGCCAATGCAGACCCAGGTAACGTTGATCCGGTATTTTCAAATGCGCCTTGGCAAAACTGTCGAGCGCCGAGTCGGCCAGCGTGTAGTGAAAGTGCGCATACCATACCGGAGTGTCCGGGGCCTGGCGGTCGTGGATCGCGTACTCCTGCAGGTAATCGGTGGTGCCGTCGGGGCGTTTTTGCTTCAGCTCGCGTCGGGTCCCAACTTTACGAATTTCCACTCGGTTGTGCTCAATCAGGTAGTCCAGGTAGCCCTCGCTCGGCATCTTACTGGCCAACGTGCGTTCGATGCGTAAATCCCGACCGGCGTTCCTGAGGGCGGTGGCTCGGCTGCGCAGCGGTTCGATCAATGTATGGTTGGCGTCCAGGGCATGTACCTTGTTGGCGCGTGCTTCCAGGGCCTTGGCTTCACTGACCAGCATGTGTTCGACACTGACCGGTTCCATGGTTTTGTAGGACCGCACCGTATTTTCATAGACATCCACCCCGTTCAAGCGGGTACGGGCCTCAGCGGCGACCGTCGTGATGTTGCTGGACAGCGTCGGGGGCACTGGTGTCGGCTGACTCAGCGCAGTGTTCAGGCGGAACTGGTCGTTGTTGGCGAGTTGGTCCCATACCTCCACGGGGTTTCCGGCTTCGTCGCTGACGATGAACCGTCTGGGCGATTGCTGTTGTTTGGGCTGCTCGGTACCTATCAGCAGTTGCCCATCCTCGGTTTCAAAGGTGGTCTTGGTGGCCGAGGCCGGTGGCTGGGTGTGGGCCTTTTTGATGCCTTGACGGGCGGTTTTTACCAATTGGTTGAGGTTGTCCAGCATGGACTGCACCTGAGGCGCGTCAAAATGCCCCGGTGAGCTGACACTCCAGGCCGTCAGGTCACGATGAAATTGCTTATACACCTCAAGGATGTTCTGCAGTGCCAGATTGCGCTGGGCCCTGCTGATGTTGGCCTGGGGCAGTTGCAGGTGGGTGACCAGGGTGCGATCCAGCTTTTTCATGGCCTCATGCAGCACCAGTTCCTGGTACACCCACGTCAGATCTGCAGGGTTACGTGGGCCGTGCAGGTTTTGCAGTATGTGCCCGGCTTTCATCGTCAACAGGTTGAGTGGGGTGTGCTGTTTGCGCAGCTTTTCCAGAAGATCGGTGACTTGTGCCCTGTTGGACGGCACCGTGATGCGCGGGGTCCAGGTATCCAGCTCATCCAGGAGGCTGCTCATGCGGTTCAGGTCATCGATCATTGCGCTTCGCAGCCGTTTGATCGCCGCTTCAGCCGCCTGGTGTTCAGGGCCGAAAGCGCGCATCGCCTGCTTGCGTGCCGACAGGTCCAGGATCTGGTCCTGCGCGTTGAGCATCCGTCGATTGGCGTTGAGTGCCTGATTCAGCAAGCGATCACTCACAACATGGGCGTTGCGACTCTGATTCTGGGCGATGTCCTGCCGCAAGGTGCTGCCGTCGAACCCCGCGGCTGTTTCGTTCAGTGCGTACAGTCGCTTGCCTTTCTCGATGTCACTGGCCAACAGCGAGTCCAGCGCGCTGGTTTCCTCGAACCTTTGGACCGTGCCGGCGGCGTCGGTGGCAATGGCGAATTGGTCGTCAAGCCGCTTCACTGCCCGGCTGGTTTCCACCACCTGTGCGTCGAACTCTCGCGTCAGCCGGTTGATCTCCCCCAGCCTGGCCTGGCGCTGCTGGTTGACGTTGGCCACTGCGGGGGGAGTCTGGCGTTCCACAGCGGCGGGCACCGCAGAGCCTGGGCGACGTGACCCGCGCCCAGGTCGCCGGCTGCCCCCTGAATAACCGGTGAGGTGCCCACCGTGCAGGGCCGAATAAGTGTCCCATTGCAGGGCGTGGTCCAGGGCAATGGCCGGTGAATAGTATTTGCCGCCGGCGACCAGGCGCGTTTCGTGGGTGGTGGCGTCGAACCTGACTTTGAAATGGCGCCCTTCACTGAAAATGAAATGCTCTCCCGAGGTGTGGCGCAAGGTGTGCCGGTAAGGCCCGCTGTGCACCGGTTGCAATAAGCCTGGGTCAAGGGGCTCAGGATGTTCATACCCGGCGAAGCGCTGGCGGGTGGTGGTGCCCTGGTGCGATTTCAGCGAGCGCCAGAAGCTTGCGCGGGAGACGGGTTGCAGTTGGCGAGCGTGGGTCAACTGGCTGGCCTTGCTGGCTCTTGCACCGGGCGCGGCGGCCAGGGTCAGGGCATCCAGGGCGGCATACACCAGGCAGTCGAATACCGAGGCCAATTGATCGATGCCATGGGCGGTTTCGCCGCGCTGGAATGCCGCTACCGCTTGATACAGGCTGGTGGTCGCGTCGACCAGGGACATGGCGGTGCCGATAAACGGCACAACGTTCAGGGCGATCTTGATGCCGTTGAACAATTTGCCGCGCTTGAGTGCGTATTTTTCATGGGCCAGGTCCGCGTTGGCGCGCGCGTCATTGCGATTGGCTTCGATCAGCCGGCCCATATGGGCATCAAGTTGATGGGCGGCCAGCGAGGTGCTGGCCGGCCAAGGCACGCCGGCCTGGATCATTGCGTCGTAGCCTTTGACGGTGGCCTGGTCAATGCGACTGATGTGTGCCCGCACGTCGCCCTTGATCGCGCGGCCTGCCACGTATTCCACCATGCTGTCGAGGCGGCACAGTTCAAACAGGGCAAGGCGCGCCTGGTTGAGGCTGGCGTAACTGCGCAGGCAACGCTGGTCGGGCGCCTCAGGCAAATAGAGCAATGTCTTGCCGCAATTCCTTTCCTCAATGAAGGTGATGCCCGACAGCGTGATCGGGCTTTGCTCCTGGGTGTCTTGGCCGCCTGCACTCAGGTGGGCCGGCAGCAGGCTGATACGTTGGCCGTCGACATTCCAGGCCGCGTGAGTATCGGCATCGATCGCAATGTTCAGCAGGCGCAACTCGTCGGAGTTGATGTGGTTCTGCATGCGTGCGAGCAGGCCCTGGGCCTTGAGCGTCAAGCGCCAGGGTTCGATCAGACATTCGCGACGGTATTTTTTCTGGTGCGCGGACTCTCGCGTGAACCCTCTGAATGTTTCGAGGATCAGGTCTTCATAGCGCTTGGCCAGGTTGAGATCGGGCACTGTGCTCGCCAGGTAGGCCGCGGTGACACCGGCCCTGAGGGTGGCCAGTTCAGTGGGGTCGTCGGCGGTCACCTCTGTACTCATGAAGCCCAGGCGCAGGCTGATGTCGCTGCCGATGTTGCGCAACGCCAGTTCTTCCACGGACATTCTGCTGCGCTTGGCGCTGGGTACATCAATAGTCTTTACCGGCGTCCCCGGCGCGGCACCGGCAACGATATCGCGCTTTTGCGCGACTGTATCGGGCAGCTCCAGTTGCACGGTAAAGCCTTTGTCGAGGGCGAAATCCTTGCGCAACCGTGCATCGACTTGCTGGCGCACAAACACGTCGCGCGATAACAAAGAGCGATCCATCAGCGCCTGGGCGCGTTTCAACGCGTAAATATAGGCGTCGAGCAGTGTCTTGAGCGCTTCCCGGTCATCGGGGGTTTGAGTGAGTAACCAGGTCGGCAATTGCTCGGTCAGCAAGCGACTGTTGTGTTGCTCAAGCAGCTGTAGAAACGCCGCTTCACGGGCCGAGTTATCGGGTATCAACAGGGTCGGCAAGGTCTGTTCGCACAGGTTTTCCAGCTCACCGGCCAGCCGTGCCGCGTGCTCGTGGGCGGACCAGGTCTGGCGCAACCGTGTGGCCTGTTCTTCAAAGGCGGTTTGCTGGCTACGCAGGCTGTAGTCGAACGGGTCTTCGGCCAGTGCGACGAAGTGCAGGGCCAGCACCTCATCCTCGGGCTGGATTCTGAACAGGCCTTCTTCCAGGGCTTGCCTTGAGGCAAAGCGCTGCAAGGCGCCGTCGCTGCCGGGCCAGTAAATGAAATGTGTGCCGGTGGGTGTCTGCCGGTCTGATGGCGGCAGGAAGACCAGGGGGCCTTTGAGTTCGGTACGGTTGGAGGTGCCGGACTGGGTGATGGAGAGCGCCAATGCTGCGACATTCGGCTTGGGTGTGTCCAAGGCGCTTTCGAGTTGTTGCAGGTCTTCGTCGCTGATGTGCTCCAGGCTTCGCTGGATCCGGGCCTCGATCCGTATTCCCTGCATACGCGCCTGGTACAGTGCGGTGTAGTGGCGGTTGAGGGTGGTGAGGTCCAGCGGGCGCCGTTTCAACATGGCACGGGCCGCTTGCTCTGCGGCCTTGCGCTGCACTTTCAAGTCATCCATTTGTTGCTTGAGGGACAGCCAGCGTGTGCCGTTTGGGCCGGCGGCCATTTCGTCGGCCAACACGCTTTCGAGGGCGTTGCGGTGATGCTGTATCAGGGCCATGCGCTGAGCGGCATCAACCGTATTATTCAGGTGGCCGAACTGCGGGAACTCCTGCTGCGCAAATGTGCCGGGGTCTGCCTCCGGCAGCGATGGCGCCTTGGAAAACAGCGGATGGTGCCGGGCATCGAGTTGATCGACGTGCAGGCGCGCCAGGAAGGCATTGTCGAGCGTGACGTCGGCCACGGGCTTGATCGCGTTCTGGTATTGCGCCTTGGCCAACTGGGTGAACCAGAGACTGATGCCGGCCTCCAGCGGCTTGGTGTTGAGCTTGTACTCAATGGTCGCCAGGGGGTCGCCTGCGGTGATGGCAAACAACGCCTGTTGCCGATCGAGCAACCAACGTTCCATGTCCGCGCGCTGGGTGAAGGTATGCCACACCGGTGCGAGGGTCGGCAGGTACAAAAGCTGGTTGACCGGTTGTTCGTCATCCACGCTCAGCACCCAGGCGCCGGGCAGGGCAATGGCGCGGTTATCGGCGGGCTTGAGCAGCACCTGTTCGACATAGAGGGGCGGGCCTTCGGCTGCCGTTGGGTGCAGCAGGGAAAACACCGGTGCGAGGACTTCGGCATTGACCTTGCCTTCGGCCAACAATCGTTCAGCGCTGGCCTCGAAGTGAGCCCGGTACAGTTCGAATGCACGCTTGAGGCACGTCACCGGCGTATAGGGCGCGCGCTCCGTGCGCCAATACCGCAGCCAGTTGTCATCGATGGCCTGTTCCAGGTCCAGGCTTTTCAACTCGTCCAGCCACTGGGCGACACTGTACTGCGCCAGTGTGTGCTGCGCCGGCAAATAAAGGAGGCTGCCCTGGGGGGCCTGCGCGGTATCCATGCCGGGATGTTGCTGCATGTACAGGCAGGCTTCGGTCAGGGAGATCCGGCTGCGGCCGCGTTGCGCTGTGGCGGCAAACTCCAGTACCACCTGCTCACCGTCCAGTTGCAGCTGCTCCCTGAGGAGTCGGTTGATGGAGCTGCGCACGCTCGGGATGCCGGTCATCAGCGCGAGCATCTCGCGGTGGCAATCCTGCCAACGTAGCGTTGCATCCCACAGTAGGGTTTCGTCGATGTTGCGCTGCAGCAGCGGACGCGCCTGCGGGGCGAATGTGGGATCAGTCATGGTGTTGAGTCGCTCTATGATTTCAATCTCCCATTAGAGGGCGGCATGGGAGGCGGCTGGCGTCATATAGCTATCGACACGACCGCTGAGCGATCTTCATTAAACTGTCATGGAACTGTGGCAGCGCGCTTGAACAAACTTCATCAGACTCGCGCTCTACTGGGGTTCTGCGTTTTGGTGTTTTTCATGCGCGTGTTGTTTTTACTGGCCGCTCTCTTATTCGGCCTGCCGTCTTTTGCGGCGTCTCGATGTGATGTCAATGTCCCGACCCAAACGGTCGACCTGGAAAAGGTAAGCATCGCCTACCAGAGTATCGGCCGTGCCTCCGACCCGGCCCTGCTGCTGGTGATGGGCTTGGGCGGGCAGTTGATCCACTGGCCCGATGAAGTGGTGGTGGCCTTGTGCGAACAAGGTTTTCGGGTCATCCGTTATGACAATCGTGACGTGGGCCTGTCCACTTGGCGCCAGGCCCCCGCCAGTGCGAACCTGACGTTCGAAGTGCTGCGCTACAAGCTCGGCTTGCCGGTGGCTGCGCCTTACACCCTGACGGACATGGCCGATGATGCCCTGGGCTTGATGGATGCGTTGCAGGTCCGGCAATTCCATGTGCTGGGCGCGAGCATGGGCGGCATGATCGCCCAGCACCTGGCCGCGATGGCGCCGCAGCGGGTGGAAAGCCTCACGCTGATCATGACCAGTTCCGGTGCCGAGGGCCTGCCGGCGCCGAATGCGGCGCTGGTGAAATTACTGTCACGGCGCAGTGCGCCCAATCGTGAGGTGGCGCTGGAACAACAGGCGGATTTGCTCGCTGCCCTTGGCAGCCCGGATGTGCAGGATGATCGCCAGGCACTGTTGCAGCAGGCGGCGCTGTCCTACGACCGTGCCTTCAACCCCGAGGGCGTCAAGCGCCAGATCATGGCGATCCTCGCCGAGCCCAGCCGTGTGCCGTTGCTCAACCAACTGAGGGTGCCGACCCTGGTGGTGCATGGCACTGCTGACCCGTTGTTGCCGGTGATGCATGGCGTACACTTGGCCG
This sequence comes from Pseudomonas synxantha, assembly GCF_900105675.1. Lineage (NCBI taxonomy): Bacteria > Pseudomonadati > Pseudomonadota > Gammaproteobacteria > Pseudomonadales > Pseudomonadaceae > Pseudomonas > Pseudomonas synxantha. The sequence goes on along the minus strand of NZ_LT629786.1, from coordinate 4,219,103 downwards.
CGCATATTCAAGGCAGCCAGTTGAAGTTGATTCCCGGCCTGGCCCATCGTTTCCAGGAAGCGTTCAAGGCGCCGTTGCTGGCTGCGGTATTGCCGTACTTGCAAGCCCATCGCGAAGATGCCGCGCACTGGGCGCAGATTGACCTGGGCGAGCCTGCGAAGCTGTTGTGAAGTTGGTGTATCGTGCAACCTTTATGGCGCACATTAATGCCAGCGAGGTTGTCTGCATGAGTACTCCCCTGAAAATCGATTTCGTCAGCGACGTGTCCTGCCCCTGGTGCATCATCGGCCTGCGTGGCCTGACCGAAGCCCTGGACCAGTTGGGCACCGAGGTGCAGGCCGAGATTCATTTCCAGCCGTTCGAACTGAACCCGGACATGCCCGCCATCGGTCAGAACATCGTTGAGCACATCACTGAGAAATACGGCTCCACCCCTGAACAATCCCAGGCCAACCGCGAGCGTATCCGTGACATGGGCGCAGCGTTGGGCTTTGCTTTTCGCACCGATGGCCAGAGCCGCATCTACAACACCTTCGATGCCCACCGCCTGCTGCATTGGGCCGGGCTGGAAGGTTTGCAGTACAACCTCAAGGAAGCGCTGTTCAAGGCTTATTTCACGGATGGACAGGACCCTTCAGACCACGCGACCCTGGCGATCATCGCCGAAAGCGTCGGCCTGGACCTCAAGCGCGCCGCCGAGATTCTTGCCTCTGATGAATACGCTGCCGAAGTCCGCGAACAGGAGCAACTGTGGGTCTCCCGTGGGGTGACCTCGGTGCCGACCATCGTGTTCAACGACCAATATGCGGTGAGCGGCGGCCAGCCGGCTGAAGCCTTCGTTGGGGCGATTCGCCAGATCATCGAAGACGCTAAAAACTAAAGCCAAAGCCGAGCACAGATCAAAATGTGGGAGTCCCCACCACATCTTCGATGTGACGCTGTCGCGCAGCAAACTAGAGAGCTTGCTTCCGTGGCGGCCTGACAGCCGAGCAGGATGTTGGTTTTCGTCCTGGGTACATATCCGTTATTTGGGCAACGGCCACTTATGGTTCCGCTTTTACAGCGGCTCACTTTTGAAAAAGCGCAAAAGTAAGCAAAACGCTCTTGCCCCACCACTCGGCACCTCGCCCAGGCTCGGTGTGCCCGTAATCCGACATTGATTTGGGGGGCCGCCGCCACGCGCCATCCATGGCGCGGGGCGGCTAAACCGGCATCCCTGCCGGTTTACCCCCCAAACCCCTGTCGAATTCCGGCCAACGTGGTTTAACGGGGCGCCTAAGATCAAAAACACAGCGAGGCGGCCTTAGAGCCGACCTGATCGTCGAGGCGTGCGCGTACCCCCTGTGGGAGCGGGCTTGCCCGCGATGGTCGTTAACGATGGCGCAGGAAATCAGGATGAACGCGGCGCCCTCCAGTTTTTCGCGGGCAAGCCCGCTCCCACAGAAAAGCACAAGCGCCGCCAGCGTATCTGCGATGCGCAGCGAGTCGCTTTTGATCTTGATCTCAGGCGCCCCGTTAAACCACGCTGGCCGAACGCAGGCTTGAAACCGTGGGTAACCCGGCAGGACGCCGGGTTAGCCGTCCTGGGCCAAGGATGGCCCATGACGGCGGCCCACGGTTTCAAGCCGGAGAGAGGGCACACCGAGCCTGGGCGAGGTGCCGAGTGGTGGGGCAAGAGCGTTTTGCTTACTTTGCCGCTTTTGCAAAGTGAGCCGCCGTAAGGGCGGAACCTATAGTAGCCGTTACCTAAGCAACGGATATGTACTCGCCCCAACAACCCAACAACCCGGTCACATCGCCGACGTGGCGCCGTCGCGCAGCAACCTGGGCCGCCTCCAAAATATCCGGCGTTAAGACTAAATTTTAACTCTTTAAAATCAGTAGATTACTTGAAGTTTGAGAAGAGGGCGCAAGCCCCCACATTTTGATCTATGCAGGTCTCATAGCCCTGGCCCGCCCCTTGCATTACCCCCCTGAAGCCCAGCCGGCCTGCGGTTGGGCGCTGCCATTAGGGGTGAAACATTACCTTGAATATCCTTGACCTCGACCACAGCCTCACCGGCCAGGCCCCGATTGCCCGGCAGTTGGCCATCGGCCGGGCCACGCGCCTTGATCTGCTGGACCTGGGCCCGAAACTGCGTTTGTGGGCCACCGAAAAAACCTGGAAGCGCTTTGTTGCGCGCCTGGCCCAACGGCCCCGGCCCATGGACGCGCGCCCGGAGATCCTGTTTGTCGGCTCCGGCGACTATCACCATCTCACACCGGCCTTTTTGGCCGACCTGAAAGAACCCATCAGCCTGATCCACTTCGACAACCACCCCGACTGGGTGCGCTTTGCACCCAAACGCCACTGTGGTTCGTGGGTCAACCGTGCGCTGAAGATGCCGGCGATCAAACGCATCGTGACCCTCGGCCCGTGCAGTGATGACCTGCATAACCCGCAATTGCGCGGCGGCAACCTCGGTGCCCTCAAGCGCGGCCACTTGCAGTTGTTTCCCTGGCAGCATCCGCCGTCGAAAGTCTGGGGCCGGGTCGGCGACGGTGCCGGCCACCAGCAACAGGAAAACCACCTGCATTGGCGCAACCTGGCGGACCTGGACTGGGCAGCGTTCCTCGACCAGATGATCGCCAGCCTGCCCACCGAAGCGATCTGGATCACCATCGACAAAGATGTGCTGGCCAGCGAAGACGCTGCCACCAACTGGGACCAGGGCGGCATGCGCCTGACCCATTTGCTCCAGGCTCTGCGGGCGTTGGCGGTGCATAAACGCATCATTGGTATCGATGTGTGCGGTGAGTTCGCTGTGCCGGCGTTCAGCAACGCGTTCAAGCGCTGGGAAGCCAAGTCCGACCAGCCGCCACCGGAGCGCTGGAGTGCGCAGGATCTGCAGCGCAATGCCGCGACCAATGAAGCCTTGATCGACCTGTTTGAGGAGCTGTTCCCATGACCCTGACCGTGGTGTTGTTGCTGGCCTTTTCCATCGTTCTCGATGTGATTGGCCAGTTGTGTTTCAAGTTGGGCGTAGACCGTTTGCCCCAGCTCGATGGCGGCTTTCGCCTGCGCGCATTCTGGGGCCAGGTATTGAATGCGCCGCTGCTCTGGGCCGGGGTCGGGGCCTATGTCATCGAGTTTTTCGTCTGGCTCGAGGCGTTGTCCCGTGCGCCGTTGAGCCTGTTGTTTCCGCTGGCGGCATTGGCGTATTGCCTGGTGGTACTGGCGGGCAGGGTAGTGCTCAAGGAAACCGTCAGCCCGAGGCGTTGGGTGGGCACGCTGGTGATTACCTTGGGCGTGATGTTGGTGGCGATTGCGGGGGGCCAGGCATGACGACGCAGACTATCGATACGGGCTGGTTGCATGGACGCCTCGGCACCCTGGTGTTGTGGGCGCTGTTGATCGCGACCGAAAGCGCCGGGCAGTTGTTTACCAAGGTGGCCGGTGATCAGTTGGGCCAAATGGATTTCACCTGGCAGTGGCTGGCTGACGTGGCGCGCAACACGGGGATCCTGGCGGCGATTGCCAGTTATCTCGGTGCGTTTTTTGTGTGGATGCTGATCCTGCGGCGCAGCAGTTTGTCCTTGGCGTTTCCCTTGAGCTCGCTGGTGTTCGTGGCAGTGTTGCTCGGGTCGTGGTTGGGACTGGGGGAGCACATCAGCCTGTTGCATTGGGTGGGCGTGATGGTGATTGTGGCGGGAATTGTGTTGTTGGCGGAGGGGGAGGAGAGCTGAGTGGGCCGGTATGTCGGACTCAGTTCGAAATGTGGGAGGGGCTTGCTCCCTCCCACATTTTGATTTTCTTACATCAGGCTGATCTATACCTGCTTTTTGCTCTGGCTTTAATCGAAGGTGTAGCTGATCGCCGTCTGCACTTGCCCCTGATTCACGTCGCCAGCCTGCTTGACGATACTGCTCTTGGCTGCCGAGCCCACCAGGTGCACCCAGCTGGCACTGGTCAGCAGGGACCAGTGGGGCGCCAGGGGGAAGGCGAAGCTTTGGCTCAGCGTCACGTTCTGGAAACCGCCGCTGGCGTTGTAGGACCGAAAGCCGGTGGCGGCGGCTTCGTTGCTGTCAACGCCGAAGTAGGTGTTGGCCTGGCGTGCATCGGTAAAATGCGCCACCAGGCCACTGCTGCCGATAATCCCGCCACCCAGCGGGTAGCCCAATTCACCGCCGACTTTGCCCAGGGTGCCACTCTGGGAATGCCCGCCGCCCACGGCCTGGCCCAGTTGCGCGTATACGCGCCAGAAATCGGCCGGGGCGTACTGGATAAAACCGCCGGCCTCGGCCATGTCCGACACGTTGCGCAAACCCTGCAACTCGCCGTTGGAAGTACGCCCCGCCAGGTAGTTGATATAGGGGCCGGCGGTGATGCCGTGGCTGTTCAGCGCGCTCCAGGTCAGGCCGTCATCGGTACTCAGGCTGACGTCTCCCCAGTCCAGGTCCAGGTAGGGCACGGGCCGGGTTTCGTAGCGGCTGCCGCTGGGGTCATGGGGCTGATAGCTCAGGCCTGCGCCCACGTCGCCGCTGATGCCGTCCGCCCACGCGGCACTGGAAGCGCTGCACAGCCCAAGTAGACCGGTGAATACAGCAGATGTGAGCTTGGACATGGTGCGTTTTCCTAAGGTGGACAGGCGCGCATGAACGCGCAAACCCTCGCCTCCGCGCAAGCACTCATCTTGTTTGTAGCAAGCTACAAAAATTGTAGCTCCCAAGACACATTGTCTTTTGAGAATCCTGAAAACCCCCAGCCCCGCTGGGCTTTGGCCAGTTGGCACAGTCCCTGCTCTATCCCTTGGCAAGCGCACACAGCGCACTCTCCAAGGCCCTTTACCTAAAGGAAAGGCAGATGATCCACTGGCATATCGTGTGTGACTTCGATGGGACCATTACTCCCACGGATGTCATCGACAACGTCCTCCAACGCTTCGCCGGCCCCGAGTGGGAAACCATCGAACAGGAATGGCTGGATGGGCACATCGGTTCACGCGAATGCCTGAGCCGCCAACTGGCGCTGATCAAGGCGACCCCAAGTGAACTGCTGGCGTATTTCGACAGCGTCGAGATCGACCCGGACTTTCCGGATTTCGTCGATCACGTCATGGACCTGGGCGCGACCATTGAAGTGGTCAGCGACGGCATCGAACAAGGCATCGCCCGCATCCTGTCGCGCCATTACGTGACCCTGCTGCCGATCCTCGCCAACCGCCTGCGCCAGGTCGACCACAACAGCTGGCGCATCGACTTCCCCTATGCCAGCGATGCGTGCCGCGCCGCGTCCGGCAACTGCAAGTGCAAATCCACCCCGCGCAACAAGCGCGTGCTGGTGATCGGCGACGGCAAGTCGGACATGTGCGTGGCTTCCACCGCCGACTTCGTGTTCGCCAAAGGCAGCCTCGCCGAATATTGCGTCGCCAACCAGATACCTCACGCGCGCTTCGACACCTTCGCCGAAGTGCCTGCATTGCTGGCCAAGCTGCCACAGGGCATCGCCGCCAACGCCACCACCTTCAATACCTCTGCTGACAATCAGGAACTCTTCCATCATGTCTGATATCCGTATCGCTACCGCCGAAGACCAGGTTCTGCTGGATAAGGAAGCCAAGTACTGCTCCTACGGCGACACTGTTCACTACATCGAGCCGCCGCGCATTTTCAGCCGCTGCGAAGGCTCCTATGTGTGGGACACCGAAGACCAGGCCTACCTCGACCTGCAAATGTGGTACTCGGCGGTCAACTTCGGCTACGCCAACCCGCGGCTGAACAATGCGCTGAAAAAGCAGATCGACACCCTGCCGCAAATCGCCAGCCAGTACCTGCACAAAGGCAAGATCGAGCTGTCGGAAATGATTGCGGTCGACGCCAAGAACAAGTTCGGCCTCGACGGTCGCGTGCACTTCAACGTCGGCGGTTCGCAGTCCATCGAAGATTCCCTGAAAGTGGTACGTAACGCCACCAACGGCAAGAGCCTGATGTTCGCCTTCGAAGGCGGCTACCACGGGCGTACCCTCGGCGCCTCGTCGATCACCTCCAGCTACCGCTACCGTCGTCGCTACGGCCACTTCGGCGAGCGTGCGCAATTTATCCCGTTTCCATACCACTTCCGTGGTCCGAAAGGCATGACCAAGGAAGAGTACGGCAGCCACTGCGTGCAGCAATTCGCCCGCCTGTTCGAGACCGAATACAACGGCGTGTGGGACCCGAAAGTCGGCCAGAGCGAATACGCTGCGTTCTACGTCGAGCCGATCCAGGGCACCGGCGGCTACGTGATCCCGCCGATGAACTTCTATCGCGAACTCAAGCATGTGCTGGACCAGCACGGCATCCTGATGGTGTCCGACGAAATCCAGATGGGCTTCTATCGCACCGGTAAGCTGTGGTCGATCGAACATTTCGACGTACAACCGGACGTGATCGTGTTCGGCAAGGCATTGACCAATGGTCTCAACCCACTGGGGGGCATCTGGGCCCGTGAAGAGTTGATCAACCCGAAGATCTTCCCGCCAGGTTCGACCCACTCCACCTTCGCCTCCAACCCGTTGGGTACGGCGGTGGGCCTGGAGATGTTCAAGATGACCAGCGAAGTCGACTACGGCGCGATGGTCATGGCCAAGGGCAAATACTTCCTGGAAGGCTTGCAAGACCTGCAGAAACGCTTCCCGATCATCGGCGACGTCGATGGCCTGGGCCTGGCGCTGCGCTGCGAAATCTGCGGGCCGGACGGCTTCACTCCGGACAAGGCGACTCTGGACTACATGGTCGAGGAAGGCATGAAAGGCGACATGGTCGTAGACGGCCAGAAACTCGGGCTGATCCTCGATGTGGGCGGTTACTACAAGAACGTGATCACCCTGGCCCCGTCCCTTGAAATCAGCTACCCGGAAATCGACCTGGGCCTCAAGCTGCTCGAGCAACTGCTGGTGCGAGCGACCCAGCGGTGAGTGCGCACGGTATTGACCTCGGTGAAGGCGATGCCGGTTTCGTACTCGGTGAAGGTCCGGTCGGGATCCTGTTGATCCACGGCCTGACCGGCACCCCGACGGAGTTGCGCCAGGTCGCCAAGGGCCTGGCCAAGGCGGGTAACTGCACGGTGTATGTGCCGACGTTGGCCGGGCACTGCGGCGACAACAACGACCTGCAAGCCACTGGTTGGCTGGACTGGTACGAAGGGGTGCGCAAGACCTTCGTACAGGTCAGGCAACGCCACGAGCAGGTGTTCGTCGGTGGTTTGTCCATGGGGGCGGTGATGTCGATGTATGTCGCATCTGAACACCCAGGGCAAGTCGCCGGGCTGCTGATGTATTCCACCACCTTGAAGTACGACGGCTGGAGCATTAACAAGTTGGCGTTCCTCACGCCGTTGCTGATGAAGATTCCGTTCGGCGTGCACATCTGCCGCTTCGAAGAGAAGCCGCCCTACGGCATCAAGAACCAGCGCCTGCGAGCCATCGTCGAGCGGCAGATGAAGGAAGGGGAAAGCAGCGAGGCGGGGTTGCTGACCATGGAAGGCATCACAGTGCGCGAGTTGCACCGTATGAACGCCGTGGTCAAGAAACGCATGCCCCAGGTCAAGGTACCGGCGCTGGTGTTGCACTCCATTGAGGATGACATCACCAGCCGCTGGAACGCCGACTACGTGGAGCGCCACCTCGGCGGTCCGGTGACCAAGATCCTGCTGGATAACTGCTACCACATGATCACCGTCGACCTGCAATACCGACGGGTGATCGAGTTGAGTGCCGAGTTTATCGGGCAGCATGCGGTGTTCAAGCCAACGCAGGTCAATGTGGGAGCGGGCTTGTCGGATCGCCGCACCGCCGCGATGGCATCACTGCAGTCTGCCTGACGTACCGAGGCGCCTGCATCGCAGGCAAGCCAGCTCCCACATTGGATCGGCGTTCGCCATAGAAATAAGGGCAATCTGTGCTAACCACCCAAGCCTTCCCGACCATCCGCGCCATCCAGCGCGATGCCTGGAACGACTGTTTTCCCGGTGCCCTGGAGGATTGGGACTATTACCTGGCCGTGGAAAACGCCGCCATCGATGACTTTCAGTGGCGTTACCTGGCGGTCTACGAGGAACAAACCCTGGTGGCTGTGGCTGCCGCGTTCATCACCCATTATCGCCTCGACACCACGGTGTCGGGGGCCGGCAAGCGCTTGACCGAGCGCCTGGACCGGCTGTGGCCGGGTGTTTTGCAACTGGCGTTATACGCCATCGGTTCGCCGGTGGCTGAGCGCTGTGACGCCGGGGTCGCCAGCCATGTGCCCGAGGCCCGGCGCCCGTTGTTGCTGCAACAGTTGCTGGCGGCTGCGCGTGGCGATGCCGATCAGTTCGGTATCGGGTTGGTGGCGGTCAAGGACGCGCCGAGCAACGACCCGGATTGGGTCGATAGCTGCCGCGCCGCGGGCTTTCAAGCTATGCCGAGTCTGCCGACTGGTGTGTTGCCGCTGCCCTACGGTTCGGTGGACGCGTACCTGGGTTCGCTGGGCAAATCCACGCGCAAGGACCTGCGCCGCAAGCTGCGCGCACCGGGGCCGCGGGTCGAGTGGCGCCGTAATATCGATGACGTGCTGCCTGAGGTCATGCGCCTGTATGAAGCGACGCTGACGCGCGCGGACCTGCAGTTCGAGCGCCTGCCCGCCGGTTACTTCACCCAAGTGCTCGAACAACTCAACGAGCGGGCGATCTGTGTTCTTTACTGGGTGGGCGAACACCTGGTGGCGTTCAACCTGATCCTGCTGGACGAGCATCGGCTGGTGGACAAGTTCTTTGGACACGACATCCAGTTCAGCCGCGAATACAACCTCTACTTTCGCAGTTGGCTGACCAATGTCGACTATTGTATTCAACACAAAATCCCGCTGTACGAGTGCGGCCAGGCCGGGTATGCCAGTAAACTGCGCCTGGGGTGCGAGTTCCAGGGCAACAGCCTGTTCTTTCGCCACCGCAACCGGCTGGTCAACGGCTTGCTCAAGCTTGTAAAACTGTTTATTCGACCGGATCGTTCCGACCCTGCCATGGCTGCTGCGATAAGCGAAACCTGATGATCACCAAGACCCGCCAGAAAGCCCGCCCCTTTGCCATTTCGCGTTGGAGCGTCCAGCGCAAGCTGGTGCTGGCGTTCTGGCTGGTCAGCGTTATTCCGACCATGATCGCGGCCGAGCTGGCTGCCACCACGCTGTCGCAGATTTTCGACAGCAACGTACGCATCTGGCTGCAAGAGTCGACCAAGATCGTCAAGGACGAGATCGGCGACATCCTTCATGACAACGCGCGCATGGCCAAGCTGTTCCTGCGCTACACCAGCCCGCCGTCGTCCAAACAAGCCGCCAAGCATGACCGGCTGACCGCCGATATCGCCGAGGCTACCGATATCGACGTGGTAGCGCTGATTCGCACCAGTGACCATAAAGTGGTGTTCAGCACGGCCGCCGATGACATCGTCAGGCAGATCAGCCTGACCAGCAACGCGGTGCTGCAGACCGTGCAAGTCGCCGGGGTTAGCACCGGCCTGGTGGTGTCGACCTTCGAAACCAGCCGTGACGGCGTTGACTACCTGCTGTTGGTGGCGACCTACCTGGATAGCAGTTTCCTTACCAGCGTGGCCGATGTGCACTCCCTCGACCTGCGTCTTTACCTGGCCAACCCTGCAGGCTTTTCTGAAATTTTTTCCACCCAGCGCTTCGAGAACCACCCGTCGCGCATCCCGAAAAACGTCGAGGCTGCACTGCGCAGTACCAAACAACCCAGCGAGCAGTTCACCAACCAGTACAGCGGCTTGTATTGGCCGATCTTCAACGATGCGGGCGAGCTGCAAGGGGTGATCTTCAGCGGACTGCTGCGCCATACCAGCCTGGTGGGGCTGGTGAACCAGAGCAACCTGTTCGTGCTGATCTTCCTGCTCAGCTCGGCGCTGTCCCTGGCAGCCGGGTTGCTGGTGTCGCGGCGCCTGACCAAGCCGCTGCGGGACTTGTCCGAGGGCGTGGACGCGGTGATTTCGGGCAATTACACGCACCGCGTGATGGTCAGCGGCGGTGACGAACTGGCGCAATTGAGCAGCACCTTCAACCATATGACCGAGCGCCTGGGTGAATTGCATCACCTCGAAGCCCAACTGCGCCGACGTGATCGCCTGCATGCCCTGGGTGAAGTCGCCATGGGCCTGGCCCACGAAATCCGCAACCCGCTGGGCATCATCAAGACCGCCACCCAACTGTTGCACCGGCGCGCCGACCTCGCGGATACCGACAAGCGCCATCTGGAATATGTTATCAGCGAGGTCAGCCGCATCAACGACCTGATCACCGAGTTCCTCGACTTCGCCAAGCCCAACCCACCGATCCGCGTGTTGCAGCCGGCCCGCACATTGGTGGAAGAGATCCTCGGTTTCTGCAGCCCGGAACTGAGCAGCCACAACATCGATGCCCAGATTGACGACCAGGCGCCCGACGCCACCATCTACGCCGACGCCAAGCAGCTCAAGCAGGCCTGCCTCAACCTGATTCTTAATGCTATCGATGCGATGCCCGAAGGCGGGCGCCTGACCCTGGGGATCCGCAGCGTCGGCGACAACACAGTGATCAGCATCGCCGACACCGGCCAGGGCATTGCCGCGGATATGGTCGAGCGCATCTTCACGCCATTCGTCACCACCAAGGCGTCGGGCACCGGGCTGGGCCTGGCCAAAGTCTATTCGATCATGGAAAGTCATGACGGCAGCATCGAATGCGCCAGCGAGAAAGATGCCGGCGCCACGTTCAGCCTGTACATTCCGGCTAACGGTGAAGACGACGGCGAAGATGAGGATGGGCATGACGCATAACGTATTAGTGGTGGACGACGAGCCCAAGCTGTGTGACCTGTTGTCGTCCGCCCTGAGCCAGAACGGCATCCAGGTGTTCAGCGCGGGCAATGGCCTGCATGCCCTCAAGGTGCTGGGGGATGAGGATATCGACCTGGTCATCAGCGACTGGCGCATGCCGGGCATGGACGGGCCGGCGCTGCTTGCCGAGATCAAGCTGCGCTACCCCCAGGTGCCGGTGATCGTTATGACCGCCTACAGCACGGTGAAAAATGCCGTGCAATCGATGCGCAACGGCGCCTATGACTACATCGCCAAGCCGTTCGATATCGACGAGCTGGACATCACCGTGGCCAAGGCCCTGCAATTTCGCGACATCATGCGCGACAACGCACGCATGCGCGCCGAACTGGACGAGCATGCACAGTTTGACAGCCTGGTCGGCGACAGCCCGGCGTTCCGAAAGGTATTGCAGGCGGTGGATTCGGTACGTGACAGCAGCGCGACCATCCTGCTGACCGGCGAAAGCGGCACCGGCAAGGAAATGGTCGCCCGCGCCATCCACAAGCATGGCAGCCGGGCCGACAAGCCCTTTGTGGCGGTCAACTGCGCGGCGATTCCCGAAGGTTTGCTGGAAAGCGAGATGTTCGGGCATCGCAAAGGCGCCTTCACCGGCGCCGTGGCCGACCGGGTCGGGCGCTTCATGCAGGCGGACAAAGGCACGCTGTTTCTCGACGAAGTCGGGGATATGCCCCTGGCGTTGCAGGCCAAGATTTTGCGTGCCTTGCAAGAGCGGGTGATCGAGCCGGTGGGCGACCCGCGGGAGCGCAAGGTGGATGTGCGGGTGATCGCCGCCACCAACAAGAACCTGCTGGATGCGGTGGCCAACAAAGAGTTTCGTGAAGACCTGTATTACCGCCTCAACGTGTTCCCGATTCCGCTGCCGGCCTTGCGCGAGCGCGTGGAAGACATCGCGCCCCTGGCCCGGCACTTCGCCCAGACGTTGAGCGCCACTGCCGGCAAACGCATTACCGGTTTCAGCCCCGAGGCGTTACAGGCCATGGCGGCATATCACTGGCCGGGCAATATCCGCGAGCTGCAGAACTGCGTGGAGCGCGCGACCATCGTGGCGGCGTCGCCGGTGATCGAAGATATTGATTTGCCTGGGTATCTGTTTGCTTCCAAGCCGAGCGAGGGCGGGGTGACAGCGATTCTCAGCGACGGGCCGGGGGTGCCACGGGACCTGGATGCGGCGTTGGCAGAGGTGGAGAAGGCCTACATCCTCGCGGCGTTGCAGGAGAGCAATGGCGTTCAGGCCGCGGCGGCGCAGCGCATCGGGATTTCCGAGCGCAGCTTCTGGTATCGCCTTAAAAAGCTCGGCATCCAAGTCGACAAGATCGTCCGCTGACACACTGTGGTCCAAAAATGTGGGAGGGGGCTTGCCCCCGATGGCAGTGGGTCAGTTGAAGACTAGGTGACTGACACACCGCTATCGGGGGCAAGCCCCCTCCCACATTTTTGAACGAGTTGAGTCAGGTATGGAAGCGTACCCACACGCTGACCAGCACCGTCGCCGCCATCAACCACGCCACCGCCGCTACCGCCAGCGACGCTTCAAGCCGCATCCGATCGACCATCACATACAAGGTCGCCAAATACACAAAATACGGAATGATCGACCACATTCCAAACACGATGGTGGTCTTCAAATCTTCCACCGAACGGCCCTTGCCGACGATGTAATGGGCAATCAACGCAAAGGTCGGAAACAGCGGCACCAGCCCCGCGATGTAATAGTTCCTGGTCTTGGCCAGCGCCGCCAGGATCAATACCACCGCCGCGCCAAGGGCAGCCTTCAAAAACAGGTCCATCAGTGGCTCAACCCGTATTTCTTGACCTTGTCGAACAACGTGGTCTTGGCCATTCCCAGTTCCTGGCTGGCCTGGGTCAGGTTGCCGCCGCTGCGTTGCAGGGCGTCGCTGAGCAGGTTGCGCTCAAAGGCTTCCACTGCCTCGGTAAAGGCCAGCCCCTGGTTACCGCTGCCGGCGCCGCTTTTCTTGAAGGCGGGCAGGCCGAGGGCGAAGCGTTCGGCGACGTTGCGTAGCTCCCGCACGTTGCCCGGCCAGTCGTGGCTCATCAGGCTGGACAAGGTCTGGTTGTCGAGGTCCGGGACGCTGCGGTCGAAGCGCAGTGACGATTGCTGCAGGAAGTGTTCGAACAGCTGCAGGATGTCTTCGCGCCGCTCGCGCAGGGGCGGCAGTTCCAGGGTCACCACATTGAGGCGGTAGTACAGGTCGCTGCGGAACTGGCTGGCGCGGCTCAGTTCGTCGAGGTCGGACTTGGTGGCGGCGATAACCCGGCAATCCACCGCCACGCTCTGGTTCGAACCCAGGCGTTCCAGGGTGCGTTCCTGTAGGACACGCAGCAGTTTGATCTGCAGGTTGATCGGCATGCTTTCCACTTCATCGAGGAAGAGTGTGCCTTGGTGGGCGTGCTCGATCTTGCCGATGCGGCGCTTGCCGGCGCCGGTAAAGGCGTTGGCTTCGTGGCCGAAAATTTCGCTTTCGAACAGGTTCTCCGGCAGGCCTCCGCAGTTCAAGGCGACGAACTGGTGGGAATGGCGCCGGCTGAAATCATGCAGGCAGCGCGCGACCAACTCCTTGCCGGTGCCGGTCTCGCCTTCGATCAGCACGTTGGCCGAGGTGTCGGCGACGTTGGCGATCAGTTCGCGCAGGTTTTGCATCGCCGGCGAGCGGCCAATGATGCGGCCTTCCAACGAGTCGCGCTCGGCCAGTTGGCGACGCAACGACCAGACTTCCCGCGCCAGCCCGCGCTGCTCCAGGGCGCGGCGGGCGACTTCCACCAGGCGTTCGGGGGAGAAGGGCTTTTCCATGAAGTCGTAGGCGCCATTGCGCATGGCACCCACCGCCATGGAGATGTCGCCGTGCCCGGTGATCAGTACCACCGGCAGGCTTTTATCCAGGGCCTTGAGTCGGGTCAGCAGTTCCAGGCCGTCGATACCCGGCAGGCGGATATCGCTGATGACGACGCCGGCGAAGTTTTCGCCGATGCGATGCAGCGCCTCTTCGGCACTGCCCACACCGATGCTGGGAATGTCTTCCAGCGCCAGGGCTTGCTGGCAGCCCAGCAGCACATGGGGGTCGTCCTCGACGATCAGCACGGTGAGGTCGTCGGTCGCAGTTGTAGTGTCTGTATTCATGTCGACTCGGCTTGTTGAGTGCCCACCAGCGGCAGGCTCAGGACAAAGGCAGTACCACCACCGGCAGGGTGCTCCACGGCGAGATTGCCGCCGGTGGCCGCCGCGAGACTGGCCGATAGCGTCAGGCCCAGGCCCAGGCCCTGCTCGCCAGGCTTGGTGGTGAAGAACGGTTCGAACAAATGCTTGCGCGTCTCGGGGTCGATGCCATGGCCGTTGTCACGCACCCGCAGGCGGTATTTGCCATCGACGACCTGGCCTTCCAGCCATAGCTGCGGTGCCGGTTGCGCTTGCATCGCATCAAGGGCATTGCCGATCAGGTTGACCAGGATCTGCTCCAGGCGCGTCTGGTCGATCTGCAATTGGACGTTGATGAAGTCACGGTGCAAGGTCAACGGCAGGCCGTCCAGGCGTGCGCCCAGTACCTGGAACGCGGCGTCCACGGCCTTGCCGAGGTTGGCTTCGCCCTGGTCGTCACCGCGTCGGGCAAAGGAGCGCAGGCTGGCGGTGATGCGGCCCATGCGGTCGATCAATTCGTTGATGGCCTTGAGGTTGGTACTGGCGGTGTCCAGGGCGCCGCGCTCGAGGAAACGCACCGTGTTGCCCGACAGCGTGCGCAGGGCCGCCAGCGGTTGGTTCAATTCGTGGGCGATGCTGGTGGACATCTGGCCGATGGCCGCGAGTTTGCCGGCCTGCACCAGTTCGTCCTGGGCGTGGCGCAGGGTTTCTTCGGCCTGGCGCCGTTCGCGGATCTGGCCCTTGAGCCGTTCGTTGCTGGCGCGCAGGTCGGCGGTGCGTTCGGCAATCCGCCGTTCCAGTTGGCTGTTGGCTTCCTGCAGGGCTTCCCGGGCAGCGAGGCGGGTGGCAATGACTTTGCGCCGTTCATTCCAGGCAATCAGCAAGAAGGCCACCAGGCCAAAGGCAACGGCTACCAGGATGCCCTGGTTGATTGCGGCACGGCGCAGGTCGTTGAGCGGGGTGAGCAGGGTGAAATGCCACGGTGTGTCGTTGAGCGGACGGGTTTGCGCCAGGTAGCTGACGGCGTGCTCGTCGTTGACCACTTCGCTGTTGGCCGGGAAGGTCAGTTTCTCGGTGCCTTCGTTCAGGCGCTCACGGGCCAGGGGCTGCAGTTCGTTGAGCGTTGCCCAGTAATATTGCAGGCTGTGGGCCAGGCGTTCCTTGGTGTCTTCGCTCAGTGGGCGTACGGCCTTGAGGCGGCGGGCCGGGTCGCTGGAGAGGATGATGATGCCGTTCTCGTCGCTTACGAAAGCTTCGAGGCGGGCGCGTTGCCAGCGTTCTTCCAAGGCCTCGAGGCGGACCTTGACCACCGCGACGCCGATAATCTTGCCATGCTCTTCCAAGCCATGGGCCAGGTAATAGCCGGGTTCGCCGTTGGTGCTGCCGATGCCATAGAAGCGGCCGGGCTGGCCGCGTACGGCATTCTGGAAATAGGCGCGGAAGGACAGGTCTTCGCCCTGGTAACTGTCGGCATCGCGCCAGTTACTGGTGGCCAGCACGCGGCCGGTGGTGTCCATCACGTAGATGGCCCGGCTGCGACTGCGGCGGTTCAGGCCCTCGAGGTAAGCATTGACCGTGGTGCGGGTTTCCTGGTTCGGGTCGGCCAGCAACCGCGAAACGCTCGACTCGAGCTCCAACAGGCTGGGCAGGTAGGTGTATTTGCTCAGTTCGCTTTCGACGGTGCGGGCGTGCAGTTCCAACTGGCGTTCGCCGTTATCGCTGAGGGTGCGGATGCCATAGTACTCACTGACCCAGAAGCCGATATAGCCCAAGCCGACCATCAGGGCGATGATCAACGGCGGCAGGAAGAGTTGGCGTATCAGACGAGGCTTCACGGCAAGTGATGGCGGCGCGGCGCGATATTGATTGGGGTCGCATTTCATCACAGATGCCTTGGGTCAACCAGAGCTGCCAGCCTGTGTGGTCCAGTGTGGGAGGGAGCTTGCCCCCCCTCCCACATTGGCCCGGTTTCTACAGTAGGAGCTGTGTACTTAGCTAAGTAGTACTTAGTGCTGCAGAATTTTCTCAAGGAAGTGCTGCGCACGTTCGGAGCGGGCGCTGATGTCGCCGAAGAACTCTTCCTTCGGGCAGTCCTCGATGATCTTGCCGGCGTCCATGAAGATCACGCGGTCGGCCACTTTGCGTGCAAAGCCCATTTCGTGGGTCACGCACATCATGGTCATGCCTTCCTGGGCCAGTTGCACCATCACGTCGAGCACTTCGTTGACCATTTCCGGGTCCAGTGCCGAGGTCGGTTCGTCGAACAGCATGACGATCGGGTCCATGGCCAGTGCGCGGGCAATTGCCACACGTTGCTGCTGGCCCCCGGAGAGCTGGCCAGGATGCTTGTGGGCGTGTGCCGACAAGCCCACGCGGTCAAGCAGCTGCAGGCCTTTCTTGGTGGCTTCTTCCTTGCTGCGGCCCAGCACCTTGATCTGCGCGATGGTCAGGTTTTCGGTAATGGTCAGGTGCGGGAACAGCTCGAAGTGCTGGAACACCATGCCCACCCGCGAACGCAGTTTCGGCAGGTTGGTCTTCGGGTCGGCGATGGAGGTGCCATCGACCACTACGTCGCCTTTCTGGAACGGTTCCAAAGCGTTGACGCACTTGATCAGGGTGGATTTGCCCGAGCCGGACGGCCCGCACACCACGATCACTTCGCCTTTTTTAACCTCGGTGCTGCAGTCGGTCAGCACCTGGAAGTCGCCATACCACTTGTTGATGTTCTTGATAGAGATCATACGGCAAACCTTTTTTGCAGACGCTTGACCAGCAGCGAGGCGGAAAAGCTGATGATGAAGTAGACGACACCGGCAAAGATCAGGAACTCATTGGAGCGGCCGATGATGTCGCCGTTGGAGCGGGCGGAGTTGAGGAAGTCCACCAGGCCCACGGTGTAGACCAGCGAAGTGTCCTGGAACAGGATGATCGATTGTTGCAGCAACAGTGGCGTCATCTTGCGGAACGCCTGGGGCAGGATGATCAGGCGCATGGTCTGCCCGTAGGTCATGCCCATGGCTTGTGCCGCCGCCATCTGGCCCTTGGGAATCGACTGCACGCCGGCTCGCACGATTTCGCAGAAATACGCGGCTTCGAACATCATGAACGCCACGACGCAGGAGGTGAACGCACCGATGGGAGTGTCTTCGCCGGTGATCCAGCGCAGCACGAACGGCACCGCCAGGTAGAACCAGGTAATCACCAGCAGCAGCGGGATCGAGCGGAAGTAGTTCACATAGGCGCCGGCCACACGCGACAGCAGTTTGCTGGACGACAGGCGCATCAACGCAAGGATCGTACCCAGGATGATGCCGCCGACCACGCCCATGACCATCAACTGCAGGGTCATGACCATGCCGTTCCACAGGCCCGGGATGGCGGGGATGATGCCGCTGAAATCAAATTCCATTATTTACCCCCCACGGAGATCAGGCCGGGCACCGCGACTTTCTTCTCGACCATGCGCATCAGCAACATCAGGCTCATGTTCAGGGTGAAATAGATCAGCGTGGCCAAGGTGAAGGCTTCGAACAGGTTGGCCGAGAACTCGGCGGTCTGCTTGGTTTGCGCCAACAGTTCCATCAAGCCGATCAAGGACGCCACCGAGGAGTTCTTGAACACGTTGAGGAATTCCGAGGTAAGCGGCGGAATGATGATGCGATAGGCCTGGGGCAGCAGCACGTTCCAGTAGATCTGCGGCAGCTTGAAGCCCATGGCGCGTGCGGCGGACTCCTGGCCACGGGGCAGCGCCTGGATGCCGGTACGCACTTGTTCACACACGCGGGCGGCGGTGAACAGGCCCAGGCACACGACAACGCTCAGGTAGGCCGAGGTAGTCGGGTTAAGGTCTTGCTTGTACCAGTCCTGCAGGTTCTGTGGCAGCAGGTCGGGCACCAGGAAGTACCAGATGAACAGCTGAACCAGCAACGGCACGTTACGAAACAGTTCCACGTAGCAGGTCGCAATGCCCGATACGATGCGGTTTGGCACGGTGCGCATGACCCCCAGAATGGAGCCCAGCAGCAAGGCGATGATCCATGCCACGACAGCGATGGCAATGGTCCAGCCCAGGCCGGCGATGTACCAGTCGAGATACGTCTCGCTGCCAACGCCAGTGGACTTGAAGAACACGCCCCAGTCCCAGTTGTAATTCATTAGGGTCTCCCCTCGAGATCGATCAATGTACTAGCACCCGCTTGGGGAAGATCCTTTCCCGCCTGGCAATGAATGCCAGGCACACACGATCGGCTCGGAAACCGCCAGGTCGAGTGTTCCAAATTAAAGCCAGCAGGTAGTAACAGATGCCTGGGGGGAGTGAGCCCCCCAGGCGATAAGGTTAGTCAGGTTTTCAGATCTTTACTTCCGGTGCCGGCTTGTCGGTCGGATTCGCGATCAGTTCCTTGACCTTTTCGCTCATCGGGAAGTTGAGGTTCAGGCCTTTTGGTGGAATAGGGCTCTCGAACCATTTGGCGTAGATCTTGTTGATTTCGCCGGATTTGAACAGCCCGACGATGGCGTCATCCACGGCTTTCTTGAAGGCCGGGTCGCCTTTGCGCACCATGCAGGCATAGGCTTCAAAGGACTGCGGAGTACCGGTGATGACCCAATCGTCCGGCTTCTTGGCCTTGGCTTCTTCACCGGCGAGCAGGGCGTCATCCATCATGAACGCAACGGCACGGCCGCTTTCGAGCATCTGGAAGGATTCGCCATGGTCCTTGGCGGAGATGACGTTCATGCCCATCTGCTTGTCGGCGTTCATCGCCTTGATGATGCGCTCGGACGTGGTGCCAGCGGTGGTCACGACGTTCTTGCCCTTAAGATCGGCAAAGTCGCTGTAGGAGGGCTTGCCTTCCTTGTCTTTCTTGACCAGCAGGCGGGTGCCGATTTCGAAGATGTTGGTCGAAAAATCGACTTGCTGGGCGCGTTCGGCGTTGTTGGTGGTGGAGCCGCACTCGAGGTCCGCGGTGCCGTTCTGGATCAGCGGAATACGGGTTTGCGAAGTCACCAGGTTGTACTTGACCTTCAGGTCGGGCTTGTTCAGGTCTTTTTTCAGGGCTTCAACGACGGCCAGCTGAATGTCGTGGGAGTAGCCCACGGGTTTGCCCGAACCATCCGCGATGTAGGAAAACGGAATGGAGCTGTCGCGGTGAGCGAGAGTGATGGTGCCGGAGTCGTTGATTTTCTTCAGTGTGCCGGTGAGTTCGGCGGCGAAAACTGGAGTGCTGATCAGAGCAGCAGCAATAGCTGCGCCCAGGATATGGGGAACGATGCGCATCAATACTTCCTCGACATTTGTTTTTTTTATGAAGCCAGCTAAACGGCTCTTTTGTACAGCGAATGCCCGTGACGGCTCCTAAGGCGCCTCAGGTAATCGTCAAAGAGTGTAGAGCATGAGTCGTGCCATACCGAAAATAAAAGGTTAACTTCATGATTTATATCGGGATTAACTTTATGTTGCGACGCGGTTTTCGACGCCGGGTCCGGCAAACCGAATAGGGCGCGAGCTTGCGTTCGGAAAACCGAATGCCGCCCAGGTCATCTGCGGGAGCGAGCTTGCTCGCGAAAACGCAAAAGCGCCGCGTTTACTCTAAATAAACGCGGCGCTCTCAGGTTTCTCGCGGGCAAGCTCGCTCCGACAGTTTGGGGATGGCTATCAGGCCGCTTCGATCTTGCTACGGCTCTGTTCGACCTTCGCCAGGTAGCGTTGCACGTTGTCCTGCTCTTGCGGGGTGGTGAACAGGCCAAGCTTGGTACGGCGCCACAGTACGTCCTGCGGTTGCGTCACCCATTCTTCGGCGCACAGGTAATCAACTTCACGGCTGTACAGGCCGCCACCCAGGTGGTCACCCAGGTCGGCCAGCGATTGCACGCCCTCCAGCAGGCGCCAGGTGCGGCTGCCGTAGGTGGTGGACCAGCGGCGGGCGATTTCGCTCGGGATCCAGTCGAACTTGGCGCGGATCGCATCGGCCAGGGCTTCGGGCGTGGTCATGTTTTCACCGCCGGGCAGGCTGGCCGTGGCTGTCCAGCTTGGGCGCATCTGGGTGAAGTACGGCGCCAGCTGGGCCATGGCCGACTCGGCCAGCTTGCGATAGGTGGTGAGCTTGCCGCCGAACACCGACAGGATCGGCGCTTCGCCATTGCCGCCGGACAGCGCCAGGGTGTAGTCGCGGGTGATGGCCGACGGGTTGTCCGACTCGTCGTTGCACAGTGGGCGCACGCCGGAGTAGGTGTGGACGATATCGTCACGGCTCAGCTGTTTCTTGAAGTGCGCGTTGACCACCTTGAGCATGTAGTCGGTTTCACCTTCTGTAATCGCTACTTTCGCCGGGTCGCCGGTGTATTCGCGATCAGTGGTGCCGATGATGGTCAGGTGGTTCAGGTACGGAATAGTGAAGACGATGCGTTGGTCTTCGTTCTGCAGGATGTGCGCGTGGGCGCCTTCGTACAGTCTTGGCACGATCAGGTGGCTGCCCTGGATCAGGCGGATGCCGTAGGGCGAATCCAGCTTGAGGTCGTCCCTGATGAACTTGGCGACCCACGGGCCGGCAGCATTCACCAGTGCGCGGGCGCGGATCGAGAACAGGCTGCCATCGGCACGTTCCATGTTCATCTCCCACATGCCGTTGCTGCGATGGGCGCTGATGCAACGGGTCTGGGTATGGATGTGCGCGCCTTTTTCACGGGCAGCCATGGCGTTGAGTACCACCAGGCGGGCGTCATCCACCCAGCAGTCGGAGTATTCGAAGCCCTTGGTGATTTCGCTTTTCAGCGGGCTGTCGGCGCCGAACTTGAGGCTTTTGGAACCCGCCAGTTTCTCCCGCTTGCCCAAGTGGTCATAAAGGAACAAGCCGGCACGAATCATCCAGGCCGGACGCAAGTGCGGACGGTGGGGCAGTACGAAGCGCATCTGCTTGACGATATGCGGTGCCTTGGCCAGCAGCACTTCACGTTCGGCCAGGGCTTCACGCACCAGGCGGAATTCGTAATGTTCCAGGTAGCGCAAGCCGCCGTGGATCAGCTTGCTGCTGGCCGATGAGGTGTGGCTGGCCAGGTCGTCCTTTTCGCAAAGGAATACCGACAAACCGCGACCGGCTGCGTCTGCTGCAATGCCGACGCCATTGATCCCGCCACCGATTACGGCAACGTCATAGACTTCGGCAAGCGGTGGAGCAGGCAAGGTGGAAGGGTTCATCGGCTAGCCTCGCGATCTTTTCGTCTTGGAATTCGAACATTAATGTTCATTTGCGAAAATGGTAGCTGATAAATGCGCGCACAGCCACCCGACTTCGATTAAAAAAACTCATCGAAGGATGGGGAAAGGAAAATTTGTGAACATGAGCCTGGGGAAGACTCAAAAGATTGAGTGCTGGATAGATCGCCATCGGGAGCAAGCCCCCTCCCACATTGGTATGTGTTCACAGCTCAAAATGTGGGAGGGGGCTTGCTCCCGATGGCGGCAGTGCAGGCGCTACACGACTTCCAGCCGAACCTTATGCTCATTCAACAACTGCACTAACGCCGGCACTGGCTGCTGATCAGTCACCAGGCAGTCCACCAGGCTGATCGGCCCCAGGCGAATCATGGCATTGCGCCCGAACTTGCTGGAGTCCGCTGCCAGGATCACCTGGCGTGCATTGGCAATGATTGCCTGGGAAACCCGCACTTCCTGGTAATCGAAGTCGAGCAGGCTGCCGTCCTCGTCGATACCGCTGATGCCCACCAGGGCAAAGTCGACCTTGAACTGGTTGATGAAATCCACACTGGCCTGGCCGACCACACCGCCATCGCGGCGTACGTTGCCGCCGGTGAGCAACACATCGAAGTCGTCCTTGGCACTGAGCATCGTGGCGACGTTGAGGTTGTTGGTGATGATTTTCAGGTGGTTGTGATTGAGCAGTGCACGAGCGATGGATTCGGTGGTGGTGCCGATATTGATGAACAGCGAGGCGTGGTCGGGAATTTGCGCCGCGATGGCTTCACCGATGCGCTGTTTCTCGTCGCGCATCTGGTCTGCACGCATGGCATACGCGGTGTTCTCGACACTGGAGTCATAGGCCGCGCCGCCGTGGTAGCGGCGCAACAGATTGGCGTCCGCCAACTGGTTGATATCACGGCGGATGGTTTGCGGGGTAACAACGAATAGCTGCGCCATTTCCTCGATACTGACATAACCGCGTTCGCGGACCAGTTCGAGGATTTGTTGTTGGCGGGGAGGCAGATTCATGGGGCGTCCTTTGGGCTGCCATACAAAAGTGGCCCATGATGACGCAGGAATCCGCTCCCTGCCAGTTACAACCCTATATGGAGCTCGCGATCGGCCTATTCAGCGCCTTCGTGAGGTTCCCAATCACGGGTGCGACTCACCGCTTTTTGCCAGCCGGCGTAGAGCTTCTCTTTGGCGGCTTCGTCCAGTTGGGGGTCGAATTCGCGCTCGATCACCGCCTTGCCACGCAGTTCGTCCAGGCTGCCCCAGAAGCCACACGCCAGGCCGGCCAGGTAGGCAGCGCCGAGGGCAGTGGTTTCGCGCATTTGCGGGCGTTCGACCTGGGTACCGAGGATGTCGGCCTGGAATTGCATCAGGAAGTTGTTGGCAACCGCACCGCCATCCACACGCAGGGCCTTGAGGCGTTCGCCAGAATCTTGTTGCATTGCGTCGAGTACATCGCGGGTCTGGAAGGCAATCGACTCCAGGGCTGCACGAATAATGTGGTCCACGCGTACGCCGCGAGTCAGGCCGAACAGCGCACCACGGGCATACGGGTCCCAATAAGGCGCGCCCAGCCCGGTGAAAGCCGGGACCAGATACACGCCGTTGCTGTCCTTGACCTTGCCGGCAAAGTATTCGGTGTCGTGGGCGTCATTGATGATTTTCAGCTCGTCACGCAGCCATTGCACGGTGGAACCGCCGTTGAAGACCGCGCCTTCAAGGGCGTAGGCCACTTCACCGCGTGGGCCGCAGGCGATGGTGGTGAGCATGCCGTGCTTGGATTTCACTGCCTTGTCGCCGGTGTTCATCAGCAGGAAGCAGCCGGTGCCGTAGGTGTTCTTGGCCTGGCCGGCTTCCACGCACATTTGGCCGAACAGCGCGGCTTGTTGGTCACCGGCGATGCCGCCGATGGCGATGCCGCTCTTGGTGCGGCCATAGATTTCGGAGGAAGACTTCACTTGCGGCAGCATTTCCCGCGGCACCTCCAGAATCTCCAGCATCTTCGCATCCCACTCCAGGGTGTGGATGTTGAAGAGCATGGTGCGCGAGGCGTTGGTGTAGTCGGTGACGTGGGTCTTGCCGCCGGTAAACTTCCAGATCAGCCAGCTATCGATGGTGCCGAACAGCAGTTCGCCATTGCGTGCACGCTCGCGGCTGCCTTCAACGTTATCGAGGATCCACTTGAGTTTGGTGCCGGAAAAGTAGGGGTCGGTGACCAGCCCGGTGGTGTCGTTGATGTACTGCTCGTGGCCGTCGCGCTTGAGCTGCTGGCAGATTTCGGTACTGCGGCGGCACTGCCAGACGATCGCGTTGTAGATCGGGCGGCCGGTGATCTTGTCCCAGACTACGGTGGTCTCGCGCTGGTTGGTGATGCCAATGGCGGCGACCTGGTCATGGTGCAGGCCGGCTTGCGCCAGCGCTTCGACCATCACCGCGCTCTGGGTGGCAAAGATTTCCATCGGGTCATGTTCGACCCAGCCGGCTTGCGGGTAATGCTGGGTGAATTCACGCTGGGCGGTGCACACCACGTTGGCGTCACGATCGAAGATGATCGCCCGGGAACTGGTAGTGCCCTGGTCAAGGGCAATGATGTAGTTCTTATTCTGAATGTCGGTCATGTCAGGTGCCTTACGAAATAAGGAAGTCAGAAATCAGCCTGGGCCGCGAAGGGCAGGGGACCAGGCTGGCGCTTTCAGGAAATACGGGTCTTGCCGTTGACAGCCGTGTCAGGTGTTTCAGCTATAACAGGTGCGGCGCTTGGCAGGTGGCGGGCAATCAGCCCGCGATAGGCTGCGGCGCCGAGGCATGCGCCGACAATCGGGGCGAAAATCGGCACCAGGAAATAAGGAATGTCGCGGCCACCAGTGAAGGCCATTTCACCCCAACCGGCGAAAAAGGTCATCAGCTTGGGTCCGAAATCCCGTGCCGGATTCATCGCAAAGCCGGTCAGCGGGCCCATGGCGCTACCAATCACGGCGATCAGCAAGCCGATCAGCAGCGGGGCCAGCGGGCCGCGTGGCAGGCCGTTGTTGTCATCGGTAAGGGCCATGATCACGCCCATCAGGATCGCGGTGATGACCATTTCCACCAGGAATGCCTGGGCGGTGCTCAGGAGTGCATGGGGATAGGTGGAGAACACGGATGCCAGTTCCAGGCTGGCCTGGGAGCCGCGGACCATATGGTGGGTTTGTTCGTAATCGAAAAACAGGTTGCTATAAAGCGTATATACCAAGGCGGCGGAGCAGAAGGCGCCGGCGATCTGGGCAAGAATATAGAAGGGCAGTTTGCGCTTTTCAAAATCGGCAAAAATGCACAGGGCGATACTGACCGCCGGGTTGAGGTGAGCCCCGGAAATACCGGCACTCAGGTAGATCGCCATGCTCACGCCGATCCCCCAGATAATACTGATTTCCCAGAGGCCGAAGCTCGCACCCGCGACCTTGAGCGCGGCGACACATCCTGTACCGAAGAAGATCAGCAGCGCGGTCCCCAGGAATTCGGCCATGCATTGGCTCGAAAGTGAAGGCTGTTGAAGAGCAGTTGTCATGGAAAACCTCGATTGTTGTTCTTGTCTGGCGCACTGCCTCAGCGGGCGGTTGCGCGATTTTCACCGTGACAAGGATCCCCATCCTGGGTCGCGGCTTACTGCTGGAGTACTGAGGAGTATTCCTACAGTATTCGGAAACGAAAAAATATAGACAAGAATGACCGCTGTCAAAGGTCGAAAGTGAACCGCCAGTCACTTTCTAACTATTGGTCTGGTGAATGATCTCGTTGGTTAGGTTTGGCCTGTGCGCCAGCAGCGCTTGAACTAGAGCGTTTTGCCTGCGCTTGGCCTAGAATTGGGCACCTGTTTTCCCTGCCCGGAGACTCCATGACGCCCGCATTGGATTTGTTGAAAAAAGTTCGCGCCGAACATCGCATCCATAGTTATGAACATGATCCGAAGGCAGCTTCGTATGGCCTGGAGGCCGCGGAAAAATTGGGCCTCGACCCCGCGCAGGTGTTCAAGACGCTGCTGGCGAGCAGTGAGAAAGGCGAATTGTTGGTGGCGGTGGTGCCGGTCGTCGGAAGTCTTGATTTGAAAGCGCTGGCTCATGCGGCGGGCGTGAAAAAAGTCGAAATGGCCGATCCGGCGGCGGCTCAGCGTTCCACCGGTTACCTGTTGGGCGGCATCAGCCCACTGGGACAAAAGAAGCGCCTGCGTACGTTTATCGACGAAACGGCGCAACCCTTTGCAACGATTTTTGTGAGTGCGGGACGGCGGGGGCTGGAGGTGGAGTTACCCGCAGCAGTGCTGGCTGAACATACCCAGGCCAAATTCGCGCCGATTGGCCGGGCCTGACTTTCAGCCCTGTTACAATCCAAATGTGGGAGGGCGCTTGCCCCCTCCCACATGTTTAACCCGGCTTCCTCAGGAAGCTGCTTACGCCTGGAACAGCACCAGATGCTCGGCAGCCACTCGAATCCCCACATCCGTCCCCATCTGTTGATCAACATGGCTGGGGAAAATCGATTCCAGCTGTGCACCCGTTGGCAGTTGCAACCGGTACAAGGTCGAGGCTCCCTGGAACGTCTTGCCGACGATCCGAGCTTTCAATGCGCTGTCCGGCGCGTAGACGATATCATCCGGGCGCAGCAAAACATCCACCGCGCCGCCGATGGCCCAGGTATAGGCGCGATTACCACGCAGGTCACCCAGCTCGGTGCTCACTGACTCGGGCGAGTTCAATTGACCCCGGATGAAATAGCCCTGGCCGATAAAACTGGCGACATAGGGCGTCTGCGGTTCGTGATAAAGGTTGTAGGGCGTATCCCACTGTTCAAGGCGACCTTCCTTGAACACGCCGACATGGTCACTGACGGCGAACGCTTCTTCCTGGTCATGGGTGACGAGGATCGCACTGGTGCCCCGCGCCTTGAGGATATCGCGCACTTCGTGGCTGAGCTTGCGGCGCAGTTCGCCATCCAGGTTGGAAAAAGGTTCGTCCAGCAGCAACAATTGTGGCTCCGGCGCCAAGGCGCGGGCGAGGGCGACACGTTGCTGCTGGCCGCCGGAAAGCTCGTGGGGGAACCGCTTTCCCAGATCCTTCAGATTCACCAGTTCCAGCAACTCGGCAACTACGCGATCCTTTTGCGGATGTTTGCGAATACCGAAGCCGATGTTATCGGCCACGCTCAGGTGCGGGAACAGAGCGTAGTCCTGGAACACCATGCCGATACGACGTTTCTCGGGTGCCAGGGTGAAACCGGCGCTGGAGATGACTTCACCCGCCAGGCTGATTTCGCCTTCGTGTATCGGCTCAAAGCCGGCAATGGCGCGCAAGGTGGTGGTCTTGCCGCACCCCGAGGAACCGAGCAGGCAACCGATGTCGCCGGCATTGAGGTGCAGGTTGAGGTTCTGCACCACCCGTTGATCTTGATAGCCGCATGCCAGATTGCGCAGGTTCAGCAGGAGTGGCTGGCTCATGCGTGGTGGTACGACGGTTCGACGAGAAATTCCAGCAGGGCTTTTTGCGCATGCAGGCGGTTCTCGGCCTGGTCCCAAGCCACCGAACGTGGGTCGTCGAGCAGGTCGAGGCTGATTTCTTCGCCACGGTGGGCAGGCAGGCAATGCATGAACAGCACGTCGGGCGCGGCCGTATCGAGCAGGGCACGGGTCACCTGGAACGGCGCGAACAGGGCCAGGCGCTTTGCCGTTTCGTCTTCCTGGCCCATGGAGGTCCAGACGTCGGTGCTGACCAGGTGGGCGCCGACTACGGCATCCTTGGGGTCGCGTAGCAATTGCACACGGCCATCGGCCTTGGCCATGAACTCGGTGCTCGGCTCGTAGCCTTCAGGGCAGGCGATACGCAGGTGGAAGTCGAACTGGATCGCCGCTTCTATATAGCTGTTGCACATGTTGTTGCCGTCGCCGATCCAGGCCACGGTCTTGCCCTGGATCGAGCCCCGGTGTTCGAGGAAGGTTTGCATGTCGGCCAGCAACTGGCAGGGGTGCAGGTCATCGGACAGGCCATTGATCACTGGCACGCGGGAGTTGGCGGCAAATTCAGTCAGGTTGCTGTGGGCGAAGGTACGGATCATCACCGCGTCGAGCATGCGTGACATGACCCTGGCGCAATCGCTGATCGGCTCACCGCGGCCCAGTTGGGTATCACGCGGTGACAGGAAAATCGCCTGGCCGCCCAGCTGGATCATGCCAGCTTCGAACGACAGGCGTGTACGCGTCGAGGATTTCTCGAAAATCATCCCGAGTACGCGGTTTTTCAAAGGCTCAAACAGTACGCCGCGGTTACGCAGGTCTTTAAGCTCAATGCCTCGACGGATCACGCTGACCAGCTCTTCGGGCGTGCAATCCATCAGGGAGAGAAAGTGCCTTGCGCTCATCATTAACTACCTTTTTGCAACAGACCGCAGATACTCAAAGCCTTGTTTATTGTGACAACGGGCGAGACCTGCGGCGGAAGCCGCACGGGGCGACGAAATAGGGGAAGGCGCGATATTGACATTAAATGTCGCGTCTTACCAATAGGGCTACGGTTTTTAGGGGTGTTCAAGCAGGGCGCTGACGCGCGTTTGAAGACGATTTCCTGACAGCAGCGGGTCATTTGTACACTGGCGCCGAGGCCTTTTGCAATGCGCCGAGGCGGGCCCAAGCCAGGTAGCGTCGGTTTTAGCCAATGGGTGGAGGATTTCTGAAACATTTACTCATGCTTAGCCATGCCTTGGCCTATGCCCACCGATTCACAGCACGAAGGTTGCTGGCGCGCTGGCAGCTCGCCGCCCATAGTTAAGCCAAAGCCCCTATAAAAGAGACTGGCCATGACCAAGACTCTCCATCACCGTGCCTGCCACCTGTGCGAAGCCATCTGCGGCCTGACCCTGGAAACCACCCAGGCTGACGATGGCAGCCTGGCGATTACCTCGATCAAGGGCGACCCCCTGGACAGTTTCAGTCGCGGGCACATCTGCCCCAAGGCCGTGGCCCTGCAGGATATCCAGAACGACCCGGACCGCCTGCACCAGCCGATGCTGCGGGTCGGCAGCGAATGGCAGCCGATCGCATGGGATGAAGCGTTTGCCATGGTGGCCGAACGGCTGGCAAGCATCCAGGCCCGGCACGGGCAGAACGCCGTGGCGGTGTATCAGGGCAACCCCAGCGTGCACAACTATGGGTTGATGACCCACAGCAACTACTTTCTCGGGCTATTGAAAACGCGCAATCGCTTTTCCGCCACCTCGGTCGACCAACTGCCCCATCACCTCACCAGCCACCTCATGTACGGCCATGGCCTGTTGCTGCCCATTCCGGACATCGACCATACCGACTTCATGTTGATTCTCGGCGGCAACCCGCTGGCCTCCAACGGCAGCATAATGACCGTGCCGGACGTGGAAAAACGCCTCAAGGCCATCCAGGCGCGTGGCGGCAAAGTGGTGGTGGTCGACCCTCGGCGCAGCGAGACAGCCGCCATCGCCGACCAGCACTTGTTCGTACGCCCCGGAGGCGACGCGGCGCTGTTGTTCGGGCTGCTCAACACCTTGTTCGCTGAGGGGCTGACCCGCGACAGCCATTTGCCAGTTGAAGGGCTGGAAGACGTGCGCCGAGCAATTGTCGGCTTCAGCGCCGAGGCAATGAGTCGCCAGTGTGCGGTGCCTGCCGAGCAGATTCGGCAGTTGGCCCGCGATTTCGCTGGCGCTGACAAAGCCGTTTGCTACGGCCGAATGGGCGTCTCGACCCAGGCGTTCGGCACCCTGTGTCACTGGTTGGTGCAGTTGATCAACCTGGTAACTGGCAATCTCGACCGCGTGGGCGGTGCGCTGTGCACCAGCCCGGCGGTCGACCTGGTGGCCTCGACTGGTGGCGGCCATTTCAATCGCTGGCAGAGCCGTGTGTCCGGGCGCCCGGAATACGGTGGAGAGTTGCCGGTGTCGGCCCTGGCCGAGGAAATGCTCACCGAAGGCGAAGGACAGATCCGCGCGCTGGTGACAGTGGCCGGCAATCCGGTGCTGTCGACGCCCAACGGTCGCCAGTTGGAGCAGGCGCTGGATGGATTGGAGTTCATGGTCAGCGTCGATCTCTATATCAACGAGACCACGCGTTATGCCGACCTGATCCTGCCGTCCACCTCTGCATTGGAAAACGATCACTACGACACCACCTTCAATATGTTCGCGGTGCGCAATGTCACCCGCTTCAACCGTGCGATCCTGCCCAAGCCCGAGGGGGCGCTGCATGACTGGGAGATCTTTGTCGGCTTGGCCAAGGCATTCGCGGCGCAGACCGGCGTAGCGCTCAAGCCAACCCTGCCTCCGGCACAGATGATCGATTTCGGGCTGCGCGCAGGCGCCTACGGTGATGCATCCAGTCATAAGCTATCGGTGGCGATGTTGGCCGATCATCCCCATGGTGTGGACCTGGGGCCGCTCAAGGCCAATCTCGCAGCGCGTTTGAAGACTGTCGATGGCAAGGTCCAGGCGGCACCGGCTGTGATCCTCGCTGACCTGGCGCGCTTCGAGGCGCAGCCGGTGCCGGTGGCCGACGAGCTGCTGCTGATCGGCCGGCGTCATGTGCGC
Source organism: Pseudomonas synxantha (assembly GCF_900105675.1). Classification (NCBI taxonomy): domain Bacteria; kingdom Pseudomonadati; phylum Pseudomonadota; class Gammaproteobacteria; order Pseudomonadales; family Pseudomonadaceae; genus Pseudomonas; species Pseudomonas synxantha. The sequence goes on along the minus strand of NZ_LT629786.1, from coordinate 4,189,285 downwards.
AGTAACAATTCCTGGATGCATAATTACCATCGGCTGGTGAAGGGCAAGCCACGCCATCAATTGCTGATGCATCCTGACGACCTCGCCAGGCGACAGCTCAATGACGGTCAACGGGTGCGGGTGAGTTCGCGCATCGGCATGATCGAAGTGGACGTGTTGGCCAGCCTGGACATGATGCCGGGCGTGGTCAGCCTGCCTCATGGCTGGGGGCATGGCCGCCCGGGCGTACAAATGAGCATCGCCAGTGCTCAGCCCGGGGCGAGTGCCAATGACTTGACCGACGAGCGGCAGTTGGACGAGTTGTCGGGTAACGCCGCGCTTAATGGCGTGCCGGTGCAAGTGGCAGCGGCGTGAGGTGCCCGAGCACCGCGCTGGGATTTTGCGTTACAATGCGCCACCGTGCCGACCTGTGAGTCGCAAAGTTCCAGCCGAGGTGTTCCATGGATATCATCGAAACGATCAAAGACCAGATTGCCAACAACACCATTCTGCTCTACATGAAGGGCGCGCCTAACGCTCCTCAGTGCGGTTTTTCCGCAAAAGCCTCCCAGGCCATCATGGCGTGTGGTGAGAAGTTCGCCTACGTGGATATCCTGCAGAATCCGGAAATTCGCGCCAACCTGCCTAAATACGCCAACTGGCCGACTTTCCCGCAACTGTGGGTAGCCGGTGAGCTGGTTGGCGGCAGCGACATCATCACTGAAATGGCAGCCGATGGTTCGCTGCAAGCGCTGATCAAAGACGCAGCGGAAAAAGCGGCAGCCAAGACTGAAGCTTGATTGACCGGCAATAAAAAGCCCCGCTTCTCAATACGAGAGCGGGGCTTTTTTGTACGCTAGGAGTTATTCACCCATCTGCGATTGCAGGTAGTTCTCCAGGCTGACCTTGTCGATCAGGCCCAGCTGGGTTTCAAGCCAGTCGATATGCTCTTCCTGGTCTTCCAGGATGTCTTCCAGCAGTTCACGGCTGCCGAAGTCGCCCTTGGTTTCGCAATGGGCGATGGCGGCCTTGAGGTCGCTATGGCTCTTGCGCTCAAAGCCCAGGTCGCTGCTGAGCATTTCCTGGGTATGCTCGCCGATGTTCAGCTTGCCCAGGTCCTGCACGTTCGGCAGGCCTTCCAGGAACAGGATGCGCTTGATCAGCGCGTCGGCGTCCTTCATGGCCTTGATCGATTCTTTGTATTCGCGCTTGCCAAGCTTTTCCAGGCCCCAATCGTCGTACATGCGCGCATGCAGAAAGTACTGATTGATCGCGACCAGTTCATTGGCAAGGATTTTGTTGAGTTGCTGGATGACTGAGATGTCGCCTTTCATGACTGGGGTCCTGCCCTGTAATAGCTGTGTATAGGGCAGAGTCTGAGCGGTGGAAATCCTAGTGTCAAACCTAAGTTATTGAATAATAAATGAAAATTAATCGGAATAAGAATGTTTGTGTTCCGCGTCTTGGTGCTAACTAATTGAATTACAGGCATAAAAAAACCGGACACTAGGTCCGGTTCTTTAAAACAGCCTTTTCAGGCGTGTGTAAATTCTGTCGAGTAGGGGAGCGCGGCCTGGGCTGTTTGCAGCTGCGTCAGGGTTTCCCGTACCACTTGCTTGGCGAGGCACGCACATTTACCACACTGACTGGCAACGCCGGTGGTTTCACGCACTTCTTTGTAGCTGCAGCAACCTTCGTAGATTGCTTCGCGGATTTGTCCGTCGGTGACGCCAGTGCAGAGGCAGACATACATAAGGGAGAACCGTCGCGGGTTTAAGGCTTAAGTGCGATGGATCTTAATGTTAACGAGAATGATTGTCAAAGTAGTTTCATCAACGATCTGCCGCGCATTGCCCATGCGCTGACGAACGGTTTTTTCAGTGTATGATGGACGGTCTTCACGAAGCGTGATTGCGTCATGTTTCTGTCGGATTCTACAGGCAGACTCGACCGGTCCTTTTGCTTCAATCGTCATCCCATATCAGGAGATATCCAATGAGCGTACTCGTCGGTAAACAAGCCCCGGATTTCGACGTCCCAGCCGTCCTCGGCAATGGCGAAATCGTTGATAGCTTCAAACTGTCCGAAGCCATCAAAGGCAAATACGGCCTGGTCTTCTTCTACCCGCTGGACTTCACCTTCGTCTGCCCTTCGGAGCTGATCGCCCTGGACCACCGCATGGACGACTTCAAGGCGCGTAATGTAGAAGTAGTGGCTGTTTCCATCGACTCCCACTTCACCCACAACGCTTGGCGCAACACTGCCATCAATGATGGCGGCATCGGCAAAGTCAAATACACCATGGCTGCCGACATGAAGCATGACATCGCCAAGGCCTACGACGTTGAATCCGAAGGCGGCGTGGCCTTCCGTGGCGCGTTCCTGATCGACGACAAGGGCGTCGTTCGCTCGCAGATCATCAACGACCTGCCGCTGGGTCGTAACATGGAAGAGCTCATTCGCCTGGTCGACGCCCTGCAATTCCACGAAGAGCACGGTGAAGTCTGCCCTGCCAACTGGAAAAAAGGCGACAAGGGCATGAACGCTTCGCCAGAAGGTGTTGCTGCTTACCTGACCGAGAACGCTGGCAAGCTGTAAGCGCCCGTTTCACGGCACAAAAAAACCGGCCTGAGAGGGCCGGTTTTTTTATGTGCGGGGTTCAACTTCAATCGCTGAAGTCTTCCCAGCCGCCCATCTGCTTCCAGCGATTGACGATGCCGCAGAACAGCTCGGCAGTCTTCTCGGTATCGTAGCGGGCCGAGTGAGCCTCACGGCCGTCGAAGTCGATACCGGCCGCCTGACAGGCTTTGGCCAACACGGTCTGGCCATACGCCAGACCGGCAAGGGTGGCGGTGTCGAAGCTGGAGAACGGGTGAAACGGATTGCGCTTCATGTCCAGTCGCGCCACGGCGGCATTCAGGAAGCCCAGGTCGAAACTGCTGTTGTGGCCCACCAGGATCGCGCGTTTGCAGCCATTGGCCTTCAGCGCTTTGCGCACACCGCGGAAGATATCGGTCAGCGCCGCTTCTTCGCTCACCGCCATGCGCAGCGGATGGTCGAGCTTGATGCCGGTGAACTCCAGGGCTGCCGCTTCGATATTGGCGCCTTCGAATGGCTCGACGCGGAAGAAGTGGGTATGTTCCGGGAACACAAAACCGTGTTCATCCATGCCGATAGTGGTAGCGGCGATTTCCAGCAAGGCGTCGGTGGCGCAATTGAAACCACCGGTTTCTACGTCGATGACAACCGGCAGATAGCCGCGAAATCGCTCGGCCATCGGGTGACGGGAACCGCCACCACTGTGCTCTTGTTCGTCGTCGTAATGGTCTTCACTCACTTGCTTTCCTCCAGCAGGCGCCAGCGCAGTGTTTCACCGGCGCGCAGCGGGATAACAGTCAGCTCGCCGAATGGCAGGCTGGCAGGGGCGGTCCAGTCTTCACGAACCAGGGTGATGCGGTCGGTATTTGCCGGCAGGCCGTAGAAACGCGGGCCATTGAGGCTGGCGAAGCCCTCGAGTTTGTCCAGGGCATTGCGCTGTTCAAACGCTTCGGCATACAGCTCTATAGCGGCGAACGCCGTGTAGCAACCGGCGCAACCGCAGGCGGCTTCCTTGGCGTGCTGGGCATGGGGCGCGGAGTCGGTGCCGAGGAAGAACTTCGGGTTGCCGCTGGTGGCGGCGTCCAGCAACGCCACCTGGTGGGTGTTGCGCTTGAGGATCGGCAGGCAGTAGAAGTGCGGCCGAATCCCGCCCACCAGCATGTGGTTGCGGTTGTAGAGCAGGTGATGGGCGGTGATGGTCGCGCCCACATTGGCCGAAGCCTCGGTGACGAACTGCACGGCATCGGCCGTGGTGATGTGCTCGAACACCACCTTCAGGGTCGGGAACAGCTCGACCACGCGACGCATGTGCTCGTCGATGAAGACCTTCTCGCGATCAAAAACGTCCACGTCGCCACGGGTGACTTCCCCGTGGATCAGCAGCGGCATGCCCACCTCGGCCATGGCTTCGATGGCTGGCAGGATCTTGTCGATGCTGGTCACGCCGGAATCGGAGTTGGTGGTCGCGCCGGCCGGGTACAGCTTGGCGGCGTGCACGAAGCCGCGGGCCTTGGCCTCACGAATTTCTTCAGGCTGGGTGCGGTCGGTCAGGTAGAGCACCATCAACGGTTCGAAGCGGCTGCCGGCCGGTCGTGCAGCGAGGATGCGCTGGCGATAGGCGTCGGCTTCTGCGGCATTGCGCACCGGAGGTACCAGGTTAGGCATGATGATGGCACGGCCAAACGTGCGCGCCACATCGGCCACGGTTTGGGGTAACGCAGCACCATCGCGAAGATGAATATGCCAGTCGTCGGGACGCAGCAGGGTCAGGCGGTCGGACATTGGGGATTCCAGGCGGGTCAATCTGGTGGGAATGCTACCGGAAAAGACTCTTGCAGGCACTCGCTATCAAGTTTTGCCGGATGCGACCGATATTCCCGGGTATGCCTTAACGATGTATGACGCTTTGAAGTGTTGTAGAAACCAGTGGAGCCTTCCCGTGCGCCAGCATTATCTAGCCCTGCTCAGTGTGTTCGCCAGCCTGCCTGCGATGGCCCTCACGTTCCAGACCCGCCTGGAGAATATTGAGTGGAAGGTAGAAGGTGACCAGTTCGAGTGCCGCCTGACCCAGCCGATCACCGATTTCGGCTCCGGCGAATTCGTGCGCCGCGCCGGTGAGCAGGCGACGTTTCGCTTGAAGGCCTATAACGGCTCGTTCGGCGCAGGTTCGGCGACTTTGTTGGCTGCTGCTGCGCCCTGGCAGCCGGGCCGAGGGGATATCAACCTCGGCGCCGTACGGGTCGGCAGTGGTGACGTATTGTTCAACAGCTCCCAAGCCCAGGCCGGGCGTCTGTTCACCGGCTTGCTCGAGGGGCGTAGCCCGACCGTGCGGCATTACGGACGTGAGGGTGGTTATTCGGAAATTCGCCTGCTGCCGGTGAAGTTCAACAAGGCCTACAGCGACTATCAGTTGTGCACCACCAAGCTGCTGCCAATGAATTATGACCAGGTCAAACAGACTGAAGTCGGCTTCCCCGGTGGCGGCATCGAACTGGACGCGGCTGCCAAGAAGAAGCTGTCGGTGATTCTTGCATTCATGAAAGCCGACCCCACGGTCAATCACGTCGAGTTGAACGGCCATTCGGATAACAGTGGCAACCGACTGACCAATCGCGATGTCTCGCGCCGGCGCGCCCTGGCGGTGATGGACTATTTCAAGGCCAACGGCATCGCGGAATCGCAGATCACCCTGCGGTTTCATGGCGAAAGCTATCCTTTGGCGCCCAACACCAATGCGGCCAACCGCGCCCGCAACCGTCGTGTGAATATCCAGCTTGAGCGGGTAGCGGCCCCCGAGAAACCGGCATCCCAGGCCACTGCGCCGAGCAATCCTGCCGCCACATCATAAGGTGCGACCATCGGTCGCCCACTCGACATAATCTGTCGCTTTATCTTCATTTGCTGTCGCGCCCCTGTAATTTCACGGTTTTGATCGGTAGAATCGACGCCTTTCCGTACAAACCCGTGGAGTGATGGCATGGCCGACGTAAACAAGGTCGTTCTCGCGTATTCCGGCGGCCTGGACACTTCGGTGATCCTCAAGTGGCTGCAGGATACTTATAACTGTGAAGTGGTGACCTTCACCGCTGACCTGGGTCAGGGCGAAGAGGTCGAACCTGCACGTGCCAAGGCGCAAGCCATGGGCGTGAAAGAGATCTACATTGACGACCTGCGCGAAGAGTTCGTCCGCGATTTCGTCTTCCCGATGTTTCGCGCCAACACTGTCTACGAAGGCGAGTACCTGCTGGGTACCTCCATCGCACGTCCGCTGATCGCCAAGCGCCTGATCGAAATCGCCAACGAAACCGGCGCCGACGCTATTTCCCATGGCGCCACCGGCAAGGGCAACGACCAGGTACGTTTCGAACTGGGTGCCTACGCCCTCAAGCCAGGGGTAAAAGTGATTGCCCCTTGGCGTGAATGGGACCTGCTGTCCCGTGAAAAGCTGATGGACTACGCTGAAAAGCACGGCATTCCGATCGAACGCCATGGCAAGAAGAAGTCGCCGTACTCGATGGATGCCAACCTGCTGCACATCTCTTATGAAGGCGGCGTGCTGGAAGACACCTGGACCGAGCACGAAGAAGACATGTGGAAATGGACCGTCTCCCCGGAGAACGCTCCTGACAAGCCGCAGTACCTGGAACTGACCTATCGTAACGGCGATATCGTTGCGCTGGACGGCGTTGAAATGACCCCGGCCACCGTACTGGCGACCTTGAACCGGATCGGCGGCCAGCACGGCATCGGGCGCCTGGACATCGTTGAGAACCGCTACGTAGGCATGAAGTCCCGTGGCTGCTACGAAACCCCTGGCGGCACCATCATGCTGCGCGCCCACCGCGCCATCGAGTCCATCACCCTGGACCGTGAAGTAGCCCACCTCAAAGACGAACTGATGCCCAAGTACGCCAGCTTGATCTACACCGGCTACTGGTGGAGCCCTGAGCGCCTGATGCTGCAACAGATGATCGACGCTTCCCAGGCTCACGTGAATGGCGTCGTGCGCCTGAAGCTGTACAAGGGCAATGTGATTGTCACGGGCCGCAAGTCCGATGAGTCGCTGTTCGATTCCAACATTGCCACCTTCGAAGAAGACGGCGGGGCCTACAACCAGGCGGATGCGGCCGGGTTTATCAAGTTGAACGCACTGCGTATGCGTATTGCTGCTAACAAGGGCCGCTCGTTGTTCTAACTGTCAGGCGCATTGTGAAAATGGCCCCTTGTTCAAGGGGCCATTTTTTTTCGCCTGGGTATTGGTAGGCAAGCGTTAAATAGGTGTTGATGTTTATTTGCGTTTAGCCTGTGTAAGTTTTTCCGCAACTTGCAAGAGGTATTTCGGTTGTTGTCTTTTATTTTTTAGGATGAATGATTTTTTACATCTGCGGAGGAACTATTTCTGACAGAAAATTCACTCATGTAAGTGATGGAGGTATGCGACTTGTTGAATTTTCTGTAGGAATTTTGAGTGTGTGTAAATATGTTAAATGGAACTAACGTAAATGGAATGTGCTCGCCACTTTGCGTGCGTCATCGCGAGAAACAAGGGGCATTTCCTGAAAGTCATGTGCGGCGCGTTTACCTTCTGCAGCTTATGCCGGGGATATTTCACTCAAAATATGTATGTGTCGAGAAAGGTCTGAAAGGAAGCATAAAGCCACACACCTCTAAGTTGGCGATTTTTTGTAGGTTAATTCCTATCTTCTTGTGGGGTGGGTCTCTGCCTACTGTTGCTCGGGGGTGAATGCTATGCCAACTAGCAATCGACTAGGCTATTGTGCTTGCTCTAAATAATTCGAACAGCGAAATTGGACTTTCTCATGAATAAAGTGCTGATCGTGGATGATCATCCCGTCATTCGTCTTGCTGTGCGCATGCTAATGGAGCGTCATGGTTATGAGGTCGTTGCCGAGACTGATAACGGTGTCGATGCATTGCAACTTGCACGGGAACATATGCCGGACATTGTCATACTGGATATAGGAATTCCCAAGCTCGATGGCCTGGAAGTTATTTGTCGGCTGGCTTCGACCAAGCAGGCGGTATCGTTCAAGGTGCTGGTGCTGACGTCACAAGCTCCTGGCCATTTTTCCATGCGCTGCATGCAGGCAGGGGCGGCCGGCTATGTGTGCAAGCAGCAGGATCTGACAGAACTGTTGAGTGCCATCAAGGCGGTGCTTTCCGGCTACAGCTACTTCCCGAACCAGGCGCTGAACTCGGTGCGCTCAACCATGGGCAACGCCAGTGAAGCCGATATGGTCGAACGCCTTTCAGGCCGAGAGATGATGGTGCTGCAACAATTGGCCCGTGGTAAAACCAACAAGGAGATTGCCGACGGCATGTTCCTCAGCAACAAAACGGTCAGTACCTACAAGACTCGCCTGCTACTCAAGCTCAATGCCCGCTCCCTCGTGGACCTGATCGAACTGGCCCAGCGCAACGGCCTGGTCTAGGCGGGCATTGCACCGCTCGTACACCCGTGTAACCGGCAGAAAAAAGCCTCCGTCAGGGAGGCTTCCGGTCGTTGACGCATCGATCAGAAATCGAAGTCGTAATCGGCCAGCTGTTTTTGCAAGCGTCGCTCTTCCAGAAGATTGTCGATAGTGCGGCGTTTGCTCAAATTGGTCTTGGCCACCTCTGCCACAGGTGCCTCTACCACATCATCGTCCGACTCAACGAGGTCGTCTTCTACTTCCAGTTGTTCTTTGCCAGTGCTCATAAGGTTAACTCCAGGCTAAGACTGCCGTTGGGGCTCCTTATAGCGATAAACCGCGAGTGGGTAAAAAAGATTTTTTCAATCGACTGATCAAGAAACCTAATGATCGCTCAATCGTCGGACGTCTTGTCCTTGTATTCACACAGGTCTTCGATACGACAGCTGCCGCAGCGTGGCTTGCGAGCCTGGCAAACGTAGCGCCCGTGCAGGATCAGCCAGTGGTGGGAGTCGAGCAGATACGGCTTGGGTACGAACTTCATCAGTTGCTTTTCCACCTCGACCACATTCTTCCCGCGTGCAATACCGGTTCGGTTACTGACGCGGAAAATGTGCGTGTCCACCGCCATGGTCAGTTGCCGGAATGCCGTATTGAGCACGACGTTAGCCGTCTTACGCCCCACGCCCGGCAAGGCCTCAAGGGCTTCCCGCGTTTGTGGTACCTCGCCTGCGTGCAGTTCCATTAGCAGGCGGCATGTCTCGATCACGTTCTTGGCTTTGCTGTTGTACAGGCCAATGGTCTTGATGTATTCGGACAAGCCTTCCACGCCGAGGGCATAAATCGCTGCGGGGGTATTCGCTACCGGGTACAACTTGGCGGTCGCCTTGTTGACGCCCACGTCGGTGGACTGAGCCGACAGGATCACCGCAATCAATAATTCGAACGGCGAGGAGTAGGCCAGCTCGGTTTTGGGTTCCGGATTGTCTTCGTGAAACCTGCGGAAAATTTCCAGGCGTTTTGCGGCGTTCATGGGCAGAGCGATTCCTTGCGGGTGGTCTACGTCATTTGAAAAAAGAGCCCAGGCCTTAAACCCGGCACGTATCAATGTGGTGGCGGCCATGTCGCGTAGCAAGCCCCCCGACTCATTATGGGCTCGGTCTATGGGCTTGCAGCTGACGCTCTGCCTCGTCCAGCCTTCGCTGCGCGGCGTTCAATTCATCCACAGATGGGGCCGGTTGACGTTGTAATTTGCTGACATCAGCGCGAGCGTAGGCCAACGCGGTTTTCAACTGACGCAGTTGGCTGTCGATAGGGCGTTTTTCCACGCGCTGCAAAGACGGTCGCGGCTGCTCGGAGGCTGCTTCGGCTTCATGCAGGTTGTGCTCGGCGGCAGTCAACGCGGCACTCAATGTGGCCAGTTGCTGGTTGTCAGCACGCTGCTCCCGCGCCTTTTTCAATTCCGCACGACGCATGGCCAGTTGGATCTTGGCACGCTTGAGTGCTGGGTCCTTGGGTATTGCTGTCGCTGGCGGGCTGTCCACCTCAAGCATGGCCAGCACCTGCTCCGCAGCTTCGAATTGCCGTTGCAGGACGATCAGTTGCGACTGCTGCTCAAAAGTCGGTGGATGGCCAAACGCTTTCAAGGATTTGTACAACTGGGCGCGGCTCATCGCGACGGTGATCCTGGCTTTCTTGATCGCAGCATCCTGAACAACCTGATGGTTATCTACAGGTATTGTGTCCATCGGTGCCGAGCGCTCGGAACGTGCCAGGCGTTCAGCGAGCTTGTGTTCTTCTTCCCGTTGCAGGCGCGCATTGCGTTGTTCATAACGCCTGCGTGCCCGATCACGCTTGAGGCTACGTTCATGGCGCTCGAGATCGTTGGTCGCCAGGCCACCCACTATGGGGACGACACTGACCAGTGGGCGCAGCTCAATGCAGTCGACAGGGCAGGGGGCGACGCACAGATCGCAACCGGTGCACTCGTCGATTATCACCGTATGCATCAATTTGGCGGCGCCAACGATGGCATCCACTGGGCAAGCCTGGATGCATTTGGTACAACCGATGCATTCGGCTTCGCGGATATAGGCAATCTGCGCCGGTGCTTCGCCGCGGCTGATATCCAGGTCCAGCACCGGTACGCGTAGCAAGTACGCAAGCCCAGTGATGGTTTCTTGCCCACCCGGCGGGCACTTGTTGATTGCCTCGCCTTTAGCGATACCCTCGGCGTAAGGCTTGCAGCCCGGGTGCCCGCACTTGCCGCATTGAGTCTGCGGTAGCAGCGCGTCGATACGTTGAATGAGGTTCATGCTTTGATCATAGCGTTGACGCCCGGCCCTGTGAGGTGGGCAAGCTGAAAAGCCCCGTCGTTGAAACGGGGCATTTTGCTGGACTTACTTGATACGTTGACCCGGCTTGGCGCCGCTGTCCGGGCTCAGCAGGTAGATTTCCTCGCCTCCGGGGCCAGCTGCCATCACCATGCCTTCGGAAATGCCAAACTTCATTTTCCGTGGCTTGAGGTTGGCAATCATCATGGTCAGGCGACCATCGAGCTTGGACGGGTCCGGATAAGCGCTCTTGATCCCGGAGAACACGTTGCGCTGTTCGTCACCGATGTCCAGCGTCAGGCGCAGCAGCTTGTCGGCACCTTCCACGGCTTCGGCCTTGATAATCAGCGCCACGCGCAGGTCCACGGCGGCAAAGGCGTCGAAATCGATTTCCGGGGAAATCGGGTCCTTGGCCAGTTCGCCATTGCCCGCAGGTGAGGATTGCCCGGTATCGGTCTGGCTGGCAATCAGGTCTTCTTTCGAAGCGTCGGTCATGGCCTGGACTTTCACCGGGTCGATACGGGTCATCAGCGGCTTGAACGCGTTCAACTGATGGTTGCTGAGCCACGTGGCGTGGTCGGCCCAGGTCAAGGGAGCCACATTGAGGAACGCCTCGGCGTCGGCGGCCAGCAATGGCAGGACCGGCTTGAGGAAGATCACCAACTGGCGGAACAGGTTGATGCCGGTGGAGCAGATCGCCTGGACTTCAGCTTCTTTGCCTTCCTGCTTGTTCAGCGACCAGGGCGCTTTGTCGGCAATCCAGGCGTTGGCACGGTCGGCCAGGCCCATGATCTCGCGCATGGCGCGGGCAAAGTCGCGGGCTTCATAGGCGTCGGCAATGCTTGGCGCGGCCGCCAGGAAGGCTTCAGTCAGTTCCGGCGCAGCGTTTTCCGCCACCATTACACCGGCGTTGCCCTTGTGGATAAACCCGGCGCAACGGCTGGCGATGTTGACGACTTTGCCGACCAGGTCCGAGTTGACCTTTTGTACGAAATCTTCCAGGTTCAGGTCCAGGTCGTCGACGCCACGGCCCAGCTTGGAGGCGTAGTAATAGCGCAGGTATTCCGGCGACAGGTGATCCAGGTAGGTGCGCGCCTTGATGAAGGTGCCGCGAGACTTGGACATCTTCTGGCCGTTGACCGTCAGATAGCCATGCACAGCGATGCCGGTTGGCTTGCGGTAGCCCGAGCCTTCAAGCATCGCTGGCCAGAACAGCGCGTGGAAGTTGACGATGTCCTTGCCGATGAAGTGGTACAGCTCGGCGGTGGAGTCCTTGGCCCAGAACGCGTCGAAGTCCAGCTCCGGCGTGCGGTCGCACAGATTCTTGAAGCTGGCCATGTAGCCGATCGGCGCATCCAGCCACACATAGAAGTATTTGCCCGGCTCGTCCGGGATCTCGAAACCGAAGTAAGGCGCATCGCGGGAGATGTCCCACTGTTGCAGGCCAGCATCCAGCCACTCGGCGATCTTGTTGGCCACCGCGTCCTGCAGGGTGCCGCTGCGGGTCCAGGTTTGCAGCATCTGCTGGAAATCCGGGAGCTTGAAGAAGAAGTGCTGGGAATCCTTGAGCACCGGGGTGGCACCTGAAATGGCCGATTTCGGATTCTTCAGGTCAGTCGGCGCGTAGGTGGCACCGCACTTTTCGCAGTTGTCGCCGTACTGGTCTTCGGTGCCGCATTTCGGGCAGGTGCCCTTGATGAAGCGGTCGGCCAGGAACATTTTCTTGTCCGGGTCGAAATACTGGGTGATCGAGCGCGTGGCAATGTGCCCGGCGTCACGCAGGCGCTTGTAGATCTGGCTCGACAGCTCGCGGTTTTCTTCGGAATGGGTCGAGTGGAAGTTGTCGAAGTCCACCAGGAACTCGGCAAAGTCGGCGCTGTGTTCAGCCTGCACGTTGGCGATCAGTTGTTCCGGGGTGATGCCTTCCTTTTCGGCGCGCAACATGATGGCCGAACCGTGGGCGTCGTCCGCGCAGACATAAATGCATTGATTGCCGCGATGCTTCTGGAAGCGCACCCACATATCGGTCTGGATGTACTCAAGCATATGGCCAAGATGGATGGAACCATTGGCATAGGGCAGGGCGCTGGTGACGAGGATCTTGCGTGGCTCGGACATGGGGCTCGGCTACTTGATGAAACGGAGGTCGGCCACTATAAAGCGCCGGGAAATTTATTTCACCCCGTGAGGCTGTTTCAGAATTTTCGGCGCCTCAGAAAGCATGCCGTTCGCCGGCCGGAACGGTTAGGATAGCCGCCTGTTTCAGTCAGTCTTTTTTCGGGAGTAGCCCATGAGCGCCGTCAATCGCGCAGCGGTGGAAGCCGTTCTTCGCCAATACACCGACCCTTATTTGAACCAGGACCCGGTCAGTGCCGGTTGCGTACGTGCCATCGAGGTCCAGGGTGACCAGGTGTCGGTACAACTGGAGCTGGGCTATGCCGCCGGCCTGTTCAAGAGCGGCTGGGCGCAGATGTTGCAAATGGGCATCGAGGGCCTGGATGGCGTGGCTTCGGCCAAGGTCGACATCCGGTGTGTGATCGCGCCGCACAAGGCTCAGGCGCAGATCCCGGGCCTGGCCAACGTCAAGAACGTGGTGGCGGTGGCCTCCGGCAAGGGGGGCGTGGGTAAATCCACCACCGCGGCCAACCTGGCCCTGGCCCTGGCCCGGGAAGGTGCACGGGTGGGTATTCTCGACGCCGATATCTACGGGCCGAGCCAGGGCGTGATGTTCGGTATCGCCGAAGGCACGCGGCCGAAGGTCAAGGACCAGAAATGGTTTGTACCCATCGAGTCGCTGGGCGTGGAAGTGATGTCCATGGCCTTTCTCACCGATGACAATACACCGATGGTCTGGCGGGGGCCGATGGTCTCCGGTGCGTTGCTGCAACTGGTCACGCAGACGGCCTGGGGCGACCTCGACTACCTGGTAATCGACATGCCGCCAGGCACTGGCGACATCCAGCTCACCCTGGCGCAGAAAGTCCCGGTGGCGGGGGCGGTGATCGTTACCACCCCTCAGGACCTGGCGCTGCTGGACGCCAGGAAAGGCGTGGAGATGTTCCGCAAGGTCAATATTCCGGTGCTGGGCGTCGTGGAAAACATGGCGGTACACATCTGCTCCAACTGTGGTCATGCCGAGCATCTGTTTGGTGAGGGCGGGGGTGAGAAGCTCGCGACACAATACGGCGTCGAACTGCTCGCCTCGTTGCCACTGTCGATGGATATCCGCGAACAGGCCGATGGCGGTAAACCCACTGTTGCGGCCGAACCCGATGGGCAGGTTGCGATGATCTATCAGGAACTGGCCCGTCATGTGGGGGCGCGCATCGTGTTGCAGGAAGCAGCTGCCCCGGCGATGCCGACCATTACGGTCAGCGACGACTGATCCAGTCGACGGACAAAAGCCTCGACGTGGTCGGGGCTTTTTTTGGCCCGCTCACAGGTCAAGCACGCGACTTCGCGCATTATTCAATTGGGCGTGTAAGCATTCGCTTACTTTCTCGTAAGTGTTTGGTTTTTTTGCTGGGTGTGTACGTCTCAAATGCGTGCGAGTTTTTTCTATCTATTTGAAATATAACAATTATTTATCTTAATTTTGATGTGGGCGCGTGTCAGTTCGCACGTTGGATCCCGTTGAACTTCTCATTGAACTCTCTAAGATCAGTCCTGTGTCCACGGATTGACACAGCCATCAAGGAACGATGGTTTGAGGGAACGTCGCAGGATGCGATTCATCAGGACGATGAAAAAGGAATAAAGGGACTAGGGAAAAAATGTGGGCGGGTCATACCGCCCCTTTTTTCGCCTGCAGAAAAGTAAAACACGTCCTTCAGAAACGCAAAAAGGCCCGCAAGGGGCCTTTTGGAGGGCGGCGACGCTATCAGCGTTCGAGGTCTGCAATCTTACCTTTCTTGCCATCCCACTCCGCGGCATCGGGCAGCGGATCTTTCTTCTCAGTGATATTCGGCCAGATCTCCGCCAGCTCGACGTTCAACTGAATAAACTCCTGCATCTCCGCCGGGACTTCGTCCTCGGAGAAAATCGCGACGGCCGGGCATTCCGGCTCACACAGGGCGCAGTCAATGCACTCATCCGGGTGGATAACCAGGAAGTTCGGGCCTTCGTAGAAGCAGTCCACCGGACACACTTCTACGCAGTCGGTGTACTTGCACTTGATGCAGTTGTCGGTGACGACGAAGGTCATTTCTAATTTTCTCCTCAGGCGGCGGCAGCGAAACCCCTTCCGGCGGGGCTCGCGAGGTTTGGGAGCGATAGTCTGCAGGCCAGGCTAAAAGCCCACAGCATCCCAAACCGCGCGAGAGTCTACCAGCTTGCAAGCGTCTGCGTTATATCCGAGTCTTCAGTGCATATAACATTTCGAGCGCTTTACGTGGTGTCAAGTCATCCAGATCAAGCTTGGACAACTCATCCAGTACCGGATGGGGCAGGCTGGCGAACAGATCGCTCTGGTGCGGCGCTGCAGGTTTCTTACTGGCCTTGGCGGGGCTGGTGACCACCGTTTCATGGGGCAGGGCTGTGGTTTCCAGGCGGCTGAGGTGCTCGCGGGCGCGGGTGATCACGTCGTTCGGCACACCGGCCAGCTGCGCCACGGCCAGGCCGTAACTCTGGCTGGCTGGCCCTGGCAGCACATGGTGCAGGAACACGATGCGCTCATTGTGCTCAGTGGCATTGAGGTGCACGTTGGCTACCAGCGGTTCGCTTTCCGGCAGCACCGTCAGTTCGAAGTAGTGGGTGGCAAACAGCGTATAGGCGCGCAAATGCGCCAGGCGCTCGGCCGCCGCCCAGGCCAGGGACAGGCCGTCGAAGGTGCTGGTGCCGCGGCCCACTTCATCCATCAGCACCAGGCTACGCTCGGTGGCGTTGTGCAAGATGTTGGCGGTCTCGCTCATTTCCACCATGAAGGTCGAACGGCCGCCGGCCAGGTCATCACTGGAACCGATCCGCGTGAAAATACGGTCCACCAGGGACAGCTCGCAACTGGCTGCCGGCACAAAGCTGCCGATATGCGCCAGCAACACGATTAACGCGGTCTGGCGCATGTAGGTAGATTTACCGCCCATGTTCGGACCGGTGATCACCAACATGCGTGTATCGTCGTCCAGCGACAGATCGTTGGCGACGAATGGCGTGGTCAATACCTGCTCCACCACAGGGTGTCGGCCTTGCACAATGCGCATGCAGGGCTCGCTGACAAACCGTGGACAGTTCAGGTCAAGGTTCAGCGCTCGTTCGGCGAGGTTGCTCAGTACATCCAGCTCCGCCAGGGCGGCGGCGGTGTCCTGCAATGGCGCCAGGCGGCTGATCAGGTCCTCGAGCAAGGCTTCGTAGAGCATCTTTTCGCGGGCCAGGGCGCGGCTTTTGGCTGACAGCGCCTTGTCTTCGAACTCCTTGAGCTCCGGGGTGATAAAACGCTCGGCGCCCTTGAGGGTCTGGCGACGTTGATAGTCGATAGGCGCCGACTCGGCTTGCTTGCTCGGCAGCTCAATAAAGTAACCGTGGACACGGTTGTAACCGACTTTAAGGTTCGCCAAGCCGGTGCGGGCTTTTTCGCGGGCTTCCAGGTCAATCAGGAACTGCCCGGCGTTTTCGCTCAGGGACTGCAGCTCATCCAGCTCGCTGTCATAGCCGGTTTTCAACACGCCGCCATCACGGATGATCGCGGGCGGGTTGTCGATGATGGCTTTTTCCAGCAGTGCCGCGAGGTCCGGGTAAGTGCCGGCAGTCACCGCCAGCTGTTGCAGGTGCGGCGTGTCCAGCTCGGTCATCGCCACTTGCAACTGCGGCAGGGCGCTCAAGGCATCACGCAGGCGCGCCAGGTCACGGGGCCGCGCGTTACGCAGGCCGATCCGCGCCAGGATACGTTCGATATCGCCGATTTCTTTCAGTTGCGGCTGCAGTTTTTCAAAGCGATAGCCGTCGAGCAGGCAGGTAATAGACGTCTGACGCGCTTGCAGCACGGTCAAGTCCCGTAGCGGACGGTTCAGCCAACGGGTCAGCAAGCGGCTGCCCATGGCGGTCTGGCAACGGTCGACCACCGATTGCAGGGTGTTATCGCGCCCACCGGCCAGGTTAGTGTCCAGCTCCAGGTTGCGACGGCTGGCGCCATCGAGCACCACGGTATCGTCCAGACGCTCATGACGCAGACTGCGCAAATGCGGCAGGGCGGTGCGCTGGGTTTCCTTGGCATAGCTGAGCAGGCAACCGGCGGCGCCGATGGCCAATGTCAGGGTTTCACAGCCAAAACCTTTAAGGTCTTGCACCGAGAACTGCTGACACAGACTTTTCAGTGCCGAATCACGCTCGAAATCCCACGGCGCACGACGCTTGGTCCCACGACGCTTCTCGGCGGGCAAGTCCTTGGGCCAATCATCCGGGATCAACAACTCCACCGGATTGATGCGCTCAAGCTCCGCCAGCAGGTTCTCCCAGCCCTTGATCTCCAGCACACTGAAATTGCCACTGGTGATATCCAGCACCGACAGGCCGAACAGACGCTCATCGCCCAATACCGCAGCGATCAGGTTGTCGCGACGCTCATCCAGCAACGCCTCATCACTCACCGTGCCTGGGGTGATGATGCGCACCACCTGGCGTTCCACCGGCCCTTTGCTGGTGGCCGGGTCACCGATCTGCTCACAGATCACCACCGACTCGCCCAGCTTCACCAGTTTGACCAAGTAGCCTTCCAACGAGTGATAAGGAATCCCACACATCGGAATCGACTGCCCCGCCGACTGCCCGCGGGCGGTCAGGGTAATGTCCAGCAGCTTGGCGGCCTTCTTCGCGTCTTCATAGAAGATCTCGTAGAAGTCGCCCATGCGATAGAACATCAACTGATCAGGGTGCTGGTTTTTCAGGCGCCAGTACTGCTGCATCATCGGAGTGTGGGAGGACAGGTCTGAAGTGTTTTTACTCATTGGGTAGTAGGCAAATTCGTTGAAAGTGATGGGGCAAAGGGGGCGCTTGGCCCAGCATTTTTTGCGATGGCGGCAAGGTTAACACGCGAGGTCGGGAGGACGCAGGTCGCAAACGGATAGGTAAAAAGCAAAAGCGGTGCCGCCCCGACATTCACCATTAAAGGAGCGGCGCCGCTACAGGTTAGCGGTTACCCGCCTTTTTTATTTTCGCGGCTTACTGAGTATTAACCGGCGAATCCAACACCTTCACCACATCATCAACCACCGCCTTGACCATTTCCTGCAAGTAATGCGAAGCCCAGGCATAACGGTCCGTCTCCTTGGTCATCGCCGCATCTTCTGCGAGCAGCTTGGCGACGTGGAGAAGATTGGAGGCGTGGTGCAAGGCTTCTTGCAGGGAAACACCACTGTTAACGCGGAATAGAGGTTGGTCGGAGTGAAAGGAGAAGGGGGTGACGCCGAGGGTGGTCAGGTCTTGCACAGAATTCATACAGCACCTCCGAGCATGGAGGAAATGAATCGAGAAGGGTGACGCCGTTTGGTGCGGTAAACATAGAAGCACATAAGTGAAAGCTCCTTGATTTGAGGAACTGCCACGAACCTTCTCACAGATTTGGGTGGCAGCTGTGCGCAGGGTGAGAAACCGGCAATCAAGGCAACCGGTAGACCCGAGGGTCTCCCACGCACAGCCGCCATAAAACGATATCGCAGACGAAAAAAAGCGCCGCGATAGGGTTCTTGGGCGCTTTGCGCCTTGATTGACTCGGGTTCTCACGCCCGGTCGCTGAATTTGCAGCGACGAAGGGAGATTAGCGTGATGGTGGGGGGCGCGCAACTGGGGGCGTGGATTGTCCACGTTGCTGATGCTGATACGAAAGGAGTGGATTACCGATGGAAAATAAATGCGTCCCCTTATTCTGAAGGTGTATTGCTTCACGATGGCGCATTACCTCGGCATTAATCGGTATCAGGAACATGATTGGGCGCGGGTACGCCAGACACTGGTGCAATCTGGTTTGTTTGATGAGTCGCTATGCATAAATCCTGTTCAGGATGAGCGTTGTCGACGATAACGAATAAACTGCGCCAGTATTGAACAGTCCGTCGCAACAGGTGCCGGCAGTTGTAGTTGGCGTGCCTGTACGCGTAAGTTCACCTTTACAACGTCGTAGCCAGTAGCGGCTATCTTAAGAGACGATAAGCAGGCGAAAGGTGGATTTACTTATATCAACGTATTAAAAGTTCAAGTTTGTTATCCATATTCACCCATCGATAAGCATCTGGAAGTTCAGGTTTGTTTCTGGTGATTTTTGGCCAGCCCCTAGCTAATTCAGCATTGAGTTCTTTGAAATTTTTCATTTCAAGAGGTAGTGCGTCTTCGTGGAGAATAGCACCCGCTGGGCATTCTTGTACGCACGCTTCGCAATCGACGCATTCATCAGGATCTATTACTAGAAAATTTGGACCCTCGTGAAAGCAATTTACCGGGCATACCATAACGCAGTCGGTATATTTGCAGTTTATACAGTTGTCAGTCACTACATAGGTCATCTTAAATCTCCTCACATATTACGAAATCTTTTATTGGTGGTTTTTGTTGTGAGTATTAGTTGGCATGATTTGTATAGGATTTGTAACTGTCGGAAATGACAGTTTTTTATAATTCTTAGCACTCTTTGTTATTCCCCCGGATTATTAGAAGCTTGTTCATTGTCCTTCACGCCAAAGCACTTCGAAGCCATTGAGCGCGCCATCGCTGCTGAAAAGACCGTGCTCGATAGCGACCGCACAGTGGAATACCGCTTTACCGACGAATTGCTCAAGGCCCGCAACGAGATTCGTGTGTCGCTTACAAACGTAGCCGGGCCGCGACCATGCGAGGTTCGGCTGATCAAGGATTGATCGCCTTACGGGCCTGTCGGGATTACGTAAAAGAAGTTTCTACATCGAAGTAAAAGGAGCGGTCGAGCAGGATGCGTCAACCCCCAACCCGGCACCTTTCCTGCAGATCATCCCTGCAAGTCCAGCCAACGTTCTTGCTTCCTGCACAAAGCAAAGCGAGTCTATAACTGTTTATCCATACAGCAAAGGTCTTGCTTTTTTATGTCCACACCCATCATCCCTTGGATGGGCGGCAAACGCCGCCTGGCCGACCGCCTTATCCCGCTCTTCCCGCCACACGAACGCTACGTTGAAGTGTTTGCCGGCGGCGCCGCGCTCTACCTCATGCGCCCCCAGGCAGCACCGGTTGAGGTCCTCAACGACATCAACGGCGACCTGGTGACGCTGTACCGCGTCGTGCAGAACCACCTGGAAGAATTCGTGCGCCAGTTCAAATGGGCGCTCAGTTTCCGGCAGGTGTTCGAATGGCAGAAGATGACCCGCCCGGAAACCCTCACCGACATCCAGCGCGTCGCCCGATTCTTTTACCTGCAGCAACGGATAGGTAAAAAAAACAAAAGCGGTGCCGCCCCGACATCCACCACTAAAGGAGCGGCGCCGCCACAGGTTAGCGGTTACCCGCCTTTTCTATTTTCGCGGCTTACTGAGTATTAACCGGCGAATCCAACACCTTCACCACATCATCAACCACCGCCTTGACCATTTCCTGCAAGTAATGCGAAGCCCAGGCATAACGGTCCGTCTCCTTGGTCATCGCCGCATCTTCTGCGAGTAGCTTGGCGACGTGGAGAAGATTAGAGGCGTGGTGCAAGGCTATTCATAAAGTCGTGTTTATGAAGAATTGTTTAGGTTGCGCTCGCAGGCCGTGCCTGCGCGAGATTCTTCTTGGGGCGAGCGTTTTTGAGCGGGTGGATTTAATTTCGAATAATCAGGGTTTTAGAAAAAACACCTGTACTAAAACAGAATCATTGATGTGATTTTTATTAGCTTCCTACCAGTTTTTCCTAACTTTCTATTCCAAAAAGGTCTTTTGTTGAAAAATTCGGAGCATGTTTTATTGCTCACAGATGTAACAAATTGTTTCTTTTTTTTGCCGTTTTTCGGTACCGACAAGGGGGCTTTCTGTCGGCGAACAGGTGAGTTCCGTTCGTTGCGACGCAGTGGGTTAAGCCTGGGACATTGATGATTTTGCGTGTGTCTGTTCGGCGTACTGCAAACAAGGGATTTGACAATTATCGAGGCTTGAACCCATGAATCATGTGATCAACTCCATACTGGAAAATGCATCAACTCGCCCCTCAATCGGCCATACCAACCCTGCGCTACTGCATGACGTCCTATGGCGAGCCCTGGAGCACGCACTCAAGGCCAACACGGATGATGCTTCCCACACCCCGCATGCCCGTGCCTGTCTCAGGATCTATGCTGAAATCGATACGCTGTCGTATCTGGACAAGGGTGATTCGAAATTGGCTGCAGCCTTGGGCAAGGCGTTCTTCGAATCGCGCTCCAGCAAAGACGTCGAGGCGTTCTGGAAGTTGCTGCTGATCAAGCAACTGCTTTTCGAGTTGTCGGTCAGGAGTGTGGCGACCCAGATTGCTTCGCAAGCCAGTCTGCCTCGTCAGTTGCTCACGCTCGATCCGCAGTTGATTGCAGCGCCGGCGGGGGTAAATATCAGCCTGGGAGTGCTGTGCAAAGAGACCGACCAGCTCAAGCATTCCGTTGTGCTGGTCTTGCAGAAACTGGCACAGCACGTCGAGGACCGTGGCTTGAAAAAGCCTCAAGTCACCGCGCAGCTCCTGCTGGAGTTGTACAACGCCGTGTGGTCGGGCAGCAATGGCACCGATATCGAGTCACAGATTTTTTACGCCGACAGTGTGTATGACGCGTTGCCCGACGTGCATCACGCCCTGGGCCTGGCGCCGCAGGAAAAATGGCTGACCTTGTTCACCTGGTTATACGGCGACAAGGATGGCCGCCCCTATGACACCAACCAGCACACCGAAACCCTGGTGGTGGCGCTGGAAACGGCGCTGCGCAATCGCTACATCGCTGATATCGACAGTCTGATCAAGGACGGCGGCGCACGGCATCGCCTTGAAGAGATTCGTGCTCGCGTGGGCAAGGATCATCCCGAGCATTTCAAGCGTCCCGCCGAACTGATCGACGCACTGAGCAGCATCCGTTTTACACAGCCCGCCGCCATCGACCGTCTGCTGCTGCGGGTGCATGCGTTTGGCTTTCACTATCTGGATATCGAGTTTCGTGAAAACGCCGAGATGTTCAGCAGCGTGGTCGATGAGATTCTTTCCAGCCAGTGGCTGGAAACCATCGGCCTGGGCCAGGGCCGGCACTATCACGAGCTGGATGAGCGTGCGCGTCAGGCCGCCCTTGAGGTCGCGCTGGAGGGCGGGGCGGCCCGGACGCCCGCTGCCCTGTGGCAGGAGTATTTGCAACGCACCACGCCGATTTACACCCGGAAAGCCGAGCAATATGCCGGCCAGGATTACATTGCGCTGATGGAGCAGGATCCGAGCTATATCCGTATGCACGATGCGCGCAATGCGGTGGAACGGTTTGAAATGATCGACCGTTATCGCGACCGGATGAAAATCCACGGGATCGCCGAGTACACCTCGGCCCTCAGCGCGCTAGAGGTGCTGTTCCTGATGAAAGCGGCCCAGGTACGGGACGGGATTGACATCGCTTTGCAACCTGAAGATCTGGCAGGCGCCGAGCGCACGCTGGCCACGGTGCATGAGGTGTACGAAAACCCGGTGTACCGCCAGCACCTGGCAACGCGCGGCAACCGCCAATACATCACGTTTGGCCCCAGCGACACGGGCAAGCAAGGCGGCAAGGCCATGCACAAGCTGAACATGGCGATTGCCAATCAGCACAAGTTGATCGCGGCCCGCTACGGCATCGAGGTGGTCGTCCACGTCATCATGGGCGGGGAACACGCACGGGGTAATGGGGTGATCGCCGAGACCTTGCAGGAGTTCGGCGCGCTGGAGGGCCCGGAAACCCGCTTCATGCTGGCCGGCTGCGCGGAGATGCGCGCTCATCTGCTGACCCGCAACCAGTCCGTCAACTTTCTCAGCCAGTTGTACCGTATGCACGCCGAGCGCCAGCCGCAGCCGTCCGAGGAGGTCATTGCCGGCAGGATTCAGCGTTGGGGGGACGTGGTGCGCCGCTACCAGGCGACGTTCTTCGAGCATCCGGCGCTGCCTTCCCTGCTGCGGGACCTGGCGCGATTCGATGTGGTCAGGGCCACAGCCAAAGGCACCCGGCCGCCTTCTCGTATCTTCAACATCAAGGTGTTCGAGTCGCGTCCCGATGCCATTCGTGCGATTCCCTGGACCCGCGCCTTGCTGGCCGGTGGGTTGCACAGCGAACTGATCGGCGTCGGGCAGTTTGCGCAAGAACCGGCAACTTACTTGTCCAAGGCCTTCAACGAGGATGAGAGCTTTCACACCTACGTCAAAGGCATGGCCTACGCCATTGCGCGAACCGACCTCAAATGCGCCTGGCTGACCCTGACCGGCAGCATCCCGGAAAAGACCCATATCCAGATGCTGGCGCAAGCCTTGAAGACCGAAGCCGTCGGCACCGCCGAACAGCTGCTGGCCAGCCTGCATCTGGAAGTGATTGAAGGTAAGCGCTTCGTGTACAAGGCCACCACCGGCACCGAGCCGGCAGATCCATGGAAATTCAAGGAGGGCAGCTTGCTCAACCTGTGGCCCAGTCTCAAGGCCGAGGTCTACCTCAAGGAAAAGAACTTGCGAATCTATCGCTTGTTTCTGATCTACGCCAAAAGCAATCCCGCGTTCATCCAGTCGTCATCGCTGAATGATTTCTACAGCGGGTTCCTCGCGGCCGTGAGTACCGATGCAGGCCTGGTCGATCCCGCAAGCGCCCACCATTTCACTTGGTGATTAACCTCGATGCCCAGGGCAACCTGGGTATCGGCAGGCGCTACCCTCCAAGAGGATCAACTGTATGGCATTTACCACCCTGATACTGGATGCCCCTGGGCCGCCGTTACTGTTTGAGGAAGCCGATCGCTTTCTTGAACTGGGCCTGGGCGTCACCCTCAACCTGCATTATTTCGCGGACAAAGAGCGCATTCGGCAGCACTACGGCACGCGCATTCACTATGCCGAGATCAACTGCCATGACGAGCCTGGCTTTATTGCCGCCGTGAGTCAGGCCGGGGGCTACAGCGTGTTCAAGACGCGCCTGAACATCCCGTTGGGCGCTGGCCTGATCCGCGCTGCCACCTCGCCGGCGTTGGCCACGCCACTGCGCGCCATTGCCCAGGCTGGCACAGGGGTCAATCATATTGATCGGCTGGCGTGCGAGCAGTGTGGTGTGGCGATCCTCAACACCCCAGGCTCCAACGCGGCCGCTGTTGCCGAATACGTCGTGGCCCAGGCGCTGTTTCTGTCGCGCGACCTGGATGACTACAACACTAAAACGCACAACGGCCATTGGGCAAAAGGCTCCTTGGCACCTGCCTGCGAATACGCCGAACTGACGCTTGGGCTGGTGGGCACCGGCAGCATTGCCCGGCAGGTGGCGCGCAAGGCTGCGGCGCTGGGCATCAAGGTGATCGCTACCGGGTCCGAACGTTTTACCGAACCGGTGGCGCACAGCCTTGGGCTTGAACGACGGGCAGGTCTTGAACAGTTACTGGCCGAGGCGAACATCGTCTCGATCCACGTACCGCTCACCCCGCAGACCCGAGGCTTGTTCGGCACTGCCGAGTTCCAGCAGATGCGCCAGGGATCAATCCTCATCAATACCGCGCGCGGCGGGATCGTCGACGAACACCAGTTGGCCGCCTTCATGCGCCAGTTTCCCAGGCATATCAAAGCCGTCGCCATCGATACCTTTGCCCTTGAAAAAGACCGCTTCGACTCGCCATTGACCGCTATTGCCAATGCGCAATTGACGCCGCACATCGCTGGCAATACCGCCACGGCAATCCGGACGGCGTCACGCCAGATCGTCGACAAGATCCACGCATTCAGTGCTGACGCCACCGCGCGTTAACCCACAGGACACAAGGAAGGCCACATCATGCAAACCTCTATTGTTACCCGCCTCGACGCCCTGAGTTGCACCGACCTCAGCGATGCGATGGACCGCCTGAAAATCGTTTGCCAGTGCACCGACATCATGCCTCTGGACCGGTCGTTCAACCTCACAGGCAAAGCCTGGACCCTGCGCTACGGCCCTATTGGCCTGGACGGCGGCTCGGTGGGTGACTACATCGACGACCTTGAGGCCGGCCAGGTGGTAGTGATCGACAACCAGGCGCGGCTCGACACCACCGTGTGGGGCGATTTGCTGACCTCTACCGCCGCCCGTAGGCAGTTGGCCGGGACGGTGATTGACGGTATCTGCCGCGATGTCGACCGTGCGTTGGAGCTTAACTACCCGATCTTTTCCCGGGGTAACTGGATGCGCACCGGCAAGGATCGCGTGCGTGTCGAAGCGATTCAGGCGCCCGTTACGCTGGGTGGCGTGCGGGTACAACCCGATGATTGGTTGCGCGGCGACGGTGATGGCCTGGTGGTGATTCCGGCCGGTTCACTGAGCGAAGTGCTGGCGGTGGCCGAAGAAATCCACCAGGCCGAAGAACATATTCGTGCGGCTATCGAGGCGGGCGTTCCTCTACGCAAAGCTCGCGCCGATTACGGCTACCACGCCTTGCAGACTCCGCGCCGCTGACTGGCCGACGACAGAAGCCGCCGCGGGTGCGGCTTCAGTTGATGCTGGCCGGGGTGGCCAATATCACCGACCCGATTAAGCGGAACTGGGTCTTGCGCAATACGGACGTGGCGGAAATCTGGGGTGTTGGCCGCAAGATGAAACTCCGCCTCGGTGCGATTTTTGCAGCCGGTCGCTGCTGGATAAGGTGGGCAAAAACTAAAAATCCGATCAGTGCCTTGAAAATGATGAGCTGACTTTTGCGCGCTCACATCTCAATGCCGGATAGAGAGAAGTCAGGGGCATGAGTACGACCAGACTATTTGGATTTACGCCCACTAGCCGGAAACAACCCTCTGATCACCCCAAGAAACGCCGCAAACAAGTTGATTGAAGTCGCCGTAGTGATGGCAATCAATACATTGTCCGAGAACGGCGCCTTACCCGAGTAATACGTCGACCAGCCATTCCACACCAGCAGGACCCCCCAGAAGATCACCCCGCACGCAGCGAACCAAAACGCACGCCCCGCATACTTCTTGCGCAGTTGCCTTTCGGCCTTCTGGTCTTTGAGGTTCTGGCTTCTTTCATCGTCGGTGCCTAGGGCTTGCTCGCCGCCGGCCTGGGAGTCCTGGTCAGGCCCTGCCACGGGGGGCAGGGTGAGTTCCAGGTTATCGAGTTCCTCACTCACGGATGCGGCTCTTTGGGTGAATGAGTGCTGCCATGTCTTCCCAGTCAATGGCCGAACCGTCGGCGCCCTTGAGGGCCCAGGCTGTGCCGTCCTCGTGGGAAAGGTTGGACAGTTGGGTGCCGGACCATTTGCCGTATTTGTTAATGATCCGGTCAATCAAACGATGGGTGTAGGTGTCGCTCTCAGGAACCCTCGGTGTCACGAAGACAATGTCTTCGGCGTCGGGCTTCAGGTTGCTGAGCAGCGCGGTCACCGGGCGATTACCATAGGATTTCAACTCATGGTAAAGCGACGGGATGACCGGGCCATATTGCCAGCGGGCGAAGTGGTCATCCATAAGGGGCTGGTCCCGTTCGCGCAAATGCCAGGACTGCGTATAGAACAACAGTTTCTGCAGCTTCATCGGGGTCAGGCCCGAAACCTTGCCTTCCTTCGCACGTTCAATGAAGGCGTTAGCGACAGCTAGCGCTGAATAAGCCATGAGCACCTCCGTCGTTGCTGGCTAGGTGATTAATGAGTTTTATACATAGCCCCTGAATTGTCGATAAGCAAGGGACGCTGAAATCCTTGGTGTCTCAACATCAGGCCGCCCGCAAGAGTAATGGGTAGTTCACTGTTTGCATATACAGTATTTTGTTTCATGGTAAACAGAATTGGCTGTTTAATGCATAAATATGCAAATTAGCATTTGCCAACTCCGAAAACTCCCGTCACTATCCGCGTTATGCAAAAACGCAACGTTTCTATCGTCTTAAGAGAGCTGCTGGATCGCGACCGAATCTCCCCCACGGAGCTTCATCGGCGCACCGGCGTGCCTCAATCCACACTGTCCCGGATCCTCAGCGGCAAGATCGTTGATCCGTCGGATAAACACATCTCGCGCATCGCCGAGTATTTTCGCGTGAGCACCGACCAACTGCGCGGGCGCGCTGCGGTGGGTGGGTTGCGCGATGACGGGCGCGACCCGATGCATTCGGAACTCAAGGACATAAGCCTGTGGGACGACGACACTCCCGTCAATGATGACGAGGTGTCGATCCCCTTTCTGCGCGAGGTTGAATTGGCTGCTGGATCAGGAAGATTCGTCATCGAGGAAAGCGAGAAGGCCAGCCTGCGGTTCGGCAAGCGCAGCCTGCGGCATAACGGAGTGCAGTTCGACCAGGCCAAGTGCGTGACGGTGCGCGGTAACAGTAT
The DNA here is from genome assembly GCF_900105675.1 of Pseudomonas synxantha. Taxonomy (NCBI): domain Bacteria; kingdom Pseudomonadati; phylum Pseudomonadota; class Gammaproteobacteria; order Pseudomonadales; family Pseudomonadaceae; genus Pseudomonas; species Pseudomonas synxantha. The sequence goes on along the minus strand of NZ_LT629786.1, from coordinate 4,162,500 downwards.
GTTGCCGGTACTGCGCGACGGCGCCACGGTTGGCGTGAATGCCGGCAAGAGCGGCATCGGCGATATCGTTGATGGTGATCTGTATGCCATCAACCACAACGGCCAACTGCGGGTTAAACAGCTCTACCGCCTGCCTTCGGGAATCCGCCTGCGCAGTTTCAACCGTGATGAGCATCCGGATGAGGACTACAGCTTCCAGGATATCCAGGATGAGCAGATCAGCATTCTCGGGCATGTTTTCTGGTGGGGCATGTACGCCCGTTAACCTCCTCGCGTAAGACGAAACCCGCCCATGAGCGGGTTTTTTTTCGCCCGCAGAAAACCGCCAAACCCCAAGCCCGCAAGGCTTCGAATGCATACGTGCATTTCCACGGCCAAAATAAATGCATTTATGCATTGACTGTATATGCATACATGCATATTCTTCACCTCAAGCCAGCCAACAAGGCCTGGTGGAGGCGGCAAGGATGCTGCCAAGGAAGACAAGGAAGGCACGCAACATCGGCAAGGACGCCATCGAAGCGATGGCAGGGATGCCAGGCAACACCGGCAAGGATGCCGACGCTCTTTAGTTTCAACGCTTCAAAAACAGGCAGCGATGAACCGGCCTTGATGGTTCAGAGGGTTGGCAACTGACCCGGGTGTGCAGCGTAAAGCACCAGAAGCAGTTATCCGGCAGACAGGGATCGTGGTCGGAAAAACATTGAGGAAAGGACCGTACCGCGCCAGTAGCGCCGAAAGTCCGAGGACAGCATTACTGAAAAGCCCGGGTAACCGGGCTTTTTGGAATGCCTACCTATCGAAGCATGTGTAAATGAAATATGGATTATTAATTGCTCAGCCAGGAGGCGTGACATGACAAATGAACAGCAAGCGTTAGCGGAAATGCCTATCTGGCTGGTGATCGTATTGGCCGTGATCGGCGGAGTGTCTGGAGAAATGTGGCGCGCCGACAAGGAAGGTGCCCGCGGTTGGTCGTTGATCCGCCGTCTGGCGCTGCGCTCCGGGGCCTGCATGGTCTGTGGGGTTTCGGCGCTGATGCTGTGCTACGCCGCCGGCATGTCGATCTGGACCGCCGGCGCCATTGGTTGCCTGACCGCCATGGCCGGTGCCGATGTGGCCATCGGCCTTTATGAGCGGTGGGCGGCCAAGCGCATCGGGATCAACCAAGGCTCCGGCCAGGACCCGCAGTAATTGTTGCAAGGACGCTACTCAAAATGACGCTTATCGAAAAGCCATCCCAACTGCCCCAGGCCGTGGGCGCTGCGCTGCATGCAGCCTTCCCGGACCTCAAGGTCGGCAGCCACCAGGACTTCCAGGGCGACGTTGAAAAAACCGGTGTGCAGGTCACCGTCGAAGGCAATGGCCCGGGCATTCGCTCTCGCGAAGGGCGCAAGGCCCACGTGCTGAGCATTTCAATCAGGGCCATGGTCGCCCCCGGTGCATTGCCGTTCGATGCCTGCGACCTGGCCAGCCAACTGATGGACCTGGTGCTGGATAACCGTTGGAACCTGCCCCAGGCACAGTGCGATCTGCCCGCAAATATTGTTGCCGCTCCGGCTGTGCGCAGCACCCTTGATGCGGACTACGACACCTGGACGGTCTCCTTCACCCAAACCCTCTATCTGGGGCCGCCGCTACTTGAGGATCCTACAGGCCAGCCGCTGTTTGCCTGCACCTGGGACGTCTCCAATATCGACGACCCGGCCCAATACAAACCACTGGCGGAGTAGCCCATGTTCGACGCGCTGTTACGCATGCAATTGGGACCGATCGTCGAACGCCTGGCAGAGATGGAGACCCAACTCGAAGACCTTTACCGCCGCGCTGAAAGCTTCTGCCGGATTGGCATTTGCCAGCAGGTCGATGCTGCCAGCAATACCTGCAAGGTCAGCCACGGTGACTTGCTCACCCCTGCGATCCGCTTTTTCAACCCCAGCGCCGGTGCGCAAACCGAAACCCGCATTCCAACGGTGGGCGAACAATGTCTGTTGCTCAACTACGGGGGTGGAGAGGGCGGTGCGCAGTCCGTGGCCCTGTTTGGTCTCAACAGTGATCGTTTTCCACCGGTCTCCAGTGTTGCGACGCTGACCCGGCGTCGCCATCAAGATGGCACCCAAACCGACTATGACGATGCCAGTCATACCTTCAATTGGGTCAATGGCCCCACTACCTTCAGCGGCTCCCGCGAACAAGTCGACGTCAAGGTCGGCGCCACCAGCCTGACCCTCAACGCCCACGGCATCGTCCTGCAGGTCGGCGGCACCAGCCTGTTGCTCGATGCCAGCGGCGCGCATTTCAGCGGCCCGGTAGTGGACCACCAAGGACGACTCATCAGCCCCCGATAAGGACACCCCATGCTCGGAATCGAGAGGAACACCGGGGCAGCCGTCGATGACTGGCTGCAATTTGTGCAGCGCGCCACCCGAGCGCTGACCACCCCCGTGGGCACTCGGCAAAAGCGTCCGTTGTACGGTTCGCTGATCCCGCAGTTGCTCGGGCAAAACCTCGGTGATGACCTGCTGATCCTCGCCCAGAGCCACGCCGCCCAGGCGTTCTACAACACCCACAACGGCATCGACGATTTTGAACCCCAGGTCATCGTCGCCACCCGCCAAGGCGCCGGCCTGCTGCTGCGGTTTGCCGGCACCTGGAAAAACCGCCAACAATCCTTCGAGGTCGTGACATGAGCATGCTGATCCCCGGCCAGAACCAACTGGCGGAACCGGCCATCATCAAGGTGGATGAGTTCGAACCGTTGCTGGCCGAGTTCAAGGCGTTCGTCATCGACTACGTTGCCAGCCGAGCTCCGCAAAGCGCGGCCAAACTCAAGGTCAGCCTCGACAACGAAAGCGAACTGCTGACCCTGGCCCTGGAAGCGTTTTGCGTGCGCCTGCAAACCCATGAGCGCAAATACAACGCCCGTATCAAGCAGATGCTCGCGTGGTGGGCCACCGGCAGCAACCTGGATGCGCGCCTGGCCGATATGGGCCTGGAGCGCCAAGTGCTCGACCCTGGCGACCCGGCGGCTTTCCCGCCCGTGCCGCCCACCCTGGAAAGCGACGACGACGCTCGCCTGCGTTACTACCTGGCGCCCCATGCTCCTGCGGCCGGCTCGCGGATGCAGTATCGCCGCGAAGTCTTCACCCTTGGCGAGCGTCCTGCGGTGAAAGTGCAGAGTGCGACGCCTGGAGTGGTGACCGTCACCTACACCTTCGATCCGGATGGTTATGCGGCCCAGGTCAAGGACGGCAACGCTCGACGCACCGCACCGGGCGAAGTCATGGTCACCGTGCTTTCCAGGGAGGGCGACGGTACACCGTCTGCGGACTTGCTTGACGGTGTACGTCGACATTTCGCACGACCGGATGTACGGCCGGAAACCGACCTTGTCACCGTCCAAGGTGCGCAGATTCAACCTTATAAAATTCGCGTGGTGGCCAAGATCAACGCCGGCCCGGACTCCGGGTTGACCCAAGTGGCCGCGCAGAAACTGTTGCAAGGCTACGCAGAGTCCTGCCATCGCCTGGAAGGGCGGGTTGACCCCAGCTGGATCGACTATGCCATACACAGCGCTGGCGCTGCGCAACTGCAAATCCTTGAACCGCTGGCGCCGATTGTCAGCACCGCGTTCCAGGCCCCGTATTGCACGGGTGTCGAGGTGGAGGTGCGCACGCTATGAGTGAACCTAAAGCGAGTTTGTTGCCGGCCAACAGTTCACCGCTGGAAAAGGCGTTGGACTTGGGCTTCGGCACGTTGCTTGAACGAGTCACACCGCCGTTTCCAGCGCTGATGAATCCACTTCAAACCCCAAGCGAATTCCTCCCTTACCTGGCCGCCGACCGCGGCGTCAGCGAATGGGATGCCGAGGCCAGCGAGGCGGAAAAGCGTCTGACCGTCGCATTGTCCTGGCAGATCCAGCGCCAGGCCGGTACGCCCAAGGCGCTGAGTCATGCGGTGGAGTCATTGGGTTTTACCCCTAACATCAGCGCCTGGTATCAGCAGCGCCCTTTGGGTGTGCCTTACACCTTCGACGTGCAGGCGATCATCGGACGCAGTTGGTCCAGCGGCGATCACAACCGGCTGATCCGGCGTATCAATGCGGCCAAGAGTGAGCGCGATCAGGCGACGATTACCATCGTGCATGAGACCGAAGGTCAACTCGCGTTCACACAAGTCCTCGACGCTCCTTTAAGCGACGGCGAGTTCTATCTAAACGGCGCGTTGCCGGAATTGGCGCTGGTTGCCCGGTTAAACAGTGCCGGGGTTGCCCAGCACTACACCATTAACGACTACGACCTCAGGGCGCAGCCATGACAGATGAAATCACGCGCCTGGTGCGCTTCACCTCCAAAGGTTTGGATGAAGTGCTGCAGGCAAAGAACCAGGGCCTCAAAGGCGAAATCACCCACATCGGCGCCGGCACTGGCCGCTACAACCCTGACGGCAGCGAAGTCGCCTTGCGTGACGAGCGCCAACGGGTGGCCATCGTCGATTACGAAGACCTGGGCGAGCGCCAACTCAGGATGGCCGCGCTGTTTGATGGCGATGGTGAGTATGAGATTGGTGAGTTCGGTTTTTACCTCGCCAGTGGGACCTTGCTGGCGGTGTATTCCGTAGCGGGGAAGTTGCTGACGTATAAAGCGGCGGCGGCGCGAGTGCTGCAGAAGTTTACGCTGGATATTTCGCCGTTGCCGGCGGATAGCGTGACGATTGTGGTGGGGAGTGAGAATTTGAATGTGCTATTGACTGATGAAATTGCGGCCTTGTCGGCCGCGAGCATAGACAATATGGCACGCGGTGTAGGGGTTCTATTTCGGGTGATGGAAGTCGAAAAGAAATAGAGCGTTTTTAATTGATTTTACATGACGCTCTCCAAGCGTTTAGGAGCTTTCATTTGAGTACTGAACAGCAACTTGCTGCCGTCGTTAGTGCGGCAAATAACTTGACTAATGTTATTACCGGAAAAGTCGGGGAAATTGACAAGGCGATAGCGGATGCCCGCTTGGCGTATGACGCTCAATTGGCGGAGTTGAAAAATAGACTCCCAAGGTTAGCGGTCACCAAGAACTTTAATCTTTCCCCCAATGCCGACGGGACACTGATTGAAAACTGGGGGATTCATGCTGAAGTGACGCCCACTAAGTTGCGAACTATCACCCCTGTCTCTCAAGCGGCCGGACGCCCGCAGACTGATGTGGATTTCATGCTTCAGGTGCAGGCAGATGTGCGTGAACAATATCCAAACTTTGAAATCAGGGCGAGCGACTATTGGCGCACGTTTGTATATCTGTGGCAAATGAAATGGTCGGTTTCAGGCGTTAGTCCTTGGCTTGCGTTCCCTTACACGGTCGATATGGCGCTCGCGAATGGCTCTGGTGCAGTACCACAGAACTCCTACCTGACGGTAGGTGCATTCGTGCGTCTTTTGGAAGGTAACGTGTCTGGAGCATGGAGTAATGGCGTTGAGAAAGGCAAATGGCGCTGGTGTTCCAGTGTCATTTCTCCTACAGAATTGTTTGGTAGTTATTACCATCTGCACCCGATGCGCACATCATCAACTGGCGTCGTTGAGGTGATGCTGGCAGGGGCTTGCACAGGCGTTGTAACCAACCCAGGTGACTGGGGCACGATGTTGGCTCTAGGCTGAGGAGAGAATATGAAACCACAATTTATACCTGCGGAACTCCATCCGATTATCAAGTGGGAAATGATTCGTAAGGCAAGGGATCAAGACTTGTCGGCGAGTGATTATGCAGCGATGCCAGACTATCCGATGCTCGACAGTCACAAGCTCATATTTGCTGAATATCGCCAGAAGCTGCGTGATATTCCAGATCAGGGAGACGATCCAGACACAGTAATCTGGCCATCCAAACCCGATTTCCTCAAGTAACTGACAACCGCGAAAGCGGTTTTTTTTCGCCCCTCAAAAGCCCCTCCCCGCAGGGGCTTTTGCATTTTCCACCCGGAGTTTTCCACCCATGCCCACCCGCCAAACCTACACCGTCCTCATCCCATTCCCCATCGGCAACGGCCATTGGTCCACCGCCGGCGAGGAACTGGAACTGCTCGACGTCGAAGCATCCGCCCTACGCACCGCTGGCCGCCTGGAACTGACCAGCGTCCTCAATTCCACCCCCAAGAAGGCTGAATAACCATGGCAGAAGTCCTGAACTTCGAGCACAACGGCATCACTGTGAATGCCACTGAATCCCCCGAGGCCATGGGCGGCCTTGGCGATAACGTGATCGGGCTGGTCGGCACTGCGCCGAATGCCCACGCATCGATCCCGAAAAACGCGCCGTTCCGTATCAACAGCTTCACCACCCAGGCGTTGCTGGACCCTACCGGCACCGAGTCGGGCACCTTGTTCCAGGCTGTGTACCAGATCCTCAAAGTGGTCAAGGTGCCGGTCTATGTGGTCATTGTCGAAGAAGGCGCCACCCCGGCTGATACCGTCAACAATGTGATCGGCGGCAACGACCCGGTCACCGGTCGCAAGCTGGGACTGGCGGCCCTGAGCAGCGTCCCGGAAGACCTGACCATCATTGGCGCCCCAGGCTTTACCGGCACCAAGGCCGTGGCCGGTGAATTCGCCTCCTTCGGCAAGCGCATCAAGGCGCGTGTGGTGCTGGATGGCAAGGACGCTTCCGTTGCAGACCAAGTTGCCTACAGCGGCGAGCTGGGCGGTGCCGACCTTGGTTTCGACCGTTGCCTGCTGGTGCACAACATGCCGTCGGTGTACTCCAAGGCCGCGAAGAAAAACGTGTTCCTGTCGCCATCCTCGTTGGCCATCGCCGCATTGGCCAAGGTCAAGCAGTGGGAAAGCCCCGGCAACCAAGTGACCTTCGCCGAGGACGTTTCCCGCGTGGTCGAGTACAACATCCTCGACACCTCCACCGAGGGCGACCTGCTCAACCGCCATGGCGTGAGCTACTACGCCCGCACCATCCTCGGCGGTTTCTCGCTGTTGGGTAACCGCTCCATCACCGGCAAGTTCATCAGCTACGTCGGCCTGGAAGATGCCATCAGCCGCAAGCTGGTCAAGGCCGGCCAGAAAGCCATGGCCAAGAACCTCACCAAGTCCTTCATGGACCAGGAGGTCAAGCGCATCAACGACTGGCTGCAAACCCTGGTGGCCGACGAAACCATTCCCGGCGGCAGCGTATACCTGCACCCGGAACTGAACAGCGTCGAGAAGTACAAGAACGGCACCTGGTTCATCGTTATCGACTACGGCCGCTACGCGCCGAACGAACACATGGTTTATCAACTCAACGCCCGCGATGAAATCATCGAGCAGTTCCTGGAGGACGTTCTCTAATGTTTACCAACCGAGTCAGACAGGCCATCGCGGCCACCCTTCAAGGCCTGCCGTTGTCCGCAACCGTGGAAGAGTTCACCCCGCCGAAGATCGAGTTCGACATGGAAGCCATGTCCGGCGGGCGTTTCATCGCCGAAGAAATGGCCAAGAGCGGCAAAGTGCTCAATGCCAAACTGGTGCTGCAAGGTGCCGGCCCGGAAATCATGCTGGCCCTGGGCGTGCGCACGGGCGACGACATTTTGCTGAACGTGCGTGAAGCCGGCCAGGACCAGGACGGCAAGACCTACTTCACCTACCACACCGTCGGCGGCAAGCTCAAATCCCTGGAGGAGGCGAAGCTGAAGATGGGCGACAAGGCCACCACCACACTGGAACTGTCTTGCCGTACCTACAACCGTCTGGAAAATGGCATTTCGGTGATCGACATCGACGTGCGCACCCAGAAGTTCGTGCTCAACGGTGTCGACATTCTTGGCGATGCGCGCCGCGCCGTACTGATGCCTTAAAAATGACTGCAATCTAAGGCAGGCACGGTCAATGTGGGAGCCGGGCTTGCCCGCGATGCAGGCGACTCGGTGTGTCTGGAGCACCGAGTTGATGCTATCGCAGGCAAGCCTGCTCCTACAGGGACCGCGTTCAGATCTGGATTTTCGGTACTTTTCAATACCTTTCAACAAGGAATTGCCCCATGGCCTGGATGCCACCGTTGCATATCCTGCTGGCTCCGATCACCGCCGACACCGGCGCGACGATCCAGCAGGTTCAGCTCAAACCGTTGTTTTACGCCGCGCAAAAAGACGCGCTGGCCCGGGCCGGTGATGACGAGGACGATCAGTTTTTCGAACTGGCGAAACTCGCCACCGGCCTGTCGGAAAAAGAGCTCGATCAGCTCAAGCGTCCGGACTACGTGAGCATTGCCCAGTACGTACATGAAATGTCGACGCGCCCTGCGTCGTTCTTCATGGACGCACAGGACGCGACACCCCACGACCAACCCGTCCAGTTGCTATTGCCCCTGGACGCAGCCGGCCGAACCCTGACCGAACTGCCCCTGGAAATGCCCGCCCTGCGCGCCACCAAAGTGATGAAAAAGCTCGCCACTAACAAAGAGCGCGCCGAGTTCATTACCGCCCATTGCACCGGCCTGATGATTCCCGACCTGGCTGGTTTGACCGTGCCCGACTGGACGGAACTGCAGGAGCGCATCGACGATTTTTTAAATCAACCGGCGGACTTCTTTCGCAGCGCGACATCGACGTAATCCTCGATGTGGTGCCGTTGATCTACTCGGTCAATGAGGCGGAGATCCTCGACTGGGACGCCGGAAAAGCATTGCGCCGCTACGACATTGCGATCACTCGCCTTGGCGTTAAACAGGAGTAAGCGGGATGCAGGACAAGTATTCGCTCGCATATGCCATGGCCAAGAATGGCCGGGATGCGTTCGGCACTACAGACGGCGCACATGACGCCGATATCGTCAGCCTTGGCGCTTTGTCGGTTGGCAGCTCAACCCCATCAACAGGTCTGGCTGACTTGTCCGGGACAGTTGCCGCCCTCACTGACGCGACGCTGAAACTCGATGAGCTGGCTCTGTCGCTCGGCTCATTGCGTGAGGGTGTGGATTCTCTCGACACCGCCTTGTCGTCGCTCAGGGCGATTGCTGTGCGTTCGTCCAACATGGATGGGCGAACAGAATCGAAGACGGTGGCTGAATCCGTTTCGACCACCTCAGAGGATTTGCGCCATACCCGCGAGGCCATGACGCTGGGCAGCGCACAGATAATCGATCTGGCAAGTGCGCTGCAGCATTCAGGCAGCCAGTTGAAGTTTGACAAAACGGCGACTTCGGAAAAGTCGATCAAGGCGCTGCGCGAGGAGTCCAGCGAAAGCGGCAAGCGTTTCTCTACGACCCTGGAGGCCACGCCGGTCTGGGGCGAAGCACTTTGGCTGAAAGCCAAAACGGGCCTGGTGGATAGTGTCAATGGCGCTGCTGCAGAGTCGCCGGCTCTGGCGGGCGCGGTTAAAACAGCGGGCGCCGTTACGCCGGTGTTTTCCGAGTTTTTCTCCGGTTTGGGAGAAACGATAAAAACCCGCGTTGCAGGCAACGTGGTCGATGCGACGCTGGGTAAGCTTCCGGGTGTTGGCAAGCTGTTCAAGGAGGGCGGTGCTGAAAAAGATAAGTCGTGCTGCTGTGCAACGGCAACTCAGCATCCCATCGAAAGCCGCCGTTCGCGCTCGCCAGGTTCTCGCGGGAAAAAGAACCCTCGTCAGCCGAGGTCGCAAAAAAAGCAGGGATCTCAACACACTCAGAACAGGCCGAAGAAACAACTGGTTGCACCGAAGACTGCCTCGACCAAACGATCACCCGCCCGCAAGAACGGCGGTGTGTTTGCGCGGATCCTAAACAGCCTCGAACGTGATGCAAAGGCATCGTTGCCTGCACCATTTTTAGGTTTCGATGCCGGTGGTCCGGCTCGACGGTTGCAACCTCGAGTGGCCGTGGCGAACCGTCGAAGCAAGAGTGGAACTGCGGGCCAGTCGCCAGCGAGCAGAGGTCCAGGGCTGATCGAAGCCTTAGAGCGCAAGCTCATCCCCATGCCTTCCGAAGGTCGGGTAGCGACAGCGCCACAGGCTCGCAACTTCAGTCGTGAACCTCTGCCGGGCCCGCTGAAGATGCCTGCCAATCCTTCGGGAGCAGTGAGCAAACTGGGGCTGGCGGGTGCTCGCCGCCTTGGCCCGATGAGGTACGCCGACACGGCGTTTGATGTGATTCAGGGCGTACGCACTGACGACGCCAAGGCTGTCGGTTCCGGTCTCAGCACCGCCGGTGGCGCCTGGGCCGGAGCGTCCGCCGGCGCCGCGCTCGGCACCCTGGTTTTCCCAGGTATCGGCACCGCAGTTGGCGGCGCCATCGGTGGCTTGCTGGGCAGCGAAGCGGGCAGTTGGCTCGGTGACAAACTGTTCAGCTCAAATGATCGCCTGCCCGCACCCAATGCACTGAGCAAGGAGCTCAACAGTGCCCGCACGGATAACGTTCAGGTCACGATCTCACCGAGTATCCAGATCACCGGCGTCAACCCCGCCGATGCCCAGCAAGTGGTCAACCAGGTGATCCAGGCACTGCAGTTTCAATGCATGCCCATGGTCACCGACTCTCTTGGCATTCGGCGCAACGCGGCACTGGCCGATCCTTCAGGAGGTGATTGATGCGACAACAAATGGTACTCGGCGACTTTATCTTTGGCTTGTCCCGAGGTTTTGCCTATTCGTCGTTGATCCGCAACAGCGACGGCGGCTGGAGTGACCTGGCGATTATTGCCAGCAAACCCCAGTCGCGGCAGAACGGCCAGAAGCTGGAAAAGCTCACGTTCAGCGGCACGGCCATGTACGCCACCGGCATGCAGCGCCTGGACGAACTGCGCGCACTGCAAAATGCGCGTGCGCCTTTGCCGCTGGTCGATGGTATCGGCCGTAACTGGGGGCTGTGGCGGATCAACTCAGTGGTGGAAACCCAAAGCAACGTGATCGATGACGGCACTGCCATGGTCATGACCTGGACCCTGGAACTGGAGGAGTTCGTCAATGCGTAGAGTGCGAAGTATCGCCGGTGATTCGGTCAACCTGTTGCTCTATCGCGAGCTGGGGCGTTGCGACGACGCTGCGGAAGAAACCCTCTGGCGCTTGAACCCTGAACTGGCTGAATACGGTCCGGTATTGCCGGCCGGCGTATGGGTGATCGTGCCTGAGATGCAAGCCAGGCCGGCGGCTGTACGACCCGTGCTGGCGTGGGATTAAGGAGGCTGCATGGCACAGGGATTTACCCCGATCGTAGAGTTCTACGGCGCCAACGCGGCGCTGCTCAATCAACGCCTGATGCACTGGAGCCACACCGACGCTGCCGGTATCCAGACTGACCGCCTGGAATTGACCCTCAATATCGAAGGGCTGGAGGGGTTGCCCAGCCTGAGCGGCAAGATCGGCCTGCGCGTCGGTTACCAGGAAACCGGCTTGGTGGAAAAAGGCGAGTTTGTCGTCACCCAAAGAACCCCGGTGTTGTTTCCGATGCGCCTGATGATCGTGGCCACGGCCGCGCCCTTCAGTGAGGTGGATAAGAGCGGATATCGCCAGCGCCGCTCCGCCAGCCATGGGCCGACGACATTGGGGGCATTGTTTCGCCAACTGGTCAGCCGCCATGGTTTTTCACCGCGAGTGGCACCCGCGTTGGACGGCATTGCGATTGCGCACATCGACCAGTCCAATGAAAGCGACATGGCCTTCATCACTCGCCTGGCCAAGCGCTACAACGCGGTCACCAAACCGTTCAACGAGCTCTATGTACTGGCCGAAGCGGGGCAGGCCAAGTCACTCTCCGGTCAGCTATTGCCGCCAGTGAAATTATCGGTGACCGAGGACAACCGGCCCGGTGAGCATGCCTTCATTACCGCCAAGCTCGACGAAAAATCACGCTCCAAATACATGGGCAGCCGCGTCAGCTGGTGGGACGCCGCCGCCGGCAAACAGCGCGTGGTCCAGGTCGGGATTGCCCCGTTCAAGACCTTGCGTCAGCGCTGCCAGAACGAAGCCGAAGCCCGCGCCGTGGCCGAAGGCGAACTGCGCCGAGTGGGCCGTGAAGGTTTGAAGCTGCAGATCGATTGCCCAGGTAACCCGTTGCTCGCTGCCGAAGGCTTGCTGGTGCTGGATGAAACCTGGCCTTCGTACATGCAGGGGCGCTGGTCGATTACCCAACTGACCCACGTTGGCGACCCGGCGACGGGGTATCGCAGTTCGATCATGGCCACTGGGTTGGCGTCTTGATTGTCATCGCTGCGCGCTGTTGAAGCTCCCACACCCTGCCTACCTGACGTGATACAGGAACCAAGATGCCTATGAACGACGAAGAATTGGCCGCGATCAACCGCTTGATCGCCGCCCTGCAAACCCAGACCGATGGCCAGGTGGCGCTCAACGCGGCCATTCGACTGTTGGCCCAGAGCAACCAGGCATTGGTCGACCTGATCAAGAGCCGAGAGCCGGACCCGAATGCGCCGCCTTACCTGGATGGCAAACCGGCACCCTGATCCCGTCTCGACCTGCCTTGCACGCAGCAACACAGCCGTTGCACCCCACAGCCCGCCTTCGCGGGTTTTTTATTGTTCATGGAGAACACTCGATGTCGATTCTTACCCAAGGTACCCAGATTTTTGCCCTCGTCCCGCCGGTCTCCGGCACCGGGCCCTACACCGTGCTGGAAATTGAGCACGCCACTTCATTCGAACCTGGTGGCGCGCCGGCCGAGCAGATTGAAGACACCAGCCTCAATGCCGAAGAGCGCAGCTACAAGAAAGGTTTGCGCACCCCAGGCACTGCGAGCCTGGGCCTGAACGCCGACCCGACCAACGCCAGCCATATCCGCCTGCACCAGCTGTCTGAAGCCAAGGGCGATACCGGTGTGAAGTGGGCGGTGGGCTGGTCCGACGGCAAGGACGTGCTGCCCACGCTGAACGCCAAGGGCGATGGCTTTGAACTGCCGGCGACCCGCACCTGGTTCACTTTCGACGGCTACGTGTCGGACTTCCCGTTCAATTTCGCACTGAACGCGGTCGTGACTACCACCGTCACCATCCAACGCACCGGCGCAAGCGCCTGGATCAAGAAAGCCTGAGAGACGCCATGAACCTCAAACAACTGAAAGCCAAGGGCGGCATCGTCGATGGCCTGCCGGTGAAGAAAGACATCAGCTGGACGCACCTGGACAGCAAAACCGGCAAGGAAGTGACCGATACCTTCACGTTGCACATCCGCCGTCAGTCGTTCGGCGTGATCGAGCGTCTGTTCAGCCAGGGTGAGTCGTCACAAAGCCGCAACGCCAGCTACCTCGCCGCGTCGGTATCGTTGGGGGCTGAGGGCGATGAAGCCCTTAGTTACGACGATGCTTTCGGTCTTGAGCCGTCATTGGGATTTCTGATCCTCAATGCAGTCAATGAGGTCAATGGCACTCAGGGTAGCGGCGCAAAGAGCTGACGGTCGCCGATGAGTTCTGGCACGAACTGGTGCTGAACGGAGTGGGCGGCCGCACGATCACCGAAGCCAAAGAACGCATGACCTATCACGAAGCCCTGGCCTGGGGACGCTATATCGACCGATATGGTTCCCTGCACGCCGGTAGGCGGCTGGAGGCGGGCAGCGCGTTGATAGCGCTGCAGACCCACCGGCTGGGCGGCGGCACGGCCGAAATGATTGACTTCATGCCCCACGAGCTGCGCCGGGGTGTGTCGCTCGAACGTGCGATGAACGAGTGGCGTTAAGGACGACGCCACTTTCCTTGAAACCCGTTTCGACGGGTTTTATCCATGACCCGGAGAAACCTATGGCAACTGCTTCCCAGGGTAGTCTGACGCTCAACCTCGGCAGCCTGGAGCAGGCCCTGGCGAAGGCGTCGCGGATTACCGAAAACAGCATGCGCGAGATGCAGCAGAAGATCGAGGACGCCAGTAAAAAGGTCAGCGCCTCTGCCGCAGCGGCGCTACAGGTCACGTCCGGCCAGTTCAAGGGCTTTCAAAGGGCCTATGACCCGGCCACGGATGCGGCGGAAAATTTTATTCAGAAAAATGCGCAACTGGTGCAAGTGCTCAAGCAGAGCCAGGGTGCGCAGAATGATTTTGTTGGTGCGCTGGAGGCGCAGTCCAGTTACACCGAGCGGGCGGGGCTGAAGTTTCCAACGGGTGGGCCGTATGGGGATGCAGCTTCATCGGATCAGGAGGGGATGGCTCTTCTGAGTGAAGAAAAAACTGGGCAAGTTAAAAGTAATTTCGCCGATATGACCCAGCTGCTCGATGATTGGCGCGAAGGCGCCAGTGCCGCGTTCAAAGAGTATTCTACTAGCGCAGGTACGGCAGCCGAGCAATCGAAGGCGGTGTTCGCCAGTGCTTTTGAAAAGATGGATGCCGCGGTCCTGACGTTTGCGACTACGGGGAAGTTCAACTTCTCAGACTTTGCCACCTCGGTACTTAAAGACATGGCGGCGATGGCTGCCAAAACGGCGGCCTCTAGTGCCCTGAAGTCGTTGTTCAGTTTGGCCGGCTCGGCCATCACCAGTTGGTTGAGCCCTTCTGTTCCCGCAGGTTCAGTGCTGGGGCCAAGCGGGTATCAAAATGAACTCAATGTCTCCGGCATTAAGTATGCCAATGGAGGTGTATTCACCAACTCCATTGCGACCGGCCCAACCCTGGCCCCCATGGCCCTCTTCGGCGAAGCCGGCCCCGAAGCCATCATGCCTCTGAGCCGTGGCGCCGACGGCTCCCTGGGCGTGCGCGCACTGGGCGGCGGTCAATCAGGCACTACTAGCAGCAACCAGGTGGTGATCCAGCAAACCATCAACGTTGCCGACGGCCAGGGCTCGGGCACCGACACCAACGCCCAGAATGTCGCCCGCGCCTATGCCGGTTCCGCCCGCCAGGGTGCTGCCGAACAGATCGCCCGTGACCTCAAGCCGGGCGGGCAAATCTGGTCGGCCATCAACGGCCGCTGACCACCAACGGCTTACGCCTGGAGAAAACATGAGCACAGAAACTTTCACTTGGGTGCCCAAGGTGGAACCCGTCGGCAGCGTCGAGTTTCGCTTGAAGTCGGCCAAGTTCGGCGACGGCTACCAGCAAACGGCTGCGGATGGGATCCACAACAAGACCCAGTCCTGGCCACTGACGTTCGTGGGTGACGAAGCGCGCATCAAAGCGATCGTTGCTTTCCTCGACCGCCATGCCGGCGCCAAGGCATTCAACTGGACCGCACCACTGGCAGCGCCTGCGTTGTATCGCTGCAAGGGTTACCAGCCAACGCCCATGGGCGCCGGGCTCTACTCTCTGACGGCAACGTTCGAGCAAGCCTTCCACCCCTAGCGCCGCCTCCACCCCGCCGTAGTGCGGGGTTTTCTTTGCCCGGAGAATCATATGTCCATCACAGCAGATATCCAGACCCTGGAGCCCGGGGCCTGGGTGGAGCTTTTCGAGCTCGATGCCACCCCCCTGGGCGCCGAGTTGTACCGGTTTCACGGTTACCCCCAGGAGTCATCGATCTTCTGGCAGGGTCACGAATATTCACCTTGGCCGATCCAGGCCGAGGGCTTTGAAATGTCGGGGCAGGGCACCCAACCGACGCCAACGCTGGCCGTAGGTAACGTCGGTGGTTTCATCACGGCGTTGGTGTTGTATTTCGAGGACCTGGTCGGCGCTCGGCTGATCCGTCACCGCACCTTGGCCAAGTACCTCGACGGCCAGCCCGAAGCGGACCCGGAAGAGGAACTGCCGCCGGACATCTGGTACGTCGAGCGCAAAGTCGCGGAAAGCAGCGAGACGGTGAAGTTCGAACTGGCCAGCGCGCTGGACTTCAATGGCGTGCAACTGCCCCGTCGGCAGATCGTCGCCAATGTGTGTTGGTGGCTCAGCTGCGGCGGTTACCGCGGCCCCTATTGCGGCTACAACGGCGGCCCGGTGGCGGATGCCAATGACGTGATCGTCACGGATGCGGCCAAGGATAAATGCGGTGGGCGGCTGACCAGCTGCAAGCTGCGTTTCGGCGAGAACAACCCACTGCCCTACGGTTCATTTCCGGCTGCGGGCCTGTTGCGGAGCTGAACATGAACAAGACCAACCTGGCGGCGATTGCCCGACACGCCGTGGCCGACTACCCCCATGAGTGCTGTGGCCTGATGATTCGCGAAGGGCGCAAGCGTGTGTATGTGCCGTGTCGCAATACGGCGAGCACGCCCAGCGAACACTTTCGCCTGGCACCCGAGGACTATGCCGCCGCCGAAGAGCATGGCGAAATCCTTGCGGTGGTGCACAGCCATCCCGATTGCCCGGCGACGCCCAGTGAAGCGGACCGCGTGGCGTGTGAAGCCTCAGGGTTGCCTTGGCACATTGTCGAAGTGCGCAAGGGGGACGACGGGCAGGTGTGTACCGGTGAATGGGCCAGTTGCACGCCGAATGGCTACCAGGCGCCCCTGATCGGTCGCGCTTTCGCCCACGGCGTGCATGACTGCCTGAGCATCATCCTCGACTACTACCGCCGCGAGTTGGGCATCGAACTCGGCGATTATCAGCGCGAAGACGGCTGGTGGGACAAGGGCGGCAATCTCTACCTGGACAACCTGCCGGCCGCCGGTTTTATGCAAGTCAGCCAACTGCAACAGGGCGATATCGTGCTGATGCAGATTCGGTCGCCAGTGCCCAACCATGCCGCGATCTACCTGGCCGACGGCGTGCTGCAAAGCGAACCCGAGCATTACCCGGCCCCTGGTTCCATCCTGCACCACCTGTATGGTCGCGATAGCAAGCGCGATACCTACGGCGGCTATTGGGGCGAGGTGACGGTCAGCTATTGGCGACATGGCCTGCGGGCCGAACACTAACCACATCGGCGGATCATTCGCCTGGAGGATGCCATGCATCATGAAAAAGTCCGAACGGTGCGCCTCTACGGCAGCCTGGGCGCCAGCTTTGGCCGAGTGCATCGGCTGGCGGTGAGGAACGCCTCGGAAGCGATTCACGCGCTGTGCATCCTGGTGCCCGGGTTCGAGCGTTTCCTGATGGAGTCCAAGGACCGCGGCGTGACCTACTCGATTTTCCTGGGCTGCGACAATATCGGCCAGGACCGGCTCAACGCACCTTCCGGAACCTCGGATATCCGCATCGCCCCGGTGCTGATGGGCAGCAAGCGCGCAGGGTCGATGCAAACCATTATCGGGGTCGCATTGATTGTCGCGGCGTCGTATTTCTCTGGTGGCCTCGCCGCTTCCGGTAGCTCCTCGACCTTGATCGGCGCTTCATCCACCACTGGCTGGACCTTCGCCGCGAGTATGGGGATTTCCATGGCCATGGGCGGCGTCATGCAGTTGATGTCGCCGATGCCCAAGGGGCTGAGCACCATGGACCGCCCGGATAACCGCTCCAGCTACAGCTTCAACGGCCCGGTCAACACCAGCATCCAGGGCGGCCCGGTGGGCTTGCTGTATGGCGAGCTGACGGTGGGCAGTGCGGTGGTCAGTGCGGGTATCTATGCGCAGGATCAGCTCTAGCCAACGTTTTGAAGATGATCAGGAGAGTGCTCATGGGATTGGCAGTCGAACAACATACGATGCGAACGGTGCTGCTATCAGGCTCGCTCGCCAGGCTTTTCGGTCGAGAACATCGCGTGACCACCGCAGGTGGTTTCAAGGATGTAATGGGCTACTTCAAACAGTTTCCTGGCTTTGAGCGCTACATGCTGCAGAGCGCTGATAAAGGTTTGCGCTTTGCCGTATTCAACGGCAAGCGCAACATCGCCGAAGACGATATTCAAAAGCCCCTTGGCAAGGACGTGATCCGCATCGCGCCGGTATTGACCGGCTCCAAGCGCGCAGGCGGGTTGCAGACTATTATCGGTGCGGTATTGATCGCGGTGGCGTATTACAACCCGTTTGGTTTCCTGACGGGGCCGGCTGCCAGCATGATGTTGATGGCGGGGGCGTCCATGGCGATGGGCGGTGTCATGCAGATGTTGTCACCGCCCCCCAAAGGGCTTGGTGCCCAGGACAGTCCTAATAACCGCCCGAGCTACAGCTTCAACGGCCCGGTCAACACCAACGCCCAGGGCAATCCGGTCGGCTTGCTATACGGCGAGTTGGTCGTCGGCAGTGCTGTGATCAGTGCCGGCATCTACGCCCAGGACCAACTCTAACCGTTCTCCTTTTCACCCAGCCCGCCGAGTGCGGGCTTTATTTCGCCTGAAGGAAAGCCATGACTGACCTCACTCTCGCTGGCAGCAAAGGCGGCGCGTCCAAGCCCCGTCCCTCCGTAGAGGCGCCAGACAGCCTGCAAAGTACGGCCTATGCCCGTATCCTCGATCTCGTCAGCGAAGGCGAGATTGTCGGTTTGAAAAACGATAAGCGCTCGGTATTTCTCGACGAGACGCCACTGGCCAACGCCGATGGCAGCCTCAATTTCAGTGGCGTGACCCTCGATACACGCAACGGCAGCCAGGACCAGACGCACATCCCAGGCTTCCCTGCCGTGGAAAACGAAAGCCCGGTGTCCGTCGAGCTGCGTAGCGATCAGCCCTGGACCAAGTCCTATTCCAACCTGCAACTGTCGGCGGTGCGGGTTCGCCTGGCTGTCACGCGGTTGTCGCAGACCAACACCAGCAACGGCGACACCAACGGCTACACGGTGCAATACGCTATTGATCTAGCCACCGATGGCGGCGCCTTCGTGCAGGTACTGGCGGCAGCCTTCAGCGGTAAAACCACCACCAAGTACGAACGCTCCCACCGGGTTGATCTGCCACCGGCAAAAAACAGCTGGACCCTGCGTGTACGCCGGATCACACCGAACTCCACCAGTGGCGCGATCGCCGATACCACCACCGTGGAGTCGTCCACCGAGGTGATCGACGCCAAGCTGCGCTACCCGGGCTCGGCGCTGATCGGCCTGCAATTCGATGCCGCGCAATTCCAATCGATTCCCTCGCGTTCCTTCGAGCTGCGCGGGCGGATCATCAAGGTGCCGAGCAACTACGACGCGCAAACCCGCACCTACAGCGGCGTGTGGGACGGCACGTTCAAATCCGCCTGGACCGACAACCCGGCCTGGATCTACTACGACCTGCTGTTGCACCAACGCTACGGCCTCGGCCACCTGCTCAACGCCGGCCAAGTGGATAAGTGGGAGCTATACCGCATCGGCCAGTATTGCGACCAGCCAGTGTCCGATGGCAAGGGCGGCACCGAACCGCGCTTCACCTGCAACTTGTACCTGTCGGTGCGTGCCGATGCCCTGAAGGTGCTGCAGGACCTGGCGACCACCTTCCGCGGCATGGCCTATTGGGGCGCAGGTTCGGTGATGGCAGTAGCAGATATGCCGGAAGACCCGGTCTACACCTACTCCAACGCCAACGTCATTGGTGGCCAATTCATCTACGGCGGGTCAGCGAAAAAGACTCGCTACACCGTCGCCCTGGTCAGCTGGAATGACCCGACGGATTTCTATCGCCAGAAGGTGCAGTACGTCGACGACGCCGAAGGCATCGCGCGCTATGGCATCCAGCAAACCGAAATCAGTGCCACCGGTTGCACGTCCCAGGCCCAAGCCCAGCGCATCGGCAAATGGGCCTTGCTGACCAACCGCCTGGAAACCGAAAGCGTGACTTTCGCGGTCGGCCTCGACGGCACCCTGGCACGCCCCGGCCAGATCATTCGCGTGGCCGACAACGACCGCGCCGGCCGCCGCATTGGCGGGCGCCTGCGGGATGCGACCCTCGACAGCCTGACCCTGGATGCCGAAGTCAGCGCCACGGCGGGCGACACCATTACCTTGGTGATGCCCAACGGCAAGGCCGTGTCCCGTGAGGTCAAATCCGTCAGCGCCGCAGGTGCGGATGAGCAGTTGGTTGTGTTGCAAACCAAGCTCGACGAACTGCCCCCGGCTCAATCGATCTGGGCCATCGACTCCGCGACCCTGGCTTTGCAACAGTTCCGCGTGCTGTCGATTTCCGAAGACTTTTCGAATGACGAAATCAAATATAGCCTCAGCGCGGTCAAGCACGTGCCGAGCAAGTTCGCGGCCATCGACAACGGCGCGAAAATCGACAGCCCACCCATCACCGTGATCCCGCCGAGCGTGCAAGCGGGCCCGACCGGCGTGACGGTCAGCAATGACCATTTTGTTGAGCAAGGCAGCGCGGTCAATGTCATGACCATCGAGTGGCAGCGGGCGGCCAATGCCATCGCCTATGAGGCTTACTGGCGCAAGAACGACGGCGAATGGGTCTACGCTGGCCGCACGGGTGGTAGTTCTATCGAGGTGTCCGGCATTTATGCCGGGCGTTATGTGGCCAAGGTGCGGGCGATCAACGCGCTGGATATCGGCTCCCTCTATAGCGAGTCTGTAGAGACCGTACTTAACGGCAAGACCACACTGCCGCCGATCGTGGCAGCGCTGACGACGGAATCGTTGGTGTTTGCGATCAAGGTGAAATGGCAGATTCCGCAGGGGGTGAGCACGGCGGATTTGCAGCGCACGGAGGTCTGGTATGGAAAGACTGCCGACCTGGCGATGGCGACCAAGTTGGGGGATTACGCGTATCCGCAAAGCGAACTGACGTTGATGGGCCTGGGTGCCGGTACATCACTTTTTTTCTGGGCAAGGCTGGTGGACCGCACCGGCAACATCGGGGCTTTTTACCCGGTGAACGGGGCTGTGAATGGCCGTGCAAGCTCTGATCAGACTGAATACGACGAATATTTTGCCAACACCATTGGCAAGGGAGCGCTGTACGAGAGCTTGCGTCAGGAAATTGATCTTATCGGGGGGGCTGGGCCAGGATCGGTGAATGATCGGTTGGCCCAGGCGAAGAAGGAATTTCAGGATTTGATTGCTGAAGTTTCCGATGCCTTGGAGTACGAGCTCACGAAGCCCTATACAAAAGGTGACATGGTCCGCCGGGGACAGCATTTGTTTCAGGCGATCATTGCCGTGCCTGCCAATACTCCACCGCCAAACCCTGGTTATTGGTTCGATGTAGGTACCGTTGCCGAAACCAATGCCGCCATGGCGTTGGAAATCAGCAAGAACTCCAGCGCCGTAGAGGCGGTAGACGGCAGGGTCAAGGCTACCTCCGAGAAACTTGATGGTGTCTACGCCTTGGTCAAATCCGGCTCTGTCGGGGATGAGGCTGGGAGTGTCGGCGACGATACATCGTCAGTAGGTGTTTGGTCGCTGATGTCGGCGATTGCAGAGCGGGACTTCGCGCAATCACAACGCTCCGATGGGCTGGAAGCCAAAGTGGGACAAAACGCCGCAAGCATCCTGGATGTGGCGAAAACGTCGGCAACCGTCACCCAGGCTCTGGCGTCTAGGGTAACGACCTTGAGTACCAAGGTAGACGCCAACGCTTCGACCTTCACTTCCCAGGTCAACCTGTTGACCGCTGCGGATAAGGCGCAGGGTGAGAAACTCGAAAATGTTCGAGTGGAGGCTGGAAAAAACAACTCGAATATTCAGGAGACCAACCGGGTATTGGCTACTACCGATGGCAAGGTCTCGGCCATGAAGACGCTCAAGGTCGAGACCAGCAAGAACGGCAAGAAGGTAATAGCGGGTCTTGCCCTGGGGGCCGATGGTGATACCGCTGAGATCATTGCTTTCGCCCAGCGCTTTTCGGTGGTTGATGAAGTGGGGGGGGCGTTGGTGACGCCGTTCGTAGTCGATAACGGCCAAGTATTTATCAATACGGCGGTTATTAACACGGCATTTATCCAGAACATCGTTTTGGGTATGACCCTGACGTCTGAAACCAAGGATGCAAATGGCCTGCCGCTGCTTGAGATTAATGTCAAGGCGGGTACTTTTACCCTTCGTAGCGCGGGAGGAGGTGGTTCTGCCTTGCTCAATAATGATGGCTTGGCGGTATTTGATGCTGGCGGCGTGAAGCGAACTATGGTCGGGAGGTTGTCGTAATGGCGGAGTATGGATTGAATGTTTTCGATAGCCTTGGCGTAAAGACTTTGGGTATGGAGGATTTTACGATCCAACGTCTTAGTTCGAAGATTATTCCGGCTATTACTGCCGGCGGCGGAGGTGTGAGAAGTAACTACGATATCATCATGGATGTGCCAGGTTATGACCCCGCTAAATGTTTCGTTCTCATTACGCCCAGAAAGTACGCCGGGTATGACCAGACAATATCTGATAGTTGGCCTGTTCTTCCTACCTATAAAGAACTGGGGGGGACCCAGATAGGTATACGCACATGGTTGAATTACGGCGTGTATGACGGTCATCGCTATAAATATTACTGGTCAGCCAGGACGGTTGAATGTGTCGTTGAAGTGATGAGGGTGACCTGATGGCTTATGGACTTTTGGCAGCAAATAGCACGGGCGATGTAGTCATCAGTAGCGACAATAAGGTGTTGGTATTCTCTGAGCGGGGGCAGTTCAGAATCCAGTCTAGATATACAGATAGGCCGGGTTATGGTGCTGCCAATTTTGCAAAGCCGATTCTAACGCAAGAGCCACCCCAGATATTTTTAAGAATTATCACGCCCAGCCATCCGAGCTTGAGCCTTTACACTACGATACTCGGTGGGCCAGGTGGATGGACGGGATTCAAAGTTACGTCTGGCACCATGGGCGGTAAATACCTTCAGAATCATCTTATGGAATACGTGTCGTGTAAGTATGCTGATCAGAGAAGTAAGAGCGCTTACGGCATGGAGATTTATGATGAACACGCCAACGTAGATTTCTCGTCAAGTGATCGGGTTGTTCGCTATAGCCGGTTTACAAAAAGTTGGTCTTATAGTCAATCCGTAAACTATTTTGATACATGGGATAGTGGTTTGGTTATGGATGCAGATGACTACTTGAGTGTCTCCAGCATGGATAGAGGGATGAGCTGGTTTGTTAATCACGCGCAGTATGCCTCTTTGCATATGATGACGGGTAATGAACGTAGGGTGCGTGTGAGCGTTCAACGTTCGACCTTGGGTGATTCAATTAATATTGATAATTTGGGTGTGACTTGTTTTTCAATTCCAGTCTGTAAGTTTCCTATTGAGCGCTATTACAACTGACACTTCCAAGTTGACGGTGTTTTCGAATACCACACATTTGCGATTTTTTCTATTTGGGATACTCAAGTGGCACGACAAGAAATCAATCTTGGCGCACTCCCCAGCGGGATAGGCGGAGACACTTCGCGTAGTGCGATGACCAAGATCAATGCGATGACCTATGAGCTTTACAATGGTTATACCTTGGCAAAAGCCAATGGCTGGGGAGGGACTACCCCCATCGTCATGCAACCCACCGAAAGTGCCGATAACTTACCTATTGTGAATGGGCTGTTCATGTTCGGGAATGGTGGTATCTCCCTGCCTTACCCTTACGTATTCATTATTCAGGTGCTCTCCGGCTCAGGTGGGTATGTGCGGCAAATTGCCTATAGCCTGTTGGAAAATATGACCTGGGAGCGTCAGTTCTTGCAGGGGGCCGCAGCGGGCAAAGCCTGGACGCAAGTTATCAAGGCGGGTGATTTTGGCGTGGGCGGTGTCGTCAAGATACTGACCACCAGTGCGGACGCATTGGCGGCCACTGGGGAGTACTACGGCAATAATATTCCCGGCCCCAACGGTCCTAACAGTTACGGCTTTTTGTCGCACAAGTATTTGTCGGCCGTGTACTCCACCCAAGAGTGGGTCAACCCCGACACCACTAACACAGCGTTCAGGCGAGTCAATGCTAACGGCACATGGACAGCATGGGCGCGTCTGTACACCGGCGCCAATGCCGAGGGCGATCCAGTATCGGGTCTCGGGTTAATGAATAAAACAGTGGTAGGCGGTTGGAATATCAGCAAGTACATCAACGGCCAGATCTGCATTCAGGGCTATAGTCCGGTCAGTGCGGTATTGCCACCTAATCAGCCTACGGTGGTGACGGTTGCTTTGCCGGTAGCAATCGTATTGGGCAGTGGCAGTGTTTATGTAAATCCGCAGCCTCAGATGACTTATGAACATTTCGGCGCGTTGAACTGCTACGTCAACGGGACCAGTGCGGTGGACATCATCATCAGAAATGGCTCGACAGCTCAAAGTTTCCAAAACGCCGTGACTGTATGGGGAGCCTGGAAATGATCAGGATCAAATTGTTTCCCTTCTTGACGGATGAGCCGCTGAAGGTCTCTGTGCACGATGAAGTGATCACGGTCAATGGTCGGGATTTTGATCTTTCGGTCATCCCGGACGGATACCGCCTTCTGGCCAGTGCCATGGACAGTGACTGTTTTGTCGATACCGTCGCACGTATCGGCGGCGACCTGACCCTGACGCTTAAATTGCCGGTCAAGTGGGATGACCCGCTGTGGCTGCGAAACCCGGCGGAGCCTGGGATCATTGAGGTGATCTCTAATGGGCCAGTTGAAGTACCCACCTCGGCAATAACTGAAGAGTGGTCAGCACCCTCCCTGGAAGAGGTGATCCATGATTGATGTCAGCCAGTTGCAAAAAATAAAGAGCGCCCAGGAGCTGGAAGATGATCTCGCCCTGGATCAGGCCCATGGCTACCTCAGGGACAGTGACTGGTATGCGTTGGCGCAGATGGAGGAGGGCATTCTCATGCCTGCCGACATCCAGGCTGCTCGCAATGCGGCACGCGCCACGATCTACCGGCTTGGTGAAAAACATCTGCCCTGAGAATGACGCAGATACCCCGTACCCGCTTTTTAGCGGGTTTTTTATTGCACTGACTATGGAGAGTCCACATGGCACGACAGGAAATCAATATTGGTGCGGCACCCACTGGCGTCGGTGGTGACACACCGCGCAGCGCCAGTATCAAGATCAACGCAATGACCCAGGAGTTGTTTGCCCGCCAGGCTCAGTTGGGTACGGCAGCCACTCAAAACGTGGTGACCGGCAGCGACGACTTCACCCCAGGGCGGGTGTCAATGATGGGGCATGCAGGTTGGGGCAGCACACCGATTTCAAAACAGCCCACGGATGATGCCAATGAGTTGCCTCGAGTCAGTGGTCTGTTTCAATTCGGCAATGGCGGCATCAACCTGCCTAACCCGTTTGTACAGATTCTGCAGGTTGCTAACTCCGGCGGTTATGTGTGGCAAACCGCGAAGGCCATGCTCGATGAATCGGTTTTTACTCGGGGTCGACGTGGCGACGGTCTGTGGTCTCCGTGGCGTGCCGAAATCAACACGTCGGTCTTCGCCCTGGGGACCGGGCCAGGTGCAACACCGGGGGAGTTGATTGGGTTGTCGGCGGCGCAAACAGCCTCGCCGAATAAAGCCAATACGGGTCTGTACAGTTATTACGGTCACCCGGACGGAGTGCCGGGGTTTACTGCAGTCAGTGTGCTGTCCCAGGCCTGGGGCCATGATCCGCAGTGGCGTGCGCAATTGTCCATGGCGGTATCGGGGGATGGTATTCACTTTCGCCAGTTCAGTGTCAACCCAGGCGCGGCTGCGCCCAACTGGCGCAGCATTCTTCATAACGGCAACGCGATTTCCGGGGTGCTCAATGCTGGCCCTTCGGGTGCTTTGCCAATTAACTCCGGGCTGATCGAGCGTGGTGGTGCGCTCGATA
The DNA here is from genome assembly GCF_900105675.1 of Pseudomonas synxantha. Lineage (NCBI taxonomy): Bacteria > Pseudomonadati > Pseudomonadota > Gammaproteobacteria > Pseudomonadales > Pseudomonadaceae > Pseudomonas > Pseudomonas synxantha. Next base: position 4,137,042 of record NZ_LT629786.1, on the reverse strand, counting down.
ACTGGTACTTCCGCTTTGCCGGCGGCCTGCAAATCTGTCAGCAGCGGTTTACCGGCTATACCGCTGGTGTCACGCGCAACGTTGCATGGCTGGCGGCTTTCGCGGACACGCCTGTGGCGGTGTTCCCCAACATTTACCCGTCGGTTGACTGGGACATGTCGGCCAGGTGCTACGGCAATAGTGGTTCCTACTTTTTTATGTCCGACCGGACGCTGAACAATATCGTGACAGTGACGGCAATCGGGAGATGGCACGCATGATTATTCACCACGTTCCTTTTCGGCCTCTTGGCACCGCTATTCCCACGACGGCCATCGTCGAGGGCGAAACACTGATCCTGAACGGCGAAAGGATTGATCTTTCACTGATCCCTGACGGGATGACCCTGCCCATGTCCGCCATCGGACATGAGTTGTTCGCAGGGCCCGTCAGTCGTCGCAACGGTGAGATCGAGTTGACCTTGAAATTGGCCGTTAACGCAGGTGCACCAGCTTATATGTGGCAGAACGGCAGACTCCAGGTATCGGCCGGGCCCGTTCCTTTCCCGGTTGAGCCAATTGATCCGCCCACCCACCTGGCCAAACCTGTTGAGGGTCTGAACGATGTTTGATCTGTCGAAGTTGGAAAAAAACCAGACACTGCAAGACCTCCAGGCGCAGGCGGACTCCCGTGAGGCCCGCGCTTATCTTGCCTCTACCGACTGGTACAGCTTGAGGTTCCTTGAGGAAAACACACCCATACCCGAAAATGTTCTGGCGGCCCGGGCGGAGGCGCGTGGCAAGGTCCTCACATGACGCTCGATCAGTTCCAGCAAATGTTCCCGAATGCCCGCTCTCAAGCGGGCATTTTCATATCTGCTATCAATTCGGCCATGCTGAATTGGGACATCAACACGCCCAAGCGCATCGCCGCGTTTCTCGCCCAGATCGGCCATGAGTCCGCCGAGCTGCGCTACGTCCGAGAACTAGGCAGCGATCAATACCTCAGCAAGTACGACACCGGTAACTTGGCCGCACGCTTGGGTAATACCCCCGAAGCAGATGGTGACGGTCAAAGGTACCGGGGCAGGGGGCTGATCCAGATCACGGGGCGTCGCAATTACCTCGCTTGCAGTCAGGCACTGTTTGGTGATGATCGCTTGTTGAGGCAACCCCATTTATTGGAACAACCGCAATGGGCCTGTGAATCCGCCGCCTGGTTCTGGCAAAGCAACGGGCTCAACGAACTGGCTGACAAAAACCAGTTCACCACCATTACCCGGCGTATCAACGGCGGACTCAACGGCCTGGAGGACCGCTTGCAGTTGTGGGCGCGGGCGAAGGCGGTGCTATGCGTTTCCTAAGTGTGTTGCGGTGGATCGGCATAGGCCTGCTCATGGCGCTGGTGTGGCAGTTGCAGGCCTGGCGATATGGTGCGCAGCTGGAGCATCAGGCCGCTTCCCATTTGCAAACGTTGAACCAGCAAAACCAGGCGGCGCTGAGCCAGCAGAGGGCGGAACAGGAAAAGCGCCTGGCCCTTGAGCAACAACTCAACGCCAACGACCACCAACACACCCAGGAGATGAACGATGCCCAACGCAACCAAGCTGCTCTGCGTGATCGCCTGGCCACTGCTGATGTGCGGTTGTCAGTCCTTTTCGACGCCGCCGATTCCGCCAGTGGCTGTACAGTGCCAGCCACCACCACCGCCGGCAGCCTGGTTCATGCAGCCCCGCGAGCCCGACTTGACCCGGCGCATGCTCAGCGAATTATCCGCATCACCGACGACGGCGACAGCGCCCTGATCGCCCTGCGTGCCTGCCAGGTGTATGTGCAGGCCGTCGCACGTTAGCCTCTTGATGCACTCTCTATCTTGCATGGTCGATAAGCTCCTGTAGGGTAGGCGAACCCCTCGCTCATTCCTGGAGAAGACCGTGAAGGAAATCACTCAACTGGCTGCCGACCTTGGTCGTCGTTTGCAGGTGCTCAATGCTCACGTCACCACTGCCGAGTCCTGCACCGGCGGCGGGATTGCCGAGGCCATTACGCGGATACCGGGCAGTTCGGCCTGGTTCGAGGCGGGCTATGTCACCTATTCCAACCGGCAGAAGACGCGGCAGTTGAACGTGCCGGAAAAACTTTTCTCCAAAGTAGGCGCCGTCAGCCAGGAAGTGGTGGAGGCCATGGCCCGTGGCGCGCAGGAAAAAAGCCTGGCGCGCTTTGCCGTCGCGGTCAGCGGTATTGCCGGCCCGGATGGCGGTTCGCCGGACAAGCCGGTCGGTACTGTCTGGCTGGCCTTTGCAGTAGGTGACGAGGTCACGGCCGAGCTTGCGCACTTTCCCGGCAACCGCGATGACGTCCGCCGACAAACGGTAAAGGCCGCGCTGGAGGGCTTGTTGCGACGAGCTGCAGCAGAAATAGAAAAACAGGGGTAGGCGATCCCGTATCTTTGTGGAACAATACTGTCTACTTATACAGGTGTTGGCCGTCAGGCCTTATTGATTACGTGAGGACTTTAATGGACGACAACAAGAAGAAAGCCTTGGCTGCGGCCCTGGGTCAGATCGAACGTCAATTCGGCAAGGGTGCCGTAATGCGTATGGGCGATCACGACCGTCAGGCGATCCCGGCTATTTCCACTGGCTCTCTGGGTCTGGATATCGCGCTCGGCATTGGCGGCCTGCCAAAAGGCCGTATCGTTGAGATCTACGGTCCTGAATCTTCCGGTAAAACCACCCTGACTCTGTCGGTGATCGCCCAGGCGCAAAAGATGGGAGCGACCTGCGCATTCGTCGACGCCGAGCACGCCCTGGACCCTGAGTACGCCGGCAAGCTGGGCGTCAACGTCGACGACCTGCTGGTTTCCCAGCCGGACACCGGCGAACAGGCCCTGGAAATCACCGACATGCTGGTGCGCTCCAACGCCATCGACGTGATCGTGGTCGACTCCGTGGCCGCATTGGTACCCAAGGCTGAAATCGAAGGCGAAATGGGTGACATGCACGTGGGCCTGCAAGCCCGCCTGATGTCCCAGGCGCTGCGTAAAATCACCGGTAACATCAAGAACGCCAACTGCCTGGTGATCTTCATCAACCAGATCCGTATGAAGATCGGCGTGATGTTCGGCAGCCCGGAAACCACCACGGGTGGTAACGCGCTGAAGTTCTACGCTTCGGTCCGTCTGGATATCCGACGTACTGGCGCGGTGAAGGAAGGTGATGAGGTTGTCGGTAGCGAAACCCGCGTCAAGGTTGTGAAGAACAAGGTGGCTCCTCCGTTCCGTCAGGCCGAGTTCCAGATCCTCTACGGCAAGGGTATCTACCTGAACGGCGAGATGATCGACCTGGGCGTGCTGCACGGTTTCGTCGAGAAATCCGGTGCCTGGTATGCCTACAACGGCAGCAAGATCGGTCAGGGCAAGGCCAACTCCGCCAAGTTCCTGGCAGACAACCCGGATATCGCCGCCACGCTTGAGAAGCAGATTCGCGATAAGCTGCTGACCCCAGCGCCGGACGTGAAAGCTGCCGCCAACCGCGAGCCGGTTGACGAAATGGAAGAAGCAGACACTGACATCTGAAGCAAACGATGACTGTGGTACTGGATACACTCGTCGCCGTTCGGCGCACTGCGATGGACCTGCTCGCTCGCCGCGAGCATGGTCGAGTCGAGCTGACGCGTAAATTGCGTCAGCGCGGCGCAGAGCCTGAGATGATCGAAACAGCCCTTGACCGGTTGACGGAAGAGGGGCTGTTGTCGGAAGCCCGTTACCTTGAAAGCTTTGTGTCTTACCGCGCGCGATCTGGCTATGGCCCAGTGCGAATTCGCGAAGAGCTGAGCCAGCGTGGCCTGCAACGTGCCGATATCGACCTCGCGCTACGTGAATGCGGTATCAGTTGGCAGTCGCAGTTGGAAGACACCTGGCGTCGCAAGTTTGCCGGTCACCTTCCGATAGATGCCAGGGAGCGTGCGAAGCAAGGTCGTTTTCTGAGTTATCGTGGGTTTTCCATGGACATGATCAGTCGCTTGTTAAGCGGTCGAGATATGGACGATTGAACGCTACAAAACAAAAGGCCCACTATGAAAATAGTGGGCCTTTTTTTTCGCCTGCAATAAAGTCACGCGGGTTCTGGCGTCACCCGTTGCTGCGTCTTGCCCTGAGCCTGCGCCCAGTTTTCCGGGAGGTTGATGTAATCCACCAACTCTCGTAGCCGCCCCTGATCGCGGCCATTGAAGTTGAACACCAAGCGGGTCAAATGACTGAATCGCGGTTCGTCGTGGTCTTCACCTGTATAGGCGAGTTGCTGGAACTCACCACTGAGCCGCAGGCTGGCAAATTCTTCCTGCAAATGGGCCAAGGCATGGTCGCTGAGGGGATGGTGCATGCGCACCACAAACTCACGCTTCAACCAACGGGTAGAGTGGAAGTTGGCGTAAAACTGGTTGATTTCGTCCACCGCTTCCTCGGCGCTGTAGACCAGGCGGATCAGCTTGAGGTCGGTGGGCAGGATATAGCGATTGGCTTCCAACTGGCTGCGGATAAAGTCCAGGGCGCCTTGCCAGAACCCACCACCCGGTGCATCCAGCAATACCACCGGCACCAGTGGGCTCTTACCGGTCTGAATCAGGGTCAACACTTCAAGTGCCTCATCCAGGGTGCCGAAACCACCCGGGCATAGCACCAGCGCATCGGCTTCCTTGACGAAGAACAGCTTGCGGGTAAAGAAGAAGTGGAAGGACAGCAGGTTTTCGGTGCCATCGATGGTCGGATTGGCGTGCTGTTCAAACGGCAGGGTGATGTTGAACCCCAGGCTGTGCTCCAGGCCCGCGCCCTCGTGGGCTGCGGCCATGATACCGCCGCCGCCGCCGGTGATGACCATCAGGTCGGAACGCGCCAACGCAGCGCCCACTTCTCGGGCTAACGCATACAATGGGCTTTCCACAGGTGTGCGTGCCGAGCCGAATACTGTCACCTTGCGCCGCCCCTTGAACTGTTCGAGTACACGAAAGGCGTGGTCCAGTTCGCGGATGGCGCGCAGGGTGATCTTGGCGTTCCAGCGGTCGCGGTCGTCCTGGGCCATGCGCAGGACGGTGAGGATCATGTCGCGATAAAGGGGGATATTTGGGCTATTAGGGGCGATCAGCTGGATTTGCGCGTCGACCTGCTGCGTGAGGTCGGTCCCGTTTTCTTCAAAATGACGAAGCAATTGCTCATTCGATTCATAAGGCATTCAACTTCTCCTTCTTTGCAGGGCCTGGGTAGTCGACGAGAGCGTCGTCGGGGCCACGACACTGCATGTGTCGCGACATGCCGCAGGAGGGCAGGCCTTTCTTGCCCTGAAAGTACTACAGAACAGCATTGAAACTGCTGTGGATGGGCGTATGGGATGGCTGATCATGGGCTGAAAAACCCTTGGCTGGCAACCGCTTATTGGTCACCCATCACGAAGTTCGGTTGTTGGCAGGAAACGCAGCGGGGGCATACGCGCTACTGGACAGCAGCGCGTGAGGAGTCAGCAATGGTTACTTTTTCTTCTTTGCCGGCGCCGGGCAATCGGCCTCAACAAACTTGACCGACGCTACAGGACGGTTGGTCTTGTTTTCGGTGATTTCGTAGCGCATCACCGCGCCCTTGGCCATCAGCTCGCGATAGCCCGGGTTGGTGCACACACTGCGGCCCAGCTGGAAGTACACAGCCTTGGGGTTGGCGCGCATCTGTTCGGCGCGATCAGGTAGCACGCTGAGGTGATCAATCAGCTGCATGCCTTCGACGGTGTAGGCCACTTCCAGGGTCTTTTCATCGATTTCCCGGGGCAGGTCCTTATTGCTTTCAGCCGCGACGCTTTGCAGCTTCCTGTTCATTTGAGCCTCCAGCAGCGAGGCCGCATGGGCGCCCATAGGCAAGGCCAACGCAAGGGCGACGGATGGGGCAACAAGGCGCAGCATGGAACGCAGCATTAAACTCTCCTGATTCGGTTACTGGTGCATAGACCAGCCACTGCGCTGTGCGTTCAGTGGCGCGCAATTATAGGTGAGCCCTTGCCACTACAGCCAGGCGTATCGCTGGTAAACTGCGGGCACTTCTGTTTTTCACGAGTTTGTTCCGTGTCGATTTCCTTTTCTTCGCCGCGTGCCCGATGAGCCACGCCGTTTCCCGCTTGCGCACCCAACGCCTGGCGCGTGCCATCAGGCCGTTTCTCAATCGTGGTTCCCGGGCTGAGCGCTGCCCCGGCTGTCGGGTGATTCCCGAATATTGCTTGTGCGCCTGGCGGCCCAAAGTCGCGGCCAGGTCAGCCATGTGCCTGCTGATGCACGACGTTGAACCGATGAAGCCGAGCAACACGGGCTGGCTGATTGCCGATGTAATCGGCGACACCACGGCATATGCCTGGTCACGTACCGAGGTGGATCCTGATTTGCTGACGTTGTTGGCTGACCCGCAGTGGCAGCCATACATCGTATTTCCCGGCGAGTTTGTGGCGCCGCAACGGGTGGTCAGTCAAGTTCGCGTGGAGGAGGGCAAGCGTCCGCTGTTTATCCTGCTGGATGGCACTTGGAGCGAAGCGCGCAAGATGTTTCGCAAAAGCCCCTACCTGGAGCATTTGCCAGTCCTAAGCCTGGCCCCTGAGCAGTTATCGCGCTACAAGCTGCGGCGTTCCAAGCGTGATGACCATTTCTGTACTGCCGAGGTGGCGGCGCTGTGTCTGGAGCTGGCCGAAGACTTGACTGCAAGCGAAGTGCTGGACGCCTACCTCGATGTATTCAGCGCCCATTACCTGGCAGCCAAGTTCCAAATGCCCTTGGACCCGATGGACGCTGTCCATACGCGCCTTGCACCCTATATACCGGCAGTCTAGCCAGACGACGTTTGCATGATGGCACCCTGAACCCGCCACCCGCTAGAATGCCCACGGGCGTAGCGCTTGACCCTCCAGGCTGCGCTGGGCATGCTGGGCGCCGATTGGGGCGCAACCGTGAATGCTCGACGTCATTTCATGTGCTTTTGGCGTTGGGCGAGCCCTGTGGCGATAGCTGCCTGGCCGTCGCCTTGTGTATTGGTGAACCCTGAACCCATCAGGGCTCCCATAAAAAACAGGATCATTTAACCAATGGCCACATACGAAATCCTGATAGCCGATGACCACCCGCTGTTTCGCAGCGCACTGCATCAGGCGGTAACCCTGGGCCTTGGTCCTGATGTACGCCTGGTCGAAGTGGCCAGCATCGCCGAACTCGAAGCCCGCCTCACCGAAAAATCCGACTGGGACCTGGTATTGCTCGACCTGAATATGCCGGGCGCCTACGGTTTCTCGGGCCTGGTGCTGCTGCGCGGGCAATACCCACAAATTCCTGTGGTGATGGTTTCGGCCCAGGAAGAAGCCGACGTGGTAGTGCGCTCCAAGGAGTTTGGTGCCAGCGGTTTCATTCCCAAGTCCAGCGCGATGGAAGATATCCAGAAAGCCGTGCGCGCGGTGTTGGATGGCGATGTTTCGTGGCCACCCCAGGCGTTTGAAGAAATCAATGTGTCCGAGGAAGCCAAGGCTGCCCGTGATGGCCTGGCCAGCTTGACTCCCCAGCAGTTTCGCGTGTTGACCATGGTCTGTGAGGGGCTGCTGAACAAGCAGATTGCCTACGAGCTGAGCGTGTCCGAGGCGACCATCAAGGCACACGTGACAGCGATTTTCCGCAAGCTGGGGGTGCGTACGCGAACCCAGGCGGCACTGCTGTTGCAACAACTTGAGTCAATTTCGCAGCATTAAGTTACAACCGCTTCACGCTTTTTTGACTTTGCGTGATCTAGCTTCCCCACTTCTTTGGTTCAGTTGCCTACATCTATGTCGCCTTTCAAGGGTCAAACCGGTATCAAACGTATCTTCAATGCAGGGGGCTATTCCCTGGATGGCCTGCGCGCGGCTTTCACTGGCGAGGCGGCATTCCGTCAGTTGGTGTTGCTGAACGTTATCCTGATCCCAGTGAGCTTTTTCCTGCAGGTCAGCCGGGTTGAGCGGGCACTGCTGATTGCGGTGTGCCTGTTGGCCCTGATCGTCGAGCTGCTCAACTCCGCGGTGGAAGCGGCTATCGACCGCATTTCCCTGGACCGCCACCCCTTGTCGAAAAATGCCAAGGACATGGGCAGCGCCGCGCAATTCGTGGCGCTGACCATGATCACCCTGGTGTGGGCGGTGATCCTCGTCTGAGCATCAAGCGATACTCGGCAGTACGATCTCGTCGCTGCGCTGCACCCCCGCAGTGAAGGCGCGGCACAGCTCCAGGAACTCGCGCATGGCCGAGGTCTGGTACTTCTGCTTATGCCAGATGAAGTAGAACTGCCGGGCCAGGTCCAGATCTGGGGTTTCCACCGGCACCAGGCTGCCACGGCGGAACGCATCGCGTAGCGCCAGCCGCGAAATGCAACCAATCCCCAAACCAGATTCCACCGCCCGTTTGATCGCCTCTGTGTGTTCCAGCTCCAGGCGGATATTCAGCGCGCTGCGGTGATGACGCATGGCCTGGTCGAAGGTCAGGCGCGTGCCCGAGCCTTGTTCCCGCAGGATCCAGGCTTCATGGGTCAACTCCTCCATGCTTGCCACGCCACCCTTGGCCAGGTGATGCTGCGGCGCACAAAACACCACCAGTTCGTCCTCCACCCAGGTTTGCACCTCGATATCCGGGTGGCTGCAGTCGCCTTCGATTAGACCCAGGTCAATTTCATAGTGCGCCACCTGATGCACGATATGCGCAGTGTTCTGCACGTGCAGCTTCACTTGGCTCTCGGGGTGTTGCTGCATAAAGCTGCCGATCAACAGCGTCGCCAGGTAATTGCCGATGGTCAGGGTGGCACCGACCGCCAGGGAACCGAAGCCGGACTTGCCGTTGAGCAGGTCCTCGATCTCCTTGGCCTGGTCCAGCAACGCCACGGCCTGGGGCAGCAGCTGGTGGCCGAGGGCGTTGAGGCTCAGGCGTTTACCGGCGCGGTCGAATAATTGACAGCTGGATTGACGCTCCAGCTCGGTGATCGATGTGCTGGCGGCAGATTGAGATAAGGCCAGAAGGCCAGCAGCGCGGGAGACGCTTTCCTGCTGGGCGACGGCGACGAAGACTTGCAGTTGACGGAGAGTAAATCGCATATCGATATAACCGATAACCCTTATCTTAATAATCCAGTTAACAGATATTGTCGCCGCCATTAGAATGCTGTGCAATTGCGCATCTGTATCTTTGGCGCAGACCCATTTCCAGGAGTCCCCCGTACATGAGCAACATGAACCACGAGCGTGTCCTCAGTGTTCATCACTGGAACGACACTCTGTTCAGCTTCAAGTGCACCCGCGATCCGGGCCTGCGCTTCGAGAACGGTCAGTTCGTGATGATCGGCCTGCAACAGCCCAACGGCCGCCCGCTCATGCGCGCTTACTCGATTGCCAGCCCGAACTGGGAAGAGCATCTGGAGTTTTTCAGCATTAAGGTGCCCGATGGCCCGCTGACTTCCCAATTGCAGCACTTGAAGGAAGGCGACGAGATCATTATCAGCAAAAAACCGACAGGCACCCTGGTGCTTGACGATTTAAAGCCGGGCAAGCACCTGTACCTGCTCAGCACCGGTACTGGCCTCGCGCCCTTCATGAGCGTGATCCAGGACCCGGAAACCTACGAGCGTTTCGAAAAAGTGATCCTGTGCCACGGCGTGCGTTACGTCAACGAAGTCGCCTACCGCGAATTCATCACCGAGCATCTGCCGCAGAACGAATTCTTCGGCGAGGCCCTGCGTGAAAAGTTGATCTACTACCCGACTGTGACCCGCGAGCCGTTCGAAAACGAAGGCCGCCTGACCGACCTGATGCGCAGCGGCAAGCTGTTCAGCGACATCGGCCTGCCGCCGATCAACCCCGAGGATGACCGCGCCATGCTGTGCGGCAGCCCAAGCATGTTGGACGAGACCAGCGAAGTGTTGAACAGCTTCGGTCTGAAGGTTTCGCCCCGGATGCGTGAGCCGGGTGATTACTTGATTGAGCGTGCGTTCGTCGAGAAATAATACAAAGTCAGCAAGACCCAATGTGGGAGGGGGCTTGCCCCCGATAGCGGTGTACCAGTTAACAAATAACTGACTGACACACTGCCATCGGGGGCAAGCCCCCTCCCACATTGGGTGTCCGGTTTATCCGGCGGGAACCACTTCCAGCACACAAATCATCCCCGGTTCCGGATAGTGCCAGCGCACATCTACATCCCAGAATTGCGCCCCGTACTCCCGTTCGGACGTAGGCATCTGGTACGCCGGCCGCGGATCTTGCGCCAAGCACTGCTCAATCAGTTCCACCAACGGCTCGCCGAGGCGCTGAGCGTGGCCTTGTGCCTGTTGCAGCGCAGTCTTGAGCCACTGCACAGCAATCAGCTGCGGCGCACTGCTGGCGATGCCGTTGGTGGCGCCGTCGATAACGTCGGCATACGGCACATACGGCTTGATATCCAGCACCGGAGTACCATCGAGCAGATCAATCCCGGATATCCACAGCCGCCCCGGCTCCACCTTGTCCAGCTTCACCACTGACTGGCCAATGCCATTAGGCCGGTGAGTGGCGCGAGTGGCAAAAACGCCCATGGACGTATTGCCACCCAAACGTGGCGGGCGCACTTTCAGGCGCGGCTTGTCTTCCAGGGCCTGGTGAAACAGAAACAGCAGCCACACATGGCTGACCTGCTCCAACCCCTGCACCGCCTCACCCTGGTCGAACGGCGCCACCAGCTCCAGCACGCCGCGGGCGGCCGGCGCCAGTTGCGGTTGGCGCGGGATAGCGAACTTCTCCTTAAAGCAGGAGCGTACGAAGCCGACGGGCGAGACCTGGTAACTCATGGCTTAAGCGCGGACCCGCAGGGTCAGGCCCTTGAGGAAATTACGCAGCAACTGGTCGCCGCACGGGCGGTAGTTGGTGTGACCGAACTTGCGAAACAGCGCGCTCAGTTCAGGCTTGGACACCGGGAATTCAGCTGCCTTAAGGATCGCATGCATGTCGTCTTCTTTCAGCTCGAAGGCCACGCGAAGTTTTTTAAGGATAATGTTGTTGGTCACCGGGGTTTCAATCGGCTGCGGCGGACGGCTTTCGTCCTTGCCGCGCTTGAAGATCACCAAGCCATCGAGGAAGTGGGCCATGACCTCATCCGGACAGAACACAAAGCCTTCTTCTTCATCTTTCTTGAGATAGGTCAGCAGGTCTTCCTTGGTCACATCCATGCCGCCGAGCTTGATGATCTCGACCATCTTGTTGTCGCTGATGTCGAGCATGTAGCGCACGCTACGCAGTACGTCGTTGTGAATCATGGTGGGCAATCCTGGTTTTCAACGGTGGACACCGCCCAATCGGGCGGTGTCGGGAAACGGGGAACGACTTAAAACTTCTCTTTGCCGGACAAGTAGCGCCATTGGCCAACTGGCACCTTGCCGATGGACACGCCGCCGATGCGGATACGGCGAATGGCGACGACTTTCAGGCCAACCGCTTCGCAGAACAGCGCGATCACGCCGGGTTGCGGATTTTTCATCGCAAAGCGCAGGCGGTTTTCGTTCTGCCAGCTGGCTTTGACGGCCGGCAGCTCTTTGCCTTTGTAGGTCAGGCCATGGTTCAGGCGGTTGAGGCCGTGGGCAACCATGTCGCCTTCGACTTCTACCACGTACTCTTGCTCGATCTTGGCGGCATCGGCAGTCAACTTGCGCAGAATCTTCCAGTCCTGGGTGAACACCAGCAGGCCGCTGGCCTTGGCTTGCAGGTCGGCGCTGGCGGTCAGGCGCAGGAAATGCCCCTTGAGCGGGCGCTTGCTGAAGCGATGTTCTTCGGACAAGGTCTCGGCGCTGATCAAGCCCATGGCGGTTTCAGCATCCATGCCCGCCGGTGCGTGCAGCAGGATGGTGACCGGCTCTGGCGCGGTGGCTTTAGCCTCCGGATCCAGCTCGACTTTCTCGGTCGTGACTTTGAACTGCGGCTCGTCGATCACTTCGCCGTCCACCGAGACCCAGCCGCCTTCGATAAACAGCTCAGCCTCCCGACGGGAGCAACCGACCAGTTCGATAAGGCGTTTGGAGAGGCGTATGGGGTCAGTCATGACAAGGGCCGTAGCAAAAGGGGGCGGCTATTGTACCTGCCTGGCGCCGGTTAATCCCGAGCCCATTTCATTTAGCCCTGACGCGACTGTTGTTGCGCCTGGCGCAAACGCATATGCAGCAACGGGTAGGGCTGGCCAAGGCCGTCATGTTCCGTGCGTCCGATCACCTCGAAGCCTTGTTTTAAGTAAAATCCCAGGGCCTGGGGGTTCTGTTCGTTGACGTCCAGCTCATCGGCATTCATGTGGTCAATTGCATAGCCCAGCAATTGGCGGCCCAGGCCCTGGCCACGATGTTGCGGGTCGATAAACAGCATCTCCACCTTGCCCGCCGCCACCCCGGCGAACCCGGTTATGTGCTGGCGTGAGTCCTTGGTGCAGACCAGCATCACCGCGTCCAGGTAGCGGGTCAGCACCAGGTTTTTCAGCAAGTCGATATAGCTGCCCGGCAGGAAATCGTGGGTGGCGCGTACCGAGTCTTCCCAGATCTGCGCCAAACGCGCGTAATCGCTGGATTGAGGTGTGTGGATAACCGAATGCTGCCGCATGCCTGCTGCCTCTTGCCGTAATTGGCGTTGATGGGCAAAACGATAGACCGAAAAAAGCCCCGCATCTTGTCAGAGGCGGGGCTTTTTCAAAAATATTACGCCTTGATCATCATTGTCGGCGCCGGCTGGCGGGACGCTGAGGGTCCATTCCCACACAGAGCGTGGGAACGATCAATTACGCAAATGCTATCAGTCGCGTTTTTCAGCCCACAAGTCGTACTCGTCGGCATCGGTCACGGTGCACCAGACCTTGTCGCCCGGCTTCAAGCCGCTGGCGTCGTCGATAAACACGTTACCGTCGATTTCCGGCGCATCGAAGAAGCAACGGCCAACCGCGCCTTGCTCGTCGACTTCATCGATCAACACTTCGATTTCCTTGCCGATGCGCAGTTGCAGGCGTGCCGAACTGATCGCCTGCTGGTGTGCCATGAAACGCTCCCAACGGTCCTGCTTGACGTCGTCCGGCACCACGGCCAGGTCCAGCAGGTTTGCTGGAGCGCCTTCCACCGGCGAATACTGGAAGCAACCGACGCGGTCCAGCTGCGCTTCGGTCAGCCAGTCGAGCAGGTACTGGAAATCTTCTTCGGTCTCGCCGGGAAAGCCGACGATGAAGGTGGAACGGATGATCAGTTCCGGGCAGATCTCGCGCCAGTTCTTGATCCGCGCCAGGGTCTTGTCTTCGAAGGCCGGGCGTTTCATGGCCTTGAGCACTTTCGGGCTGGCGTGCTGGAACGGGATGTCCAGGTACGGCAGGATCTTGCCGGCGGCCATCAGCGGGATCAGCTCATCAACGTGCGGGTACGGGTAAACGTAGTGCAGGCGCACCCACACACCCAGGCTGCTCAAGGCTTCGCAGAGTTCGGTCATACGGGTTTTCACCGGCGCGCCGTTCCAGAAGCCGGTGCGGTATTTCACATCGACGCCGTAGGCGCTGGTGTCCTGGGAGATCACCAGCAGCTCCTTGACGCCTGACTTGACCAGGCGCTGGGCCTCGTCGAGCACGTCACCGACCGGGCGGCTCACCAGTTTGCCGCGCATCGACGGGATGATGCAGAAGCTGCAACTGTGGTTGCAGCCTTCGGAAATCTTCAGGTACGCGTAATGGCGCGGGGTCAACTTGATGCCTTGGGGGGGCACCAGGTCGATCAACGGGTTGTGGTCCTGGCGTGGCGGCACCACGTCGTGCACGGCATTGACCACCTGCTCGTACTGCTGCGGGCCGGTCACGGCGAGCACGCTCGGGTGCACGTTGCGGATATTGCCTTCTTCCACACCCATGCAGCCGGTCACGATGACCTTGCCGTTTTCCTTGATGGCTTCGCCAATCACTTCCAGCGACTCGGCTTTAGCCGAGTCGATGAAGCCGCAGGTGTTGACCACCACCACGTCGGCGTCCTGGTAAGTGGACACGACGTCATAGCCTTCCATCCGCAATTGCGTGAGGATGCGCTCGGAGTCGACCAGGGCCTTCGGGCAACCCAGGGAAACAAAGCCAACCTTGGGGTTGGCTTTTGCGATGGTGGTGGACATGTCTAACCTCGGTATTGAATGACGCTGCCGGTCGTGCACGACAAGGCAACGGATGGGCGCTTGGTGCGCCTCTGATCAAAAAGTGCGCAATTCTAGCGACGGGCGATGCACTTGACCAGCTTTATGCAGGGAAATGCGACGAGTGCTGCGCTATGCTTCGCGCCGTTGCGCACGGGCGAAGCCCTTGGGTCAATAAAACGTCTGTTACGAGAAGTAAAACAGCGCATGCTAGGGTCAGCTTAGACGTGCTGTTTATAAAAGACCTCGGGTCAAAGGGCAGGAGTGGTTGATGGGTCAGGCAAGTAGTCAGGCAACAGGTGCCGAGCATTCAAACGCCAAGCCGATTGGCATGCTGGTGGCAGCGGTCGGGGTGGTTTATGGCGATATCGGGACCAGCCCGCTCTACACCCTTAAAGAGGTGTTCAACGGCGGTTATGGCGTGCAGGTCAACCATGACGGCGTCTTGGGGATCCTGGCACTGATCTTTTGGTCGCTGATCTGGGTGGTGTCGATCAAGTACATGCTGTTCGTGCTGCGTGCCGACAACCAGGGCGAAGGCGGCATCATGGCGCTCACCGCACTGGCGCGGCGAGCGGCCGGGGAGCGTGCAAAACTGCGCAGTTTCCTGGTGGTGTGCGGGCTGTGTGGCGCGGCACTGTTCTATGGCGACAGCATGATCACCCCGGCCATTTCCGTGTTGTCGGCCATCGAAGGCCTGGAGCTGGCGTTCGACGGCCTGGAAAAATGGGTGGTGCCCATCGCATTGATTGTGCTGGTGGCGCTGTTCCTGATTCAGAAGCACGGCACCGATCGCATCGGCAAACTGTTCGGTCCGGTGATGGTCACCTGGTTTCTGGTGCTGGGAGGGCTGGGTGTGTACGGCATCCTGCGGCAGCCCGAAGTGCTGAATGCACTGAACCCGGCATGGGGCGTGCGCTTCTTTATGGTGCACCCCGGTATCGGCGTGGCGATTCTCGGCGCGGTGGTGCTGGCCTTGACCGGTGCCGAAGCGCTCTACGCCGACATGGGCCACTTCGGCCGCAAACCCATTGCCCGTGCCTGGTTCATCCTGGTGCTGCCGGCGCTGGTGCTCAATTATTTCGGCCAGGGCGCCATGCTGCTGGGGGATCCGGAAGCCGCGCGCAACCCGTTCTACCTGCTGGCACCGAGCTGGGCGCTGATCCCGCTGGTGGGCTTGTCCACACTGGCTACAGTGATTGCATCCCAGGCGGTGATCTCTGGTGCGTTCTCATTGACTCGCCAGGCGATCCAGCTTGGTTACATCCCGCGTATGCATATCCAGCACACCTCCAGTGCTGAACAGGGCCAGATCTACATCGGTGCCGTGAACTGGTCGCTGATGGTGGGTGTGATCCTGCTGGTGCTGGGCTTCGAATCCTCCGGCGCCCTGGCTTCGGCCTACGGCGTAGCGGTGACGGGCACCATGCTGATGACCACTATCCTGGTGTCGGCGGTCATGCTGCTGCTGTGGAAATGGCCACCGGTGCTGGCTGTGCCGGTATTGCTTTGCTGCCTGTTGGTGGACGGCCTGTTCTTCGCGGCAAACGTGCCCAAGGTGATCCAGGGTGGCGCCTTTCCGGTGTTGGCGGGGATCGTCTTGTTTGTGTTGATGACCACCTGGAAGCGCGGCAAGCAGTTGCTGGTCGAGCGCCTCGACGAAGGCGGTTTGCCGTTGCCGATTTTTATCAACAGCATCCGCGTGCAGCCGCCCCATCGCGTGCAGGGTACTGCGGTGTTCCTCACCGCACGTCCGGATGCGGTGCCCCATGCGCTGTTGCACAACCTGCTGCATAACCAGGTGTTGCATGAGCAGGTGGTGTTGCTGACGGTGGTCTACGAAGACATTCCGAGGGTGCCTGCCGCACGGCGCTTCGAGGTGGATTCCTACGGCGAAGGCTTCTTCCGGGTGATCCTGCACTTCGGCTTTACCGACGAACCGGATGTGCCCGAAGCGCTGAAGCTGTGCCATCTGGATGAGCTGGATTTCAGCCCGATGCGCACCACCTATTTTCTCAGCCGCGAAACGGTGATCGCCTCCCGCATCAAGGGCATGGCGCGCTGGCGCGAAGCCCTGTTCGCCTTCATGTTGAAGAACGCCAACGGCAACCTGCGCTTCTTCAAGCTGCCGGTAAACCGCGTGATCGAGCTGGGCACCCAGGTCGAAATGTAAGACGCTGCATCACGGGAGCCGGCAATCGGCTCCCGCTTTCCTTTCTGAACCCTGTGCAATCGATGGTTGTCGACTAGGCTCTAAGCACTGTTGAACAGTGCCCATAGAACCCAGAAGAGGTGCGCCATGAGTCAGCTGCTCGAACCCTATACCCTGCGCCAATTGACCCTGCTCAACCGCATCGCGGTCTCGCCGATGTGCCAATACTCAAGCGACGACGGCCTGGCCAATGACTGGCACCTGGTACATCTCGGCAGTCGCGCCGTGGGTGGCGCCGGGCTGATTTTCACCGAAGCCACCGCTGTGACGGCCGACGGGCGCATCACCGCCCAGGACCTGGGCCTGTGGAACGACGCCCAGATCGAACCGCTGCGGCGCATCACGCGCTTTATCGCGGCCCAGGGGGCGGTGGCGGGTATTCAGCTGGCCCATGCCGGGCGCAAGGCCAGCACCCATCGGCCCTGGATCGGCAAGCACGGCAGCGTCAAGCCGGACGAAGGTGGATGGGTGCCGGTGGGGCCATCACCGATTGCCTTCGACCCGAATCACACCCAGCCCAAGCCACTGGACGAAGGGCAGATCCAGCAAGTGATCGCCGATTTTGTTGCCGCCGCCAATCGCGCCTTGAGTGCCGGTTTTAAAGTGGTGGAAATCCATGCTGCCCACGGTTACCTGCTGCACCAGTTTCTTTCGCCGATCAGCAACCAGCGGCAGGACCAGTACGGTGGGTCGTTCGAAAATCGCATTCGCCTGGTGCTTGAGGTGACCCAGGCGGTGCGCGCCGCATGGCCCCAGGAGTTGCCGCTGTTTGTGCGGGTATCGGCCACTGACTGGGTGGAAGACGGCTGGAACCCGGATGAAACCGTGGAGCTGGCGCGCCGCCTGAAAGACCTGGGCGTCGATCTGATCGACGTGTCGTCCGGGGGCACCGCCGCCAATGCCGAGATCCCCACCGGCCCCGGCTATCAGACGCGCTTCGCCGAGCGTGTGCGCAAGGAGTCGGGCATCGCCACCGGCACGGTCGGCATGATCACCGAACCGGCCCAGGCCGAGCACATCCTGCGCACCTGCCAGGCCGACATTATCTTCCTGGCCCGTGAATTGTTGCGCGACCCGTACTGGCCGCTGCATGCCGATGATGACCTGGGTGGGCGCAAGGCCATCTGGCCGGCGCAATACCAGCGGGCGACCCATCGCGACCAGCCGATCCATGAGTCGGATCTGCGCGACTGATCTTGCACACGGCCCTGCCAGACCCACCCTGACACGGTGGGTTTTTTCTTGCTCGCCTTTAAAGGAAGGCTGATCCTTGGTGGCCGTGAAGCAGGAGATCCCTATGCTGGTGGAACGCGCGTTAACCGAAAACGATATCCCCTTGCTGGCAACCATCGACCGTACGGAACTGATCCAGGCGTGCTATCGCATGGATCGCGGCGAACTGGTGTTGTATGCCGCGCACCATGATATGCGCGGCTGGCCCGAAGGCGAGGCCGAGCAGGATGCAGAGGCTCTGCGGGCCTGCCTCCAGCGTGGCGGATGGTTGTGGGGCGTATTTGACGGCCAGGCGCTGGTCGCCGCAGCGGTGGTGGACAATCGGCCTTTCCATCATCAAGGCCTGCTGATGCGGCAGTTGAAGTTCCTGCATGTCAGTCACTCGGCCCGTGGCTCGGGCCTGGGCAGCCGGTTGTTGGTGCTGGCCTGCGAGCACGGCCGGCAAGTGGGAGCTCAAGCGCTGTATATCTCGGCCACGTCGTCGCGTAACACCGTGGACTTTTACCTGCGCCATGGTTGCCGACTGTTGCAGCAACCCCATGCCGAGCTGTATGCACAGGAGCCGTTGGATATTCACCTGTATCGACCACTGTGTGAGTAACGGCTGTAGGGTTTTATTACCCAGGCTATTTTTTTAAGTTAATACTCTAAAAAAATCCCACGTGCGACGAGATAGTTTCTAAGATTAGGGTAAGTCTGGTTCCTGGCCCAGGGAGGCAGGTTGCTTGTCCACGGAAGCGTTGCGCTTCGGGGAGTTGGGAAGTGGGCACCAGGAGTATTTGACTGATATCAGGAGTAACAGTCCATGGCCAAGTCCTATGGCGTAGCGGGTGCGGTGGCGTCTTTTCTCAGCCGCCGGATGTCCTTGCGGGATCGAAGGTTGAGTTCGGATGAAATGGAGCTGCTGGCCCAGTATCGGGCGCTGACCGAAAGCGATCAGGTGGCGATGCGGTACTTGATTGGTGCGATGAAAAGCGTATCGCGCTTCTGAGCTATATACGATCACTCCCACGTTCTCGCGTGGGAATGATCGCGAAGCTCACCTCAGGTGTACTTGCGCTGCTCCGGCGCTGGCGGGAAGTACTGGTAGAGCCAGGTTTCGCTCAAGGTTCGGTCCTGGGTGCGAATAAACAGGCGCAGCTCCACCGGCTCCACGCTGTCGCTGGTGGGGTACCAGTCGAACAGGATGCGATAGCCCTTGATGTTGTCCAGCATCAGCACGCTGAAATCCTTTACCTCACCATGGGAGCAGGTCACCACCGGTTCGATGCCGGTGCCCGCCGGCAGGCGATCCAGGCCGCCGCCCTTGAAGTCGACGGCGAAACGCCGTGCCCACACCTGCGGGTAATGCTCGCCGGGCGCCCAGCCCTCGGTAAATCCACCCATGCCCGAACGAGTCGCGTCGACCTGTGCCAGCGGCGTGCTCACCGGCGGCAATGCGCTCCAGTACAGCTTGTAGCCATAGTTGAGCGAATCACCGGCGGCCACTGGGTTTTTCGGGGTCCAGAAGGCCACGATGTTATCCAGGGTTTCGCCGGTGGTAGGGATTTCCAGCAGGTCGATCGAGCCTTCGCCCCACGCAGTGGTAGGTTCTACCCATAGGCTGGGGCGCTTGCTGTACCAGTCGACGGTGTCCTGGTAGCTGGCGAATTCATGATCGGTCTGCACCAGGCCGAAGCCTTTGGGGTCGGTGTCGGCGAACGCATTGAATTGCAGCTTGGCCGGGTTGTTCAGCGGGCGGCAGATCCACTCGCCATTGCCGCGCCACATCGCCAGGCGGTCCGAATCGTGGATTTGCGGGTGGATGGTGTCGCACATGCGCCGCTCGTGGGTACCACAGCTGAACATGCTGGTCATCGGCGCGATGCCCAGTTGTTCGATGGCGGTGCGCGCATTGATATGCGCATCGATCGCCATGACCACCTGATTGGCCTGGCAGTCGATATCGAAGCGGTAGGCGCCAGTGGCGCTTGGCGAGTCGAGCAGGGCATAGACCACAAAACGCGTGGCGTTCTTGTCCGGGGTTTCGAACCAGAACTGCGTGAAATCGGGGAATTCTTCGCGTTTTTTCGCGTAGGTATCAATCGCCAGGCCACGAGCCGAGAGGCCGTATTGGCCGGTGGAGTCCACTGCGCGGAAGTAGCTGGCGCCGAGAAACGACAGCACGTCATGGCGGTCCAGTTCCGGCGCCTTGAACAGCTTGAAGCCGGAAAAGCCCAGGTCGCCGGTCAGTTGCTTGGTGTCCACCGTGGTTTTTTCATAGTTGAACAGCGAAGGGCGGAAATGCACTTCGCGGGCCTCGCGGGTCTTGGGATCGACACTGTGCATGCGCACCGGCGTCTTGAAGCCCATGCCGACGTGGAAGAACTGCACGTCGAGTTGGCCGTTCAGCTCTTTCCACAATGAATGGTTGCCGTCATAGCCAATGGCATTGAAATTCTGCGGGGTCATGCTTGCCAGGGTCGGTGGCAGTACCTGTTTAGTGTCCTGATAGCCACGGGTGGCCAATTGCTTGGCTTGCGCCTTGAGCGATTCGAAATCGAACGCCACGGCCTTGCCATCGGCGGCCCGGTTCCCGGCCCAGGCCTGCGCGGCCATCAGGCCACTGGCCGACAAACCGGTGTAAGCCGCAATGGCCATGGATGCTTTGAGCAAATTCCTGCGGTGCATAGAGACAACCTGTCGTGAGCAAATCCCGCGCCGTTCCTGGCACGTAATGGATCAGAAATAACGGTTCGGACATGCCTTCGGCCAAACGCAACGGACATTAAACAGACGCCGGATAGCTTAAGCGGTTCGATGCATAAGGAAAAATGATTGATGGCGTGATGATGGCGTTGCATGTGCAACAAGACATTTCCAGCATGGCAGTCAAACGTTACATCTGGAAGCACTCTAGATCGTGGCTCTTTGGCACTTAGTTTTAGGCTGAGGGCCTATTGTTCCTACGAACTCAAGTGTCTGGAGGCTACAAATGAATACCCGTGGATTGCTCGATCAGTTGCTCAAGTCTGGTCAGGACATGTTGCAGAACAAGGCTGGCGGCCAGGGAAAATCCAATGACAAAGGCGCCCTGGGCGGTTTGCTCGGTGGCGGCGGGCTCGGTAGCCTGCTCGGCGGTGCTGGCGGCGGCGCCTTGGCGGCCGGGGCCATGGGCTTGCTGCTGGGTAACAAGAAGGCACGCAAATTCGGCGGCAAGGCCCTGACCTACGGCGGCCTGGCGGCACTGGGTGTGATTGCCTACAAAGCCTACGGCAACTGGCAGGCCCAGCAGGCCAGCGCCCCCCTGGGTGAGCCACAAACCATCGACCGCCTGCCACCGGCCCAGGTCGAGCAACACAGCCAGGGCATCCTCAAGGCCCTGGTGGCGGCGGCCAAGGCTGACGGGCATGTGGATGAGCGCGAGCGCGCGTTGATCGAAGGGGAGTTCACCAAGCTGGACAACGACCAGGAACTGCAACACTGGCTGCACGCCGAACTCAACAAGCCCCTGGACCCTGCCGACGTCGCCCGCGCCGCCAGCACCCCGGAAATGGCTGCCGAGATGTACATCGCCAGTGTGATGCTGGTGGACGAGGAAAACTTCATGGAGAAGTCCTATCTGGACGAATTGGCTCGCCAACTGAAGCTTGAGCCGGGTTTGAAGCTGGAGTTGGAAAAGCAGGTGCGGATAAGCACATAAGTTAAGGCAACCGATACAACTCTGTAGGCCAACGGTAAGTACGACGTGAGGCGGGCCGCTCTTGATCTTGCCTCTGAGCCTGATCTCATGCGTCCCGTTTCCGTATCCCGGCCGGCCCCAAGGCCGCCATCGGGGGCAAGTCCCCTCCCACATTTGAACTGAGGTCCGTCAGTTGGATCTGCGTGGGCTTTCGAGCCCACGAGGGAGCAAGGTCCATCCCCACAGGTGATATCCATCCTACATTTTCATTCTGTGCACGCGCCCTCAAAAGCGTTGATAAACGCAGGCACCCGCTCAGCTATACTTCCCTCCATTTGAATGGCCCTGCGAGGAATTACTGTGAAGAACTGGACCCTGCGCCAAAGGATTTTGGCGAGCTTTGCGGTAATCATCGCGATCATGCTACTGATGGTGGTGCTCTCGTATTCGCGTCTGCTGAAGATCGAAGCCAGCGAAAACTCAGTCCGTGACGATGCCGTGCCAGGGGTGTTTTTCAGCTCGATGATCCGCAGTGCCTGGGTCGACAGCTACCTGCAGACCCAAGAGTTGGTCGGAATCCACGAAAACCAGGCCATTTCCGAGGAAGACAAGCAGGACTACAAGTCGTTCGAGGCGCGACTCGAGCAGCACATGGAGAGCTACGCGGGGACTATCAACATCACCCAGGATCGCACCCAATTCGATGCCTTCGAAAAACTCCACCAGAACTACAACGCGATTCTCGCCCAGGTCCTGGCGGCCCATCAGAACAATAACCCGGCTGAGGCGCTGAGACTGTTCAACGAGCAACTGACTCCTGCCTGGACCGCAGGCCGCATGAAGCTCAACGACATCATCAATGAGAACAAACAGGTTGCTGACAATGCCACGGCCGCCATCGATGATGCCGTTGCGGCCGCAAAGGTCAGCATGGGCGTCTCGCTGCTGCTGGCGATTCTCGCCGCCGCGTTGTGCGGCCTGTTGCTGATGCGCGCGATCATGGCGCCGATGCAGCGCATCGTCGAGATCCTCGAAGTCATGCGCACCGGTGACCTGAGCAAGCGCCTGAACCTGGAGCGCAAAGACGAATTCAACGTTGTCGAAACCGGCTTCAACGACATGATGACCGAACTGACCGCCCTGGTATCCCAGGCGCAACGTTCGTCGGTGCAGGTCACCACCTCGGTCACCGAGATTGCTGCGACCTCCAAGCAGCAACAGGCCACCGCCACGGAAACCGCGGCCACCACCACCGAAATCGGTGCCACGTCCCGCGAGATCGCGGCTACCTCCAAGGACCTGGTCCGCACCATGACCGAAGTGTCCACCGCCGCTGACCAGGCCTCGGTCGCGGCCGGTTCAGGCCAGCAGGGCCTGGCGCGCATGGAAGAAACCATGCACTCGGTGATGGGCGCGGCCGACCTGGTCAACGCCAAGCTGGCGATCCTCAACGAGAAGGCCGGCAATATCAACCAGGTGGTGGTGACCATCGTCAAGGTGGCTGACCAGACCAACCTGTTGTCGCTCAACGCCGCCATCGAGGCGGAGAAAGCCGGCGAATACGGTCGCGGTTTTGCCGTGGTAGCCACCGAAGTGCGCCGCCTGGCCGACCAGACCGCCGTAGCCACCTATGATATCGAGCAAATGGTGCGTGAGATCCAGTCGGCAGTGTCGGCGGGGGTGATGGGCATGGACAAGTTCTCCGAGGAAGTACGCCGGGGCATGTTCGAAGTGCAGCAAGTCGGCGAGCAGTTGTCGCAGATCATCCATCAGGTCCAGGCCCTGGCGCCGCGTGTGCTGATGGTCAACGAAGGCATGCAGGCCCAGGCCACCGGCGCCGAACAGATCAACCACGCGCTGGTGCAATTAGGCGATGCCAGCAGCCAGACCGTCGAATCCCTGCGCCAGGCAAGCTTCGCCATTGATGAACTGAGCCAGGTTGCGGTCGGTCTGCGCAGCGGCGTGTCGCGTTTCAAAGTCTGATGAGCGATATTGCGGCTAAACGCAGCGCCGTCCCGGCAGCGAAAAAGGCCTTGTTCCTGGTGTTCCACATCGGCAACGAACGCTTTGCCCTCAAGGCCACCGAAGTGGCGGAAGTGCTGCCGCGCCTGGCGCTCAAACCCATCGCCCATGCGCCCCTGTGGGTGGCGGGTATCTTCGCCCATCGCGGGGCGCTGGTGCCGGTGATTGACTTGAGCGCCCTGACCTTCGGCACCTCGGCCCAGGCTCGCACCAGTACGCGGCTGGTGCTGGTCAATTACCAGCCGCAGCCCTGGAGCCAAGCGCGCTGGCTGGGGCTGATCCTGGAGCAGGCCACCGACACCCTGCGTTGCGACCCCGCCGAGTTCCAGCCCTATGGCCTGGACAACCAGCGGGCGCCGTACCTGGGGCCGGTGCGCGAGGATGCCCAGGGCTTGATGCAGTGGATTGGCGTCGCCGAGCTGCTGACCGCTGAAGTGCGCGCCTTGCTGTTTTCCGCCGAGTTGAGTTTATGAGCAGCGACCCGCGTTTTTCGGCGTTCTTGAAAGAACGCATCGGCCTGGACGTTGCTTCGGTGGGCGAGGCGATCATCGAGCGTGCCGTGCGTCAGCGCTGCCAGTCATCCCAGGCACAGTCGGCGCAGGATTACTGGCAGTACCTGCAAAACTCCCGTGACGAGCAGCAGGCGCTGATCGAAGCGGTGATCGTCCCCGAGACCTGGTTTTTTCGCTATCCCGAATCCTTTGCAACCCTGGCTCGCCTGGCCCAGGTGCGCCTGGCCGAAATCAAGCAAATGCGCGCCCTGCGCATTCTCAGCCTGCCGTGTTCTACCGGCGAAGAGCCCTATTCGATTGCCATGGCCTTACTCGACGCGGGCTTGGCGCCCCATCAGTTCAAAGTGCAGGGGATGGACGTCAGCCCCCTGTCGGTAGAGCGTGCGCGGCGCGGTGTGTACGGCAAGAACTCGTTTCGCGGCGCCGATCTTGAGTTTCGCGACCGCCACTTCACCGAAGAGGCGGGCGGTTACCGCATCGCCGACCGGGTACGTGAACAAGTCCGCCTGCAAGTGGGCAACTTGCTCGACCCGGCACTGCTGGCCAACGAGCCCATCTATGACTTTGTGTTCTGCCGCAACCTGCTGATCTATTTCGACCAGCCGACCCAAAAGCAAGTCTTTGACGTGCTCAAGGAACTGACCCACGTGGACGGCGTGCTATTTATCGGCCCGGCCGAGGGCAGCCTATTGGGCCGCCACGGCATGCGTTCGATTGGGGTGCCGCAATCTTTTGCCTTCAGCCGGCATGTAGAACAGACACCGCCGGCACCGGTATTTGTCCCCATGCCCGCGCCAACGCCGCAACGCAGCGCGGCACCGATACCGCTCAAGCCGCGTCCGTTCAGCAAGCCCCGCCCGCCAGAGCCACCGGCCAAAGTGCCACATACCGATGCCGGCGAGCTGCTCAGCCAGATCGCGACCTTGGCCAATGAAGGCAAGAGTGCCGAGGCTCGTGCCGCCTGCGAACGCTTTTTGGGCAGCCATCCACCGGCCGCCCAGGTGTTCTACTGGCTGGGGCTGCTCAGCGATGTGGCCGGCAGCGCCCTGGAGGCCCAGGGGTATTACCGCAAAGCCTTGTACCTGGAACCGCAGCATTCGCAGGCCCTGATGCATCTGGCCGCGCTGCTCGAGTCCCAGGGCGACAGTGCGGGGGCGCGCCGTCTTCAGGCGCGCGCCGCCCGTAGCGAGCGAGCTGACAGTGAGTCCAAACCATGAGTAGCCCTGACGCGCTCGACACCGCAGGCCTGGACCTGACGCTGACCGATACCCAAGCCATCGACGACTGCTGGAATCGCATCGGCATTCATGGCGACAAGTCTTGCCCATTGCTGGCTGAGCACATCCACTGCCGCAATTGCTCGGTGTACTCCGCCGCCGCCACGCGCCTGCTGGACCGCTATGCGCTGCAGCAGGACGATCATCGCCCACAGGCTGCCGTCGAAGCGGATAACGAGGTAGTCACCCGTTCACTGTTGATGTTTCGCCTCGGCGAGGAATGGCTCGGTATTGCTACCCGCTGCCTGGTGGAAGTGGCGCCATTGCAGCCGATCCACTCCCTGCCGCACCAGCGTTCCCGGGCGCTGCTGGGCGTGGCTAATGTGCGCGGCGCGTTGGTGGCGTGCCTGTCACTGATAGAACTGCTGGGCCTGGACAGCACCAGTGCTGGTGCCAGCGGCGCGCGCATCATGCCGCGCATGTTGATCATCGCGGCTCAGGACGGCCCGGTGGTTGTGCCGGTGGACGAAGTGGATGGCATTCATGCCATCGATGAACGCACCCTGAAGGCGGCGTCGGCCTCCGGTACCCAGGCCAGCGCACGCTACACCCAGGGCGTGTTGCAGTGGAAAGGCCGCAGCCTGCGCTGGCTGGACGAAGCGCAATTGTTGTCCGCCGTGACTCGGAGCCTCGCATGACCCCCGACCAGATGCGCGATGCCTCGCTGTTGGAACTGTTCAGCCTGGAGGCCGATGCGCAGACACAGGTATTGAGCGCGGGCCTTTTGGCCCTGGAGCGCAACCCAACCCAAGCCGACCAGCTCGAAGCCTGCATGCGCGCCGCGCACTCGCTCAAGGGCGCGGCGCGGATTGTCGGCGTGGATGCCGGGGTCAGCGTGGCCCACGTCATGGAAGATTGCCTGGTCAGCGCCCAGGAAGGCCGCCTGTATCTGCAACCCGAACACATCGACGCGTTGCTGCAAGGCACCGATCTGTTGATGCGTATCGCCACGCCGGGCAATGATGTGGGCGCGACAGATATCGAGGTGTATGTGGCGCTGATGGAGCGTCTGCTCGATCCGACACAGCCCATCGCCATGGGTGCGCCAAAACCCGAGCCTGCGCCCGCCGTTGACGAAGTGCAGCACGAGCCGGAGCCGGAGCCAGCGCCGCCGGTCAGCAGTGAAGCCCCGCGTCAGAACAAACGCATGACCGAAGGCGGCGAGCGCGTGCTGCGGGTGACGGCCGAGCGCTTGAACAGCCTGTTGGACCTGTCCAGCAAGTCCCTGGTGGAAACCCAACGGCTCAAGCCGTACCTGGCGAGCATGCAACGCCTCAAGCGCATTCAAAGCAACGGCTTGCGCGCCCTGGATACGTTGGACGGCCAGCTCAAGGCCCTGGACTTGAGCCTGGAAGCCCAGGAGGCCCTGGCCGATACCCGTCGCCTGTTGAGCGAAGCCCAGGCGCTGCTGGCGGAAAAACACGCCGAGCTGGATGAGTTCGGCTGGCAGGCCGGGCAGCGTGCCCAGGTGCTCTACGACACTGCGTTGGCCTGCCGCATGCGTCCGTTTGCCGACGTGCTGGCCGGGCAGGTGCGCATGGTCCGTGACTTGGGCCGCAGCCTGGGCAAACAAGTGCGCCTGGAGATCGAGGGCGAAAAGACCCAGGTCGACCGCGACGTACTGGAAAAACTCGAAGCGCCGCTCACTCATTTACTACGCAATGCCGTCGACCACGGCATCGAAACGCCCGAACAGCGCATGCTGGCAGGCAAGCCCGCGGAGGGCCTGATCCGCCTGCGCGCGTCCCACCAGGCCGGGCTGCTGGTGCTGGAGTTGAGCGATGACGGCAACGGTGTGGACCTCGAGCGCCTGCGCGGCGCCATCGTCGACCGGCACCTGTCGCCGGTGGACACCGCTCTGCGCTTGAGCGAAGAGGAACTGCTGACGTTCCTGTTCCTGCCCGGTTTCAGCCTGCGCGACACAGTCACCGAAGTGTCCGGGCGCGGCGTCGGCCTGGACGCGGTGCAGCACATGGTCCGGCAACTGCGCGGCGCCGTGGTGCTGGAGCAAACGGTGGGGCAGGGCAGCCGCTTCCACCTGGAAGTGCCGTTGACCTTGTCGGTGGTGCGCAGCCTGGTGGTGGAGGTGGGCGAAGAAGCCTATGCCTTTCCGCTGGCCCATATCGAACGCATGTGCGACCTGGCACCCGACGACATCGTGCAATTGGAGGGGCGCCAGCACTTTTGGCATGAGGGCCGGCACGTCGGCCTGGTAGCCGCCAGCCAGTTGTTGCAGCGTCCGCCGGGGCAAACCCCATCAGATACCTTGAAAGTGGTGGTGATCCGCGAGCGCGACGCCGTGTACGGGATTGCCGTGGAGCGCTTTATCGGTGAGCGCACCCTGGTGGTGTTGCCCCTGGATGATCGCCTGGGCAAGGTTCAGGACATCTCTGCCGGGGCCCTGCTCGATGACGGCTCGGTGGTGTTGATCGTCGATGTCGAAGACATGCTGCGTTCGGTGGACAAGCTGCTCAACACCGGCCGCCTGGAGCGTATCGCCCGGCGCAGCCAGCAGGCCAGCGAAGCACCGCGCAAGCGCGTGCTGGTGGTAGACGACTCGCTGACCGTACGCGAGCTGCAGCGCAAATTATTACTCAATCGTGGTTATGAAGTGGCTGTTGCGGTCGATGGCATGGATGGCTGGAACGCATTGCGTTCCGAGGACTTCGACCTGCTTATCACTGACATTGATATGCCTCGCATGGACGGTATTGAATTGGTCACACTCTTGCGTCGTGACAGTCGCCTGCAATCGTTGCCGGTGATGGTGGTTTCCTACAAGGATCGTGAAGAAGACCGGCGCCGTGGGCTCGACGCCGGTGCCGACTATTATCTAGCCAAAGCCAGTTTCCATGACGACGCCTTGCTCGACGCCGTGGTTGAACTGATCGGAGGCGCCCGGGCATGAGGATTGCGATCGTCAACGACATGCCCCTGGCCGTAGAGGCATTGCGTCGTGCCTTGAGTTTCGAACCCGCCCATGAGGTGGTGTGGGTGGCCAGCAATGGCCTGGAAGCGGTGCAGCGTTGCGCCGAACTGACCCCGGACCTGATCCTTATGGACCTGATCATGCCCGTCATGGATGGGGTAGAGGCTACCCGCCAGATCATGGCCGACACGCCATGTCCGATCGTGATCGTCACGGTCGACCGCCAGGCTAACGTCAGCCGCGTATTCGAGGCCATGGGCCATGGCGCCCTGGACGTGGTGGATACGCCGGCGCTGGGTGTGGGCAACCCCAAGGATGCGGCCGCGCCGTTGTTGCGCAAGATCCTCAATATCGGCTGGCTGGTCGGCCAGCGCGGCAGTCGTGTGCGTGTCGAAACCCCGACGCAGCGCATCACTGGCAAGCGTCAACGGTTGGTGGCCATTGGTTCTTCGGCCGGTGGGCCGGCGGCCCTGGAGATCCTGCTCAAGGGCTTGCCGCGCAATTTCCCCGCCGCCATCGTGCTGGTGCAGCACGTGGACCAGGTGTTCGCCGCGGGCATGGCCGAATGGTTGGGCAGCGCCTCCGGCCTGCCGGTACGCCTGGCCTGTGAAGGCGAGCCGCCGCAAACCGGGGTGGTATTGCTGGCCGGTACCAACCACCATATTCGCTTGTTGAAAAATGGCACGCTAGCCTATACGGCAGAGCCGGTGAATGAGATATACCGGCCGTCCATCGACGTATTTTTCGAAAGCGTCGCCAGCCATTGGAACGGCGATGCCGTCGGCGTCTTGCTGACCGGCATGGGGCGCGATGGCGCCCAGGGCCTCAAGTTGATGCGGGAACAAGGATATTTGACCATCGCCCAGGACCAGCAGAGTTCGGCGGTGTATGGCATGCCCAAAGCGGCAGCGGCGATCGACGCCGCTGTTGAAATTCGCCCACTGGATAGAATTGCGCCCCGATTGCTGGAGGTCTTTGCGAAATGAACAAAAATCTCCCGCCGTGCCGGTTTGCAGGTAGTAATTCAGGTGATTGCACATGAATGATTTACAGCTCGACGACTTCAAGACCGACGAAAACGCCGCGATGGTGTTGCTGGTCGACGACCAGGCCATGATCGGCGAAGCCGTTCGGCGTGGCCTGGCCCATGAAGAAAACATCGACTTCCACTTTTGCGCCGACCCGCATCAGGCGATTGCCCAGGCGATCCGCATCAAACCGACGGTGATCCTGCAAGATCTGGTAATGCCGGGGCTCGACGGCTTGACCCTGGTGCGCGAATACCGCAATCATCCGGCCACCGCTAATATCCCGATCATCGTGCTGTCTACCAAGGAAGACCCGCTGATCAAGAGCGCGGCCTTTGCCGCCGGAGCCAATGACTACCTGGTCAAACTGCCGGACAACATCGAGCTGGTGGCCCGCATCCGCTACCACTCGCGTTCCTACATGACCTTGTTGCAGCGCGATGCCGCCTACCGCGCACTACGGGTCAGCCAGCAACAGCTGCTGGACACCAACCTGGTGCTGCAACGCCTGATGCACTCCGACGGCCTGACCGGGTTGTCCAACCGCCGCCACTTCGACGAGTACCTTGAACTGGAATGGCGCCGTGCCATGCGCGATCAGACCCAACTGTCGCTGTTGATGATCGACGTGGATTTCTTCAAGACCTTCAACGACAGCTTCGGTCACGTCGAAGGCGACGAAGCCCTGCGCAAAGTCGCCGAAGCCATCCGCGATGCCAGCAGCCGCCCTTCGGACCTGCCGGCGCGCTACGGCGGTGAAGAATTCGCCCTGGTGCTGCCAAACACCTCCCCGGGCGGTGCGCGGCTGGTGGCGGAAAAACTGCGCATGGCCGTGGCCGCGTTGAAAATCCCGCACAATGCGCCGGTGGAAGGTTCGAGCCTGACCATCAGTATCGGCTTGTCGACCTTGACACCGGTACAGGGCACGGATTGCCGGCAGTTGATCATGGCGGCGGACAAGGGGCTGTATACGGCCAAGCATAATGGGCGCAATCAAGTGGGCATCGAATAACTCAAGGTCAGCACAAAGCCAAATGTGGGAAAGGCAAGTCCCCTCCCACATTTCAATCTTCATTGGTCTTGGGATTGTGTACAAACCCCCGCCTTTTCGGCCAAGCGGACTGCCGTTTCCAGCCGTTTGCCGTTATACTCGCCGGCTTTCAAAAGTTCGCCAACGAGTGCTGCCTGCCATGGAAATCAACCCGATCCTTAACACCATCAAGGACCTGTCCGAGCGCTCCGAAACTATTCGGGGGTATCTTTGACTACGATCAAAAGCATGAGCGTCTGACCGAGGTCAATCGCGAGCTTGAAGATCCGAGCGTCTGGAACAAACCTGAATACGCCCAGGAGCTGGGGCGCGAGCGCTCTGCGCTGGCGCAGATCGTCGATACCCTCGATGAACTGAACACCGGCCTGGGTGATTGCCGTGACCTGCTGGACATGGCCGTCGAGGAAAACGACGAAGGCGCAGTGGGCGATGTCGTCGCCGAGCTGGCCCGTCTTGAGGAAAACCTCGCCAAGCTTGAGTTCCGCCGCATGTTCAGCCATGAAATGGACCCGAACAACGCCTACCTGGACATCCAGGCCGGTTCCGGCGGCACCGAGGCCCAGGACTGGGCCAACATCCTGTTGCGCATGTACCTGCGTTGGGCCGACAAGCGCGGTTTCGACGCGACCATCATGGAACTGTCCGCCGGTGAAGTCGCCGGTATCAAGGGCGCGACCGTGCACATCAAGGGTGAATACGCCTTTGGCTGGCTGCGTACCGAGATCGGTGTACACCGCCTGGTGCGCAAGAGCCCGTTCGACTCCGGCAACCGTCGCCACACCTCGTTTTCCGCAGTGTTCGTCTCGCCCGAGATCGACGACAAGGTGGAAATCGAGATCAACCCGGCCGACCTGCGCATCGATACCTACCGTTCCTCCGGTGCTGGTGGCCAGCACGTAAACACCACTGACTCGGCCGTACGTATCACCCACGTACCGACCAACACCGTGGTCAGTTGCCAGAACGAGCGTTCCCAGCATGCCAACAAGGACACCGCCATGAAAATGCTGCGGGCCAAGTTGTACGAGCAGGAAATGCAGAAGCGCAATGCGGCTTCCCAGGCGCTGGAAGATACCAAGTCGGATATCGGCTGGGGTCACCAGATTCGTTCGTACGTGCTCGATGCGTCGCGGATCAAGGACCTGCGCACCAACATCGAACGCAGCGACTGCGACAAGGTACTCGACGGCGATATCGACGAATACCTGGAAGCCAGCCTCAAATCCGGCCTGTAAGAATACTGTAGGCGATCCCCGGCCTACGCCTGGGACAACGAACCAGATGGAAAATTTAAAGACATGAGCGACCAACAACTCGACCCGCAAGCCCTGCAACAGGAAGAAAACTCCCTGATCGCCCTGCGCAAGGAAAAGCTTGCTGCCGAGCGCGCCAAGGGTAATGCCTTCCCCAATGACTTCCGCCGCGACAACTACTGCGATGCCTTGCAGAAGCAGTACGCGGACAAGACCAAGGAAGAGCTGGCAGAGGCTGCGATCCCGGTCAAGGTGGCAGGTCGCATCATGCTAAACCGTGGCTCGTTCATGGTGATCCAGGACATGACCGGGCGTATCCAGGTCTACGTCAACCGCAAGACCCTTTCCGAAGAAACCCTGGCCTCGGTGAAAACCTGGGACATGGGCGACATCATCGCAGCCGAGGGCACCCTGGCCCGTTCCGGCAAGGGCGACCTGTACGTCGAGATGACCAGCGTGCGCCTGCTGACCAAGTCCCTGCGCCCGCTGCCGGACAAACACCACGGCCTGACCGACACCGAGCAGCGTTATCGCCAGCGCTATGTCGACCTGATCGTCAACGAAGAGGTGCGCCAGACGTTCCGCGTGCGTTCGCAAGTCATTGCGCACATCCGCAGCTTCCTGATGCAGCGTGACTTCCTCGAAGTGGAAACGCCGATGCTGCAAACCATCCCAGGTGGTGCCGCAGCCAAGCCGTTCGAAACCCACCATAACGCCCTGGACATGGAAATGTTCCTGCGCATCGCGCCTGAGCTTTACCTCAAGCGCCTGGTTGTCGGCGGTTTCGAGAAAGTGTTCGAGATCAACCGCAACTTCCGTAACGAAGGTGTCTCGACCCGTCACAACCCTGAATTCACCATGTTGGAGTTCTACCAGGCCTACGCCGACTACGAAGACAACATGGACCTCACCGAAGAACTGTTCCGCGAGCTGGCACAGCTGGTTCTGGGCAGCACCGACGTGCCGTACGGCGACAAGGTGTTCCATTTCGGCGAGCCGTTTGTGCGTCTGTCGGTGTTCGACTCGATCCTCAAGTACAACCCTGAGCTGACGGCTGACGACCTGAATGACATCGACAAGGCCCGCGCCATCGCCAAGAAAGCCGGGGCCAAGGTGCTGGGTTTCGAAGGCCTGGGCAAGTTGCAGGTGATGATTTTCGAAGAACTGGTGGAGCACAAGCTGGAACAGCCGCACTTCATTACCCAGTACCCGTTCGAAGTGTCGCCGCTGGCCCGTCGCAACGACGACAACCCGAACGTCACCGACCGTTTCGAGCTGTTCATTGGTGGCCGTGAAATCGCCAACGCCTACTCCGAGCTTAACGACGCGGAAGACCAGGCCGAGCGCTTCATGGCCCAGGTGGCCGACAAGGACGCCGGCGATGACGAAGCCATGCACTACGACGCCGACTTCGTACGGGCCCTGGAATACGGCATGCCGCCCACCGCCGGTGAAGGCATCGGTATCGACCGCCTGGTGATGCTGTTGACCAACTCGCCGTCGATCCGCGACGTGATCCTGTTCCCGCACATGCGGCCACAAGCGTAACCGTAGCGAAAACCGAAGCCGCCTTTTATAAGGCGGCTTTTTTATGTGGCGTATTCAAGCGTCAAGCGAACAGCGCCAGGTTTTGATCTATTCAAGGATGTGTTTGGTGAACCGCGTAATGGCTCAAGAAGGTGCCGCCGGCATTGCTGCCGCCGTGGCTGAAAGCGTTCAGTACCAAGGCCGCAAGGCCAGTCGCCGGGGCAGCGAGCAACGCCGCCAGGACATTCTCGATGCGGCGATGCGCATCGTGGTGCGCGAAGGCGTACGCGCCGTGCGCCATCGGGCCGTGGCCGCGGAGGCCGGCGTGCCGCTGTCGGCCACTACCTACTATTTCAAGGATATCGACGACCTGCTTACCGACACCTTCGCCCAGTACGTCGAACGCAGTGCCGCGTTCATGGGCAAGCTATGGGTGCGCAACGAGGGCTTGCTGCGCGAGATGGTTGCCTATGGCGATGGCAGCCCACAGTCGCGTTCGCAACTGGCCGATGACATCGCCCGGCTGACCGCCGACTACGTGCTGCGCCAACTGACCAACCGTCGCGAATACCTGATGGCCGAACTGGCCTTTCGCCAAGAGGCGCTGTTGAACCCGCGCCTGGCCGAGCTGGTGCGTTCCCATCAGCAGATCCTGTTGCAGGGCACCGGGCAGTTTTTCCAGGTATTGGGCTCCCGTGAGCCGCAACAGGATGCCAAAGTGTTGACGGCTATTATCAGTCGGATGGAATATCAGGGCCTGCTTGGCGGCCCAGAGCCGCTGACCGGCGAAGAGATGCTTGAAATCCTCAAGCGTTACATGCATTTGGTGCTGGCTTCGGTCTGACACCGGGGGATGTCCAATGAAAGTCTGGCGCGTCGCGGTAATCGCCTTGTTGGTCCTGTTGCTCAGCGGTTGCCTGGTGACTTTCAAGGAACCATTGCCGACGGCTGAAGCCGCGCCAGAGGCTCTGCTAGGCAAGTGGGCCAGCAGGAATGCCTGGGGCGAGCCGCTCAACCTGCAGATCACCCGTGCCGGCGAGCATCGTTATAAAGCGGTGAGCTACCCTAAAGCCAAGCCGGGCCAGCGCGATGAGTATCTGTTTAGCGTCTCGCGCCACGGCAGCCGCTGGTATATGTCGGCGCCGCTGCCTGCAAGACTGGGCGGGCATTTCATCCTGGCGGGCTTTGAGTTTGATGAAAAGCACGAACTGGTGGTCTACAACCTCGACCTCGAACAGATCCACCAAGCCATTGGCCAGCAGGCCTTGCACGGCAGCACTGTAGACACCGTCGAAGGCGCCGGTGTGCTGGTGGATAGCCCCATGGACCAGGTGTTTGCCTACCTGGATGACCCGGCCAATGCCGATGTGTTCGTTGAAGCCGTGCGCTACCGGCGCGTGGGTAAATAACGTTTAAAGAGGAAGCACCGGGTGGACGAATACCAGCAGACGATACGCACCTTGTCCGATCGCATTGTGCTGGCGCAAACACCGATCCGTGTCCTCGACGCGGTGAAATGGGACGAGAATATCCGCCAGGGATTTCTCAAGGCCAAGGGCAAGGCCATGCCTGCCGTGGACCGCGATTACTACTTGAGCCGGCCGTTGTCGTTCGACTCCAGTGCGGTCAAGCTGGAGTTCCAGAACATCGAGCGCGACATCACCCGTCGCCTTGGGCAGTTCAGCCCGGTGGGGCAGATCATGCGTCGCATGTGCCGCGAATACCGCATGGTGGTGCGCATGCTCGAAGCACGCGGCACCGAGGATTTCGGCCTGATCTCCCAGGAGCTGTATGGCGCCGCTTCCGATGCCTTCCACGCCGGCGACCCGACCCTGGCCGACCTGGGCCTGATGCTGTCCGATTACCTGAACAATATCGATGGCCGTGGCGACCTCAAGGACGAAGCCAAGACCCTTACCGCCAAGGACGCCGTTGCACTGTTGCAGACCCGGCTGAACAAGGTGTTCGGCGAAGCGGAAGAAACCATTCGCGTGTTTGAGTCCGATGGCATCGTCGCCGACGCGGCGGCGGGTGCCGACTACATTAAGATCCGCGCCGACGCGATGTTCAACGACCGTGACGTGCGCGCCCTGGAAGTGCATGAAGGGCTGGTGCATGTGGGCACCACCCTCAATGGCCAGAACCAGCCGATCTGCACGTTCCTGTCCAAGGGGCCGCCGTCATCCACCGTGACCCAGGAAGGCCTGGCGATCCTGATGGAAATCATCACGTTTGCTTCCTACCCCAGCCGTCTGCGCAAGTTGACCAACCGTACCCGCGCCATCCACATGGTGGAGGAGGGCGCCGACTTCCTGCAGGTGTTCGAGTTCTTCCGCGAGCAAGGCTTTGAAATGGCCGAGAGCTATGGCAACGCCAGCCGGGTATTTCGTGGCTCGGTGCCGACCGGTCTGCCGTTTACCAAGGATTTGTCCTACCTTAAGGGCTTTATCATGGTCTACAACTACATCCAGCTTGCTGTGCGTAAAGGTAAGCTGGAACAAGTGCCGCTGCTGTTCTGCGGCAAGACCACCCTGGAAGACATGCGTACCCTGCGCCAATTGGTCGACGAAGGCCTGGTGGTACCGCCCAAGTACCTGCCGGATCAGTTTCGTGACATGAACGCGCTGGCGGCGTGGATGTGTTTCTCCAACTTCCTCAATCACCTGAGCCTGGACCGGATCGAGGCGGATTACTCCAATATCCTTTAGGGGGTCTCCAAGGGACTTCATATTTGTCAGCGAGGTTTCAACGGATGAGAATCCTCGGCATTCTATGCCTGCTACTTACACTCAATGGCTGCAGCTCCTTGCTGTTCTACCCCGAACCCGGCCTGCCGTTTACGCCGGAAAAAGCCCGCCTGCAATACCGCGACGTCACCATCACCACCGCCGACGGCATCAAACTCCACGCCTGGTGGCTGCCGGCCAAACCCGGTGTGCCGCTCAAGGGCACGGTGCTGCACCTGCACGGCAACGGCGGCAACCTGTCCTGGCACCTGGGTGGCAGTTGGTGGTTGCCCGAGCAGGGCTATCAAGTGCTGCTGCTGGACTATCGCGGCTATGGACTTTCGCAAGGCAAGCCGTCGTTGCCGGCGATCTATCAGGATATCGACGCCGCGTTCAGCTGGATCGACAAGGCGCCCCAAACCCAGGGCCAACCGCTGATTGTGTTGGGCCAAAGCCTGGGCGGCGCACTGGCCGTGCATTACCTGGCAGCCCATCCGGAGCGTCAAAGCCAACTCAAGGCCCTGGTGCTGGACGGTGTGCCGGCCAGTTATCGTGACGTAGGACAATTCGCCCTGAGCACTTCATGGTTAACCTGGCCGTTCCAGGTTCCCTTGTCTTGGTTGGTGCCCGACGCCGACAGTGCAATTAACACCATGCCCCAGTTGACCGGCGTGCCAAAACTGCTGTTTCACAGCCTGGATGACCCGATCGTGCCGGTGTCCAATGGGCTGCGCCTGTATCAAGCGGCCCCACCGCCAAGGGTGCTGCAGCTGACCCGTGGCGGCCATGTGCAGACTTTTGCCGACAAAACCTGGCAAACCGTGATGCTGCGTTACCTGGAAGATCCACAGCATTTCAATGGCCTGCGTCGCCTGGGCGAAATCCCGAATTATCCAACCTCTAAAGTCGATCCATCAGAGAGCCCGCAATGAGTGAAGAACGCAACATGATCCCGCTGATCCTCACCGGTATCGGCACCATCATCGGCACCGTCGGTTGCCTGTGGTACTACGGCTACCTGCATTTCGCCAAGCCGGAGGATGCGTTGCTGCTCAGCGACTTCACCATGCTCAAGACCTTGCCGGGTGAGGATTACAAAATATCCCTGACGCCCGCCGCGCAAGTGGCGCAGTGCGTGGACGGTGTGTTGGTGATGTTTGATACCGAACAGAAAGGCTTGAGCGGCGTACTGGTGAACAACAAGAAGCAGGCCGTTCGTTGCATGGGGCAGGAAACCCCGCAGTTGCAACAATGAGGCGCTGCATCGCCTCTGTGGGAAAACTCCCTTATAGATGCCGATTAGTCATTTAAGACTGCTGCGAACCGTTACAGGCTGGAACCACTTTGGCGTGCTTGCCACAGATCGTGAACTGATTCGCTTGGCTGATCAGTTCACCGTATTCATTAATCTGGAGCATGCAATTATGGTTGGTATCGTTGGTGCAAGTGGTGTACAGGGCGCAGGCAATGTTGGCAATTCGGGCAATGCCGCAGATTCTCAGCAAGGCTCCGCCATTCAAAATATCAGGGATCAAATTGACGCCAAGCTTGCCGAGGGTGCCCAAGGCGGGCAGGGTGGAGGCGGCAGTCAAGGGGCTGGTGGTTCACAAGGGGGCGGAGGCGCTCAGGGGGCTGGAGGCGGCGATACCCTTGAGGAGCTGCTGGAAAAGCTGAAACAGCTGCTTGCCCAGGCCGGCCAAGGTGGTGAAGGCGGTCAGGATGCCACGCAAGGTGGTGGCCAGATCCAGGCAGGTGGGGCCCCTAGCCAGGGCCCGGTCAACTACTGATTGACGGTTGTTGAACAAGCCGCCGGTTATGGGCGGGTTTTCACGCGTGCAGAGATGAATGGGGTTGATCCCCAGCTTCACGCAGAAGCTCGCATGTAACGAAATTACCTGGAACCGTTTTGTGTAAATAGCCACAAAGGGCATATAACTTTTACACGGAGCGGGGCCGGGAAGCAGTGATAAATATTGATGCGATACACAACATGGTGGCCATGGCCAGGGCACATCAGGCATTGGAGCGGCAAAACGCGCAAGAGCAGGCGCGTAACAACTGGACGGACGATTTGGCCGATACCTCCCGTAGCGGAGCAATGATAACGCCGCCAGATGAAGATACAGATCGCACGATCCAGTATTCCTGATCAAAAAAAACCCACCATAAGGTGGGTTTTTTTATCCAGCGTCAACGATCAATAAGCAACGGAAGAGCGTGGCTTGACCGGCTGGTTATCGTTGGAGATGGTGACTTCAACGCGACGGTTCATGGCACGGCCAGACACGCTGCCGTTGTCGGCAACCGGGTATTCCTTGCCGTAGCCCTGGGTCACGATGCGCGAGATGTCCACGCCTTGTTGAGCCAGTGCACGTTGTACGGAAGCGGCACGACGCTCGGACAGGCTCTGGTTGTACGAGTCCGAACCGGTGCTGTCGGTGTAGCCTTCAACGATGACTTTACGGTCCGGGTTATCGCGCAGGAACTGAGCCAGTTTGGTGATGTTCACCAGGCCGCTGGATTTCAGGTCGGACTTGTTGGTGGCAAACAATACGTCGCCGAAAGTCACCAGGGTGCCACGGTCGGTCTGCTTGGCATTCAAGCTGTTTTGCAGTTGCTTGATCTGCGCATCACGGGCGTCCAGCAGGGCGCGGGCACGTTCGTCGCCGGCGTTTTTCAGCTTGGCTTCGTTTTCGCGCAGGGCGATGGTGTCCTTGGCGACTTCAACGCGCTGGTTGGTCAGGTAGGCGAGTTGGTCGACCTTCTTCTCGTCTTCCTTGTCGCGGTACGCCTTGTCAGCCTTGTCCAGCCATTCGCTGGCGTCTTTGGTTTCCAGCGCTGCCAGCTTGGTGGCTTGCGGGTTGGTTTGCAGGGCCGAGAAGTTGGTCCGTGCATTTTCCAGGTTCGCGTTCGGCGGGGTGGAGCAGGCCGCCAAGGCAACGCTCATCGCCAGCAGGGCAGGGATCATCAGTTGTTTACGCATAGTCGTGTCGTCCTTTCAATTCGATATCAGGTGCGATGCAGTCAAGGGGCTGCGGCTTACTTCTGCTGGATAGCAGCCGGGCGCATGCCTTCCTTACGCAGCTCTTCAACAGCCTTCTGGGAGTCCTTCACAGCCTGTTCAGCCTTGGCAGCCTGGGCTTTACGCTCAGCAACGCGAGCGTCCCACTCGGCCTGCTCGGCCAACATACGAGCCTTGTCGTAGTTCTTGTCGTGCATGGCCAGTTCAGCTTCCTTGAGCTTGTCCTGGGCCGCCTTCATTTCCACGGCGGCATACTCGGTGCCGCCGGCGCTCACGGCGCTGTTGACAGCCGATTGAGTCACGGCGTACTGCTCGGTTGGAGGATTGCCGGCGCAGCCCGCGAGAACGAAGCTGGTGCCGATTGCCAGCGCGGCCAATTTGAGCCCGCGCAGGTGGTTAAACGAGGATTTGGCAGTGCTGGTGTTCATCGTCTTCAACTCCATTGGATAACTCCTGAAAAACATCAAAATCCATCGTGGCGTATCGATTGCGGCCCCGGCGATAAAGCACATGACGCCAGTTTCAAACGACCGTTCCAAGTGATGGCTTACTGGCTGTGACCGGCGGCTTTTTTCAAAAGTTCAGAGAAGATGGCGATTTGCCTAAAAAAATATCTGACTGATCGGTCAGGGTTTAAACATGGAACTTTCAGCGCTCGCAGAGGTAGCCCGAGCCTCTAGGAGGCCCGGAATACTTGATTCAGATGGGCATTGCGGATGTATATCAGTGCTTTTGTTCGTCGGCACTGGCTGACAGATCATGCAGATAACGGCGCGACAGGGTCAGAAAACGTGGAGTGGGCCCGACGTCTTCATACAGCGGGTCACCTTCCTCGTCGGTGGCAATCACCTGCTGGCCCTTGATATAGGGGAAGCTGGCTTCCAGCTCTTCCAGGGCGGCACCGATCAGCTCTCCGAGCAATTCTTCGGTATGGCGCTTGGGATACATCTCGGCAAGGGCAGCCAAGCGTGCCGCGGATTCCACGTCCAGATGAATCGCGTATTCAGTCTGGGTCAGGCGACCCTTGGCGGTTTCTTCCCAGTGCTGGGGCAGTTCTCGAATCTTCATGGCAACCTCAATAAGCCTGCGATGGCAGGCGGTGATGAGTGACCAGCCGCCTGCTTGGATAACGTGGCGGCTCACTCTTGAGACTAGCTGTCAGCCACAAGGTTTAAAGTCGTTTGCGTTCGGCCTTGTCAGATACCGACGCGGGCGGCACTCTGGAACACCTGCGCGTCCCGGATTTCTGGCTGGAGATTGGCTGATGAGTGATATCGATGCACGCTTGCGTGAGGATGTTCACCTGCTGGGTGAGCTGTTGGGCAACACCATTCGAGAGCAGTACGGCGATGATTTCCTCGATAAGATCGAGCAGATCCGCAAAGGCGCCAAGGCCGACCGTCGCGGCGCCGGCGATGAACTGAGCACCCGTCTCAACCAGCTGCAGGAAGACGAATTGCTGCCCGTGGCCCGGGCCTTCAACCAGTTTCTCAACCTGGCCAACATTGCCGAGCAATATCAGTTGCTTCATCGGCGCGATGAGTCGCAACCCGCGCCGTTCGAATCCCGAGTCTTGCCGGAGTTGCTGGCCCGCCTGCAAGGCGAGGGGCACAGCAATGAATCCCTGGCCCGCCAGTTGGCACGGTTGGAGATTGAGCTGGTGCTCACCGCCCACCCCACTGAAGTGGCTCGCCGCACCCTGATCCAGAAATACGATGCAATCGCCGCGCAACTGGCCTTGCAGGATCACCGTGACCTCACCAGTGCCGAGCGCGAGCAGATCCGCACACGCCTGCAACGACTGATCGCCGAAGCCTGGCATACCGAGGAAATCCGCCGGGTCCGGCCCACCCCGGTAGACGAAGCCAAATGGGGCTTTGCGGTCATCGAGCATTCGCTGTGGCACGCCATCCCCAATTACCTGCGCAAGGCTGACCAGGCCCTGTTTGCCGCTACCGGGCTGCGCCTGCCCCTGGAGGCAGCGCCGATTCGCTTTGCATCGTGGATGGGCGGCGACCGTGACGGCAACCCGAATGTCACCGCGCCGGTCACCCGCGAAGTGCTGTTGTTGGCACGCTGGATGGCGGCTGACTTGTATTTGCGCGACATCGACCACCTGGCCTCCGAGTTGTCGATGCAACAAGCCAGCCCGGCGTTGCAGGCCAAGGTTGGCGACAGCGTCGAGCCCTATCGCGCGTTGCTCAAGCAACTGCGTGAGCGCCTGCGTGCGACGCGCCAGTGGGCTCACACCTCGTTGACCGCCTACACGGCGGCGCCTGCCGAGGTGTTGCAGGACAACCGCGACCTGCTGGACCCATTGGAGTTGTGCTACCAGTCGCTGCATGAATGCGGCATGGGCGTGATTGCCGATGGCCCGCTGCTCGACTGCCTGCGACGCGCCGTGACCTTCGGCCTGTTCCTGGTGCGCCTGGACGTGCGCCAGGATTCCAGCCGCCATTGCTCGGCCCTGACTGAAATCACCGATTACCTGGGGCTGGGCTGTTATGAGGACTGGGACGAAGAGGCCCGCATCAGCTTCCTCACCCAGGAGCTGGCCAATCGTCGTCCGTTGCTGCCGGGCTATTTCAAACCGTCGGCGGACACTGCCGAAGTGTTGAATACCTGCAAGGAAATTGCTGCCGCACCAGCGGCATCATTAGGTTCGTACGTTATCTCCATGGCGGGCGCCGCGTCGGATGTGCTGGCGGTGCAGTTGCTGCTCAAAGAATCGGGTGTACAACGGCCGATGCGCGTGGTGCCGCTGTTCGAGACCCTGGCCGACCTGGATAACGCCGGGCCGGTGATGGAGCGGCTGTTGCAACTGCCGGGCTATCGCGCAAGGTTGCAGGGCCCACAGGAAGTGATGATCGGCTATTCGGATTCGGCCAAGGACGCTGGCACCACAGCCGCGGCCTGGGCGCAGTACCGGGCGCAGGAGCAGTTGGTGGATATTTGCCGCGAGCAGCAGGTGGAGCTGCTGCTGTTCCACGGTCGTGGCGGCACGGTCGGCCGTGGCGGCGGCCCGGCTCACGCGGCGATCCTGTCGCAGCCACCGGGCTCGGTGGCGGGGCGGTTCCGTACGACTGAACAAGGCGAGATGATTCGCTTCAAATTCGGCCTGCCGGATATTGCCGAACAAAACCTCAACCTCTACCTGGCCGCCGTGCTGGAAGCGACGTTGTTGCCGCCGCCGCCACCGGAGCCGGCCTGGCGTCATTTGATGGATGAGTTGGCGGCCGACGGGGTCAGCGCTTACCGTGCCGTGGTGCGGGAAAATCCGCAGTTCGTCGAATACTTCCGCCAGTCCACCCCGGAGCAGGAGTTGGGACGTTTGCCCCTGGGCAGTCGTCCGGCCAAGCGTCGGGCCGGCGGTATTGAAAGCCTGCGCGCCATCCCGTGGATTTTCGGCTGGACCCAGACGCGCCTTATGCTGCCCGCCTGGCTTGGTTGGGAAGCGGCATTGAGCAAGGCGCTGGAACGGGGTGAAGGCCCGTTGCTGGGGCAGATGCGTGAACGGTGGCCGTTCTTCCGCACGCGCATCGACATGCTGGAAATGGTGCTGGCCAAGGCGGATGCCGATATTGCTCGTCTATATGATGAGCGTCTGGTGCAGGCGGACCTGCTGCCATTGGGTGCGCACTTACGCGACCTATTGTCGCAGGCGTGTGGCGTGGTGCTTGGCCTGACCGGGCAGTCCCAGCTGCTGGCCCATAGCCCCGACACCCTGGAGTTCATTCGTCTTCGCAACACCTACCTCGACCCTTTGCACTTGTTGCAGGCCGAGTTGCTGGCACGTTCGCGTCAACAGGAGGCGGCGCAAGACAGCCCTCTGGAACAGGCGCTGCTGGTGTCCGTCGCCGGTATTGCCGCCGGTTTGCGCAACACCGGTTGAGGTTTCTTGCGTGTTCTCAACGGCTTGCGGATAAACCCCGAGGACCGCCCTGAAAAGGGCGGTCATCGTTTGAGGGGGCGGGTTGCGCTCAGGCACACCCCGTCGCTGACGCATGCCGGGCGTGGGTTTCTCCTACTTTTGGCGGCTTGTATGGTAAGGGCCCGCTGTGTATCTTGATCAGCCTTTGGCCGTTTGATCGGCCTGGAACCACATTTTTACGAGATTGGCCCCACGCGGCGAATCCGAGCGTCATCTCTATAAAAAATTGAGGAGCACATCGATGCGCGTCATTCTGCTGGGAGCTCCCGGGGCCGGTAAAGGTACTCAGGCAAAGTTCATCACTGAAAAATTCGGCATTCCACAAATCTCCACCGGCGACATGCTGCGTGCGGCCGTCAAGGCTGGCACCGAGCTGGGCCTGATCGCCAAGAGTGTGATGGACAGCGGCGGCCTGGTCTCCGATGACCTGATCATCAACCTGGTCAAGGAACGCATCAGCCAGGACGATTGCAAGAACGGTTTCCTGTTCGACGGCTTCCCACGCACCATTCCCCAGGCTGAAGCCCTGGTGAAGGCGGGCGTGGAGCTGGACGCCGTGGTCGAAATCGCGGTTGAAGATGAAGAAATCGTCCAGCGTATTGCCGGCCGTCGTGTTCACGAAGGCTCCGGCCGCGTGTATCACGTCGTCTACAACCCGCCGAAAGTGGAAGGCAAGGACGATGTTACCGGCGAAGACCTGGTGCAGCGTAAAGACGACACCGAAGAAACCGTGCGTCATCGCCTGTCGGTCTACCACTCCCAGACCAAGCCGCTGGTGGATTTCTACCAGAAGCTGTCAGCAGCCCAAGGCAAGCCGAAGTACAGCCATATCCCAGGCGTGGGCTCGGTAGAAGCCATCACCGCCAAGGTGTTGCAAGCATTGAGCTGATCCTGCCATCGGCTTTACGTACAACGGCCCGCTTGCGGGCCGTTGTTGTTTATACTGGCGCACTTTTTTCCCGACTTGGACACCTACACCGATGAGCACCCTGCTGGCCCTGGACACCGCGACTGAAGCTTGCTCCGTTGCCTTGCTGCACGATGGCAAGGTAACGAGCCACTACGAGGTGATCCCGCGCCTGCATGCGCAGAAGCTGTTGCCGATGATCAAGCAGTTGCTTGAAGACGCCGGCACCACCCTGGCGTGTGTGGATGCCATCGCCTTCGGTCGTGGCCCGGGTGCCTTTACCGGTGTGCGTATTGCCATCGGCGTGGTGCAGGGCCTGGCCTTTGCATTGGAGCGTCCGGTATTGCCGGTGTCCAACCTCGCCGTGCTGGCCCAGCGCGCATTG
The DNA here is from genome assembly GCF_900105675.1 of Pseudomonas synxantha. Classification (NCBI taxonomy): domain Bacteria; kingdom Pseudomonadati; phylum Pseudomonadota; class Gammaproteobacteria; order Pseudomonadales; family Pseudomonadaceae; genus Pseudomonas; species Pseudomonas synxantha. The sequence goes on along the minus strand of NZ_LT629786.1, from coordinate 4,093,202 downwards.
CGTGAACACGGCGCCACGCAAGTGGCGGCGGCGATCGATGCGCGCATGGATGAAGTCTATTGGGGTTGCTACCGCGAGACCGCCGGCGAAATGCGCCTGGTGGGTGTGGAAGCGGTACAGGCGCCGCAAGCGGTGACATTACCGGATGACGTCAGTGGGGATTGGTTTGGTGCCGGCACGGGCTGGGGTTATGGCGAACGCATCAAGGTGCAGTTGGCAGGACGGGACGCTGCGATGTTGCCCCACGCCGAAGATTTGCTGGCATTGGCACGGTTCGCGTTCGAGCGCGGCGAGGCCATTGCGGCAGATCAGGCTGCACCTGTTTACCTGCGCGATAAAGTGGCGCAGACCAAGGCCGAACGCGGAATTATTTGACGTCAAGAATGTAGGCATTCGGTGGCAAATTTCGCCAATCGTCAGAATTTGCCGCAGTTTTTAAACCTTTTACGAATTATGTGTTCTAGTTATCACCAGAGCATTTGCGCACCACGGAAAGTGCCGCTAAATTGCCATCATTGATACCGAGTCTGCATGTATGCGTATAGACGGCTTTTCCTCACAGTCCTACCCACTCAAGCGTAAGCCGCGCAAGGCCAACGTGACGGTAGATGATTCGGTCGAGGATTCGCCGGACTTCATCGAAGTCCACTCTGAGTCGCCCTCCCGCGCCCAAAGTGCTGGAGGCGCCCGTACCAGCGGCGTTCCCGCCCGTCAGCAAGACATGGTCTTCCCCCGCTCCATGAGCAAAAGCGTTGCCACCGCCTTGGCCAGTTACCTGACCACTGCCGGTTTTGTCGAGTGGGATATGGAAGTTCTGGGTCTCGATATCCATATCTGATGGGGTTGCCTTACTACATCGGCTGCCCGTCCTGGAGTGAAAACGCCTGGCGTGAATACCTGTATCCCCTCGATGCTCGTTCCGGCGATTACCTCGGGCTCTACTCCCAGGTCTTCAACGCTGTTGAAGGCAATACCACATTCTATGCTCGCCCCTCGACCGCCACAGTACAGCGCTGGGCTGACATCATGCCCGATGACTTTCGCTTCACCGCCAAATTCCCCGGGGATATCAGCCATGCCGGCGACTTGCGTGAGCAATTGCCGGCGGCCGAAAGTTTTGTCGGGCTGATGAGCCCTCTGGGTGCGCGCGTTTCGCCGCTGTGGCTGCAACTCTCCAAGGGTTTTACACCGCAACGCCTCGCTGAGCTGGCCGGGTTCCTTGATGGTATTGATCGTCCGCTGGCCGTGGAAGTCAGGCATGAGCAGTTCTTCGCCAAGGGCGACGCCGAACGCATGCTCAACCGCCTTTTACGTGACCGTGGCGTCGAGCGCATCTGCCTGGATCCCCGTGCCCTGTTCAGCTGCACCTCCACGTCGGCGGCGGTTCTGCATGCCCAGGCAAAAAAGCCCAGGGTGCCACCGCGCCCGGCGGCGCTGACCCAGTTTCCCCAGGTGCGTTTTATCGGCCATCCGCAGCTTGAGGCCAACGACCCGTTCCTGATCCCGTGGGTGGAAAAGATCGCCAGCTGGATCGAAGAGGGGCGTACGCCCTACATGTTCCTGCACACCTCGGATAACCGCCTCGCCGCACAACTGGCCCTGCGCTTTCACGCCAAGCTGATGGCGCGCCTGCCCGGCTTGCCGCCGCTGCCCACCTTGCATCGAGCGCCCGAAGCGGAGCAACTGGGGTTACTCTAAGGCTCCTTTTCTCGCCAGGAGTCAGTCATGGATGCCCAAACCCTACGCGCCGAAACCTTCAAGGCCCTGCATGAACGTGACCGCGCGTTTGTGATGCCCAACCCCTGGGATGCGGGCTCCGCGATCATGCTCGCCAGCCTGGGCTTCGAGGCGCTGGCCACCACCAGCGCGGGTTATGCATTCAGCCTGGGGCGGCCGGATTCGCAGGGCGCCCTGACCCTCGAGGACACCCTGCTCAATGCTGCAATGATCGCCAACGCCACCACGCTGCCGGTCGCGGCGGACTTGGAAAACGGCTTCAGTGATACGCCCGAAGGCTGCGCCCAGGCCATCTTGCGGGCGGCGGCCAGCGGGATTGTTGGTGGCTCCATCGAAGATGCCACGGGCATTGCCGTAGACCCGATCTATCCCTTCGATCTGGCGGTTGAACGTGTGGAGGCCGCCGTCGCCGCTGCCCGCAGTTTGCCATTCCCCTTCACCTTGACCGCCCGCGCAGAAAATCTCCTGCATGGCCGCCTCGATCTGCCCGACACCCTTCGGCGCCTTCAGGCCTTTGCCGAAGCCGGTGCCGACGTGCTTTATGCCCCGGGCTTGCGCAGTGCCGAAGAGGTGCTGGCAGTGGTCAAGGCGGTGGCGCCCAAACCCGTGAATGTGTTGATGTCCGGTGGCCTTAAGCTCAGCGTAGGGCAATTGAATGCGATGGGCGTCAAGCGCATCAGTGTCGGCTCGGCCATGGCGTTGGCGGCGTATGGCGAGTTCTACCGTGCGGCGCAGGAAGTCCATGAGCGAGGTACCTTCACCTTTACTGAGCGTTCGATGCCTTATGGCCAGGCCACTCAATTCTTCAAGGATTGAACCGTGGGCTGGATAAAAGCGCTGGGTGCGCTGCTATTGCTGACGGGCATATCTGCGCTGGCTGTCTGGCGGGGCTGGGTGCCGATGCCGGCTGAATGGAATCCCTGGGCACCTTTGGATGTGCGCGCCAGCCCGAACCTGCTGACGCGCTACAAGCTCAGCCGTTTGCAAGATGATCCGGCGCTGTGTGACCAGGTATTGCAAACCTCCGGCCTGCGGGTAAGTCGCCAGGCGGACACCGCAGCCGATGCGGCGTGCCCCTTGCGCAATATCTTGCGGGTGCAGGGCGCTGACGTCGTCTTGAGCAGCAGCTTTCTCGCCAGTTGCCCGCTGGCCGTGGCGTTCGCCTTGTTCGAGCGCCACAGCCTGCAACCGGCGGCCCAGGCGATTTTTGGCCAACGGGTGAGTCGCGTCGAGCATTTGGGCAGCTTTGCCTGTCGCAATGTCTACAACCGAGCCGAAGGGCGACTTAGCCAGCACGCCTCGGCCAATGCCCTGGACATCGCCGGTTTTCGCCTGGCGGATGGGCGCAGCATCAGTGTGCTCAAGGATTGGCCGGGGGAGGGTGACAGTGCGCGTTTCCTGCGCCAGGTGCGCGATGGCGCTTGTGATGATTTCAACGTGGTATTGAGCCCGGACTACAACGCAGCGCATCGCAACCACTTTCATCTGGATATGGGACGCTGGTGGGTATGTCGCTGAGGTTTAAGCGGCCAGGCGCAGGTTTTGGGTAACCAGCGGGCGTGCCCAGTAGTAGTCGAAATCCAAGGCTTTTTGTTGTGCCACGAGCTCTTCTTCAGGGTAAGGCGCAGCAGCCGGTGGCAACAGGTCCAGTTCGAACTCGGCAATCGGCAAATGCAGTGGGCGTGGCTGCGGCGCCGGGCCTGGCGCTGGCAGCGGTTGGCCGGCGTTCAGGACAATCGGGCGTACCCAGCCACTGTCGAAATCCTGCAGGCGCTGCTGGGCGATGATTTCGTCTTCCGGGAACGGTGTCGCGGCCGGTGGCAGTAGCTCGGTTTCGAATTCGGCTATCGGCAGGAACAGCGGCTCGGGCGGCGCGATCTCGGTGTCTTTGACCTCGCACTCGCGTTGGGTGAGGATCTGCGACAACAGGTCGGCGCCTTCACTGGGCTCAACCGCTGGGTCCAGCGGTGCTGGCGCCTTGGCGGCCAGCGCCTGCGGCGTTTCACCGAGCTGCTCGGCCAATGCCCGGGCGAAGAAGTCCTGCCACACATGACTCACCCCGGCCAGCGCTTGGGTATTGCGCAGGCCGTAGTGGTTGTGGGTCGGCAGTACACCGATGGTTAGAGGAAGAATGTCTGACATTTTTCTCGGTCGTCGCTCAGCTCTGGCAAAATACCTGACTGTTGTTTTTATCGGCCGTTTTTGGCCGATCCTTAATATTTTCGAGCGTAGCGATTGATGAACGAACAACCAGCGGCCAGCCGCATCCAGGTCGAGGCGTTGGCCGACAGTTTCCAGGCCCGCGCCGAGCAGTGGGCTGCGCTGCTGGGCTTGCCCCAGCAGGTGGTGGATGCGGATTTTTCCCTGCAAGTCGGGGAACAGGGCCTGCAACTGCAACAGCTTGGGCCTGATGCGCCGGGGCCCGTGCGGGTCGACTTTGTCGAAGGAGGCGCGGCGCACCGGCGTCTATATGGCGGTGGCAGCGGGCAAATGATCGCCAAGGCCGTGGGCATCGCCCAAGGCGTGCGGCCCCGGGTACTGGACGCCACGGCCGGCTTGGGCAAGGATGCGTTCGTACTCGCCAGCCTGGGGTGCGAGATGAGCCTGATCGAGCGCCAGCCGTTGATCGGCGCCTTGCTCGAAGACGGTCTGGCACGCGCTGCGCAAGATGTTGAAGTGGCACCGATTGTGGCGCGCATGCAGTTGCTCAAGGGCAACTCTATCGACGTGATGCTCAATTGGGAGGGTGAGCCGCCGCAGGTGATCTACCTGGATCCGATGTTTCCGCACCGTGAGAAAACTGCTCTGGTGAAGAAGGAAATGCGCCTGTTCCGGCCGCTGGTAGGCGATGATCCGGATGCACCGGCGTTGCTCGTGGCTGCCCTGGCGCTGGCCAGCCACCGCGTGGTGGTCAAGCGCCCGCGCAAGGCGCCTTGCATTGACGGGCCGAAGCCGAGCCATGCATTGGATGGTAAATCCAGCCGTTATGACATCTATGCTAAAAAAGCCCTGAAACCCTGAGGCTGGTCGTTCCCACGCAGGCGCGTGGGGCCGATGGGTTCAGGGCCTGAACGCGCGCATAAACAACCTCACCACCTCCTGCACATGTTCCTCGGCCTCTACGGCGCTCAGTTGCCCGCCGCAGCCATACAACAAGCGAAAATTCGCCGTGCCCTTGAGCAGGCAAAAGAAGTGTTCGGCTGCCTTGAATGGTTTATCGATGCGCAGGGCACCGCTCTGGTCAATCTTGCCGAGCAGGCGCTCCATGCCTTGCAGCATGCGCATGGGGCCGGCCTCGAAGAAGATTTGTGAGAGTTTCACGTCCTGATTGCCGGTGGTCATCATCAGGCGATGCAGGTTCACCGACTCCTCGCTGTTGATCAGCCGATGGAAGCCCCGGGCGATGTTCAACAGCACAGTCTCGACGGGCATGCCTGCGGGTAGCTCGAAGTACATCACCGGCAATTGCTCTTCACACTTGGCCACCACCGCGGCAGTGAACAACGTCTCTTTGTCGGTGAAATGGCTGTATACGGTGAGTTTCGATACGCCGGCCGCCAGGGCGACGGCATCCATGCTGGTGTTCGCGTAACCGTTGCTCAAGAACAGGGACTTCGCCGCTTCGAGGATTGCCCGGCGTTTTGCCATGTCCTTGGGACGCCCGGGGCTGGCGGTGTTCACAGGATTGTCGGACATTTTTACCTTTAATACTGGACTGGCGAGTTTGGTATTAATAACATACCGGCCAGTATAATTATTCCTAGCTCTATTTGCGAAAGGTCCTTCAGCATGCGCAGCGCCGTCCTGCCCCTTGCTTTGCCTGTCAGCCTGGTCTTCCTGTTGGCCGCCTGCGGCCATGAAGAAGCGACCCCAACCAGCGTCCGCCCAGCCATGGTGGTACAACCGCAACCCTCGGCGCAGGCAATGGACAGTTACCCTGGCGAGGTGCGTGCCCGTTATGAGCCAGACCTGGCCTTTCGCATCGGTGGCAAAGTCAGCAAGCGCCTGGTGGAGGAGGGGGAGCGGGTCAAAACCAATCAGCCGCTTGCCGAACTCGACCCCCAGGATGTGCGCCTGCAACTGGAAGCCACCCGTGCCCAAGTGGCTGCCGCCGAGGCCAACCTGAGCCTGGTGCGCGCAGAGCGTGATCGCTACAAGACCCTGATGGATCGTCAGATGGTCAGCCGTTCGCAGTACGACAATTCCGAAAACCTCTACCGAGCGGGTGAAGCACGCCTGAAGCAGATCAAGGCCGAGCACGAGGTCTCGAGCAATCAGGCCGGTTATGCTGTGCTGCGTGCGCCTCAGGACGGAGTGGTCGCCAAGCGTGCGGTGGAAGTGGGACAAGTGGTTTCTGCTGGCCAGACTGTGTTCACCCTGGCCACCGATGGCGAGCGTGAGGTGTTGATCAGCCTGCCCGAACATGGCTTTGGTCGTTTCAAGATTGGCCAAGCGGTGTCGGTGGAGTTGTGGAGCCAGCCGGATCAACGCTTCGCCGGGCGCATTCGTGAGCTCTCACCTGCCGCCGACCCGAAATCACGCACCTTCGCCGCTCGCGTGGCCTTCACGGGTGGCAAAGTACCCGCCGAGCTGGGCCAAAGTGCCCGTGTGTTCATACAAGCTGACGGTGTCATCCCACTGTCGGTGCCGCTGTCTGCCCTCAGCGCCGAGAATGGCGCGTCCTACGTCTGGCGTGTACAGCCGGACAACACGCTTGAGCGCACCCCGGTGCGCATTGGCGCCTTCGGTGAAAAAACCGTGCCGGTACTGGAAGGCTTGACCCCCACCGACTGGGTGGTTGCCGCAGGCGTGCATGTGCTCCATGAGGGCCAGCAAGTGCGCCCGGTGGATCGCTCCAACCGTGTGGTGAATCTGGCGGCCAAGGAGTAGTCCCATGGGTTTCAATCTCTCCGAATGGGCGCTGCGTAATCGCCAGATCGTGCTGTTCCTGATGATCCTGCTGGCGGTGGTCGGCACCTTGTCCTACACCAAGCTGGGGCAAAGCGAAGACCCGCCCTTTACCTTCAAGGCCATGGTGATCAAGACCAACTGGCCCGGCGCCACGGCCCAGGAAGTGTCACGCCAGGTCACCGAGCGCATCGAGAAAAAACTGATGGAGACCGGTGAGTACGAGCGCATCGTGTCCTTCTCGCGCCCCGGTGAATCACAGGTGACCTTCATGGCTCGCGATTCGATGCCCTCGGCACGGATCCCTGAGCTGTGGTACCAGGTGCGCAAGAAAATCAGCGACATCCGCCAGACCTTGCCGCCGGACATCCAGGGGCCATTTTTCAACGATGAATTCGGCACCACTTTCGGCAATATCTATGCGCTGACCGGCGACGGCTTTGACTATGCCGTGCTCAAGGACTACGCCGACCGCATCCAGATTCAACTGCAGCGGGTACCGGACGTAGGCAAGGTCGAGCTGCTTGGCCTACAGGACGAGAAGATCTGGATCGAGCTGTCCAACCTCAAGCTCGCCACCCTCGGGTTGCCATTGGCCGCGGTACAGCAGGCGTTGCAGGAGCAAAATGCGGTCTCGACCGCCGGTTTCTTTGAAACCCCGAGCGAGCGCGTGCAGTTGCGGGTATCGGGCAATTTCAAAACCGTGGAGGAAATCCGCAACTTCCCGATCCGTGTGGGGGATCGCACCTTCCGCATCGGTGATGTGGCCGACATCCACCGTGGCTTCAATGACCCTCCGGCACCGCGCATGCGTTATATGGGCGCAGACGCCATCGGCCTGGCCGTGGCCATGCGCGACGGCGGCGATATTCTGGTACTGGGTAAAGCCCTGGAAGGTGAATTCGCACGCTTGCAGAAGAACCTTCCAGCAGGCATGGAGCTGCGCAAGGTGTCAGACCAGCCGGCCGCGGTGAAGACCAGCGTCGGCGAATTTGTCCAGGTACTGGCCGAAGCATTGGCGATTGTATTGCTGGTGAGTTTTTTCTCCCTGGGGGTGCGCACCGGCATGGTGGTCGCCCTGGCGATTCCGCTGGTACTGGCGATGACCTTTGCCACCATGTATTACCTCGGCATCGGCCTGCACAAGATTTCCCTCGGCGCCCTGGTCCTGGCCCTGGGCTTGCTGGTGGACGACGCGATCATCGCCGTGGAAATGATGGCGATCAAAATGGAACAGGGCTACGACCGCCTCAAGGCTGCCAGCTTCGCCTGGACCAGCACCGCGTTCCCCATGCTCACCGGTACGTTGATCACGGCGGCGGGCTTCCTGCCGATTGCCACTGCGCAATCGAGCACCGGCGAATACACCCGTTCGATATTCCAGGTGGTGACCATCGCCTTGCTGGCTTCCTGGGTGGCCGCCGTGGTGTTCGTACCCTATCTGGGGGAAAAGCTCTTGCCGGACCTGGCAAAGATTCATGCGGCCAAGCATGGCGCCGATGGTCCTGATCCCTACGGCACGCCCTTCTACCAGCGCGTAAGACGTTTGGTGGAGTGGTGCGTACGTCGGCGTAAGACGGTCATCGTCCTGACCCTGCTGCTGTTCATCGGCTCGGTTGCGTTGTTCCGCTTCGTGCCGCAACAGTTCTTCCCGGCGTCCGGGCGCCTGGAGCTGATGGTCGATCTGAAACTGGCCGAAGGCGCCTCCCTGAGCAACACCGCCGACCAGGTCAAGCGCCTGGAGGCGTTGCTCAAGGAACACGCCGGCATCAATAACTACGTGGCTTATGTGGGCACCGGTTCGCCGCGCTTTTACCTGCCTTTGGACCAGCAATTGCCGGCCGCCAGCTTTGCGCAATTCGTGGTGCTGGCTAACACCATCGAGGAACGTGAAAGCCTGCGCACCTGGCTGATTGAAACCCTCAACGAGCAATTCCCCGACCTGCGCTCGCGGGTCACCCGCCTGGAGAACGGCCCGCCCGTGGGTTACCCGGTGCAGTTTCGCGTGACTGGCGAGCACATTGAAGAAGTTCGCGCCCTGGCCCGCAAAGTGGCGGCCAAGGTGCGCGAAAACGCCCATGTGGTCAACGTGCACCTGGATTGGGAAGAACCGAGCAAAATCGTCTACCTGAACATCGACCAGGACCGTGCGCGTGCCCTCGGCGTGAGCACCGCCAACCTGTCGAAGTTCCTGCAGAGTTCCTTGACCGGTTCCAGTGTCAGCCAATACCGGGAGGACAATGAATTGATCGAAATCCTCCTGCGCGGCACTGTCCATGAGCGTACCGAGTTGTCGCTGCTGCCAAGCCTGGCGGTGCCTACCGACAATGGTAAAAGCGTGGCGCTCTCGCAAATCGCCACCCTCGAGTACGGTTTTGAAGAGGGCATTATCTGGCACCGCAACCGCCTGCCGACGGTGACGGTGCGCGCTGATATCTACGGCAAGGAACAACCGGCGACATTGGTCCAGCAGATCCTGCCGACCCTCGCACAGGTGCGTGCCGAACTGCCGGACGGCTACCTGCTGGACGTGGGCGGCACAGTGGAAGACTCCGCTCGTGGGCAGAACTCGGTGAAGGCGGGCGTGCCGCTGTTTATTGTGGTGGTGCTGACGTTGCTGATGCTGCAGTTACGCAGCTTCTCACGCACGGCGATGGTCTTCCTTACCGCGCCGTTGGGGTTGATTGGCGTCACCCTGTTTCTGCTGGTATTCCGCCAACCCTTCGGTTTCGTCGCCATGCTCGGCACCATCGCCTTGTCGGGGATGATCATGCGCAACTCGGTGATCCTGGTCGACCAGATCGAGCAGGACATCAAGGCCGGCCTGGCGCCCTGGCAGGCGATCATCGAAGCCACTGTCCGGCGTTTTCGCCCCATTGTGCTGACGGCCCTGGCGGCCGTGCTGGCGATGATTCCGCTGTCGCGTAGCGTGTTCTTCGGGCCGATGGCCGTAGCGATCATGGGCGGATTGATTGTAGCGACGGCGTTGACGCTGCTGTTCTTGCCGGCGCTGTACGCAGCATGGTTCAGAATCAGGAAGGATGGGGTGTAAATCTGCGAATGTTTTGGTAAGCCGGGCGGGAACCTTTTTTTCACGCTTGCCACATATGGTTACCTGTTCGACAGGTATTTAATCCGGTCGATTTTTATCGCCAGGATCAAGTTTCCAGAACATTCATAGAGGTGGAACTGAGATGCTACTACAAGCATTGGGTAACTTTTATACCGGGATCGGCATGCTGCTGGGGGGGGGACTGCCTCACAAACATTTGCATAATGACTCAGTCAGCCGGCGTGAGCTGACTGAGGCGCTCGCATCCTTCAAATATGACCATTCACAGCCTAAGGGCAATATCACAATCAACAACAGCATTGCCAATGCCAATGCCAATGCCAATAGCAACACCCAAATGGGACGCTCAATGCATTGAGTGAGCCTCTGTAACTTTTGTCATTGAGTAATCGCAAACACTTCGCGCCCCGCGAAGTGTTTGCCGTTTACGATCAAGCAATGCTCCATGGGCCAGGCTGTTGGCTGGTTATCCACGCTGATTTACATGCTGATGCAAACACCCAGCAGCTCAGTTGGAACGCCTGCGCCTGTTTCCCCGACTCAGAAATGCCTGATGGACAGGCAGAAGACTTGGCATCGCCATCTAGGCGGCCAAGCCGTTTTCAATGAGTATATGGAGTTCTACATGTCGTTTTTTAATGCCATTGCAGCTTTCAAAGGGGCGTTTCTCGGGGCTTTGCTAGGTAATCATTTTCCCCGTGATGACGTTGGCACCACCCGACCCTACAGGCCTGATGAAGGGGCTTCGGGCCATCATCGTCCCCACTTCAGCCACACCCGACCCGTGACGACATACCAGCATCAACAACCGGTCAGCGGCTATCACTCGCTCCACAGACCCTTGTACCCGCTTTTTCGTTGATCCATTAGTGGGCGTTGCCTGAAACAACCGCGCCAAGGCCGTTAGAAGCGGCCTTGGCGCAGTGGTAAACAGGTGCAGTTGAGGGTTACAGCGCCCCAAACACCTTTTTCGCCAGACTGGTTGCTGCAGCGGCCGGATTCTTGCGAATGGTCTCTTCCTGTTGCGCAATCATCTTGAACAAACCATCCAGGGCTTGCTCGGTCACGTAGTTTTCAACGTTGGCGCTCTTGGCATCCACGGCGCCGAAAGCTGCGGCCTTGCCGGCCAGGGCGTTGTACTGCTGGGCCACGCCGACCTTGTCGGTGGCGGCCTTGACGATGGGCAGGAACTTGGCGCGGATTTCCTCTCGGCTGCTTTTGTTCAGGTATTGAGTGGCGGAGTCCTGACCACCACTGAGAATGCCCTTGGCGTCGGTCACACTCATCTTCTTCACGGCGTTGACCAGAATCGGCTGGGCCTGGGTCACGGCGGTTTCAGCCGCCGCGTTCATGCTGGTTTCCAGCTGCGTGACCTGGTCACCCATGCCAAACATTTTCAGCTTGTCGGCGACTTTGCCGAGTTTGCCCGGCAGGCCGATTTTCACTTCCGGGTTGTCGCTGAAACCACCGGGTTTACCCAGTTGTTTCACGGCGATCTGCGCACCCTGAGTCAAGGCATCCTTGAGGCCACCGCTGGCGTCGCCCTGGGACAGGCTACCGAGATCCAGGGCCATTGCATTGGCACCGAACACCAATCCGGCGCACAGGGCGGTAAGGCGAAGAGTTTTACGAAGCATGGGCGCTTCCTTATGACTGTGGAATGATCAGTGTGCGACCGCATCAACCCGCAGGCGCAGCGGTTGGGGATCCTGGCCATTGAGTTGCACGGTGTGCCGCTCAGTGGTGATAAACAGTAGCTTGCCGTCCAGCTCGATGCGAGCGCTCACCGAGTAGGTGTGGCCGGGCTTGACCTGGGCAGGGTCATAGCTCAGGTGAAACGGCAGCGGCACCTGGCCTTTGACCGGGCCTTTCTGTTCGGCAAGGGTCACGGCCGGAGCGTCCATCAGGGACACGTCTTGCAGGCTGACACTCAGTGTGGCGGCAGGCGGCAGGGCAATGCGTTGCAGGTAGAACACTTCGCCGTCGAGGCTGGCCTTCGGGGTAGGGGTCATCGAGTGGCAGGCTCCGAGCAGAGCAGTCAGGCCCAGGAGGATGATCTTTTTCATAGTGCAGCTCCTTTTCAACGGCGCCGGAATCCGCCCGGCGCCTCAGTCAATCTAGCGGCTTTCTTTAGGGGGCACCGCATCCGCTTCGGGCGATGCTTCGGCGGCGCCATCCACGCGGTGCAAGGCGACCTGGCGGATCGACAGGCGGATATCGGCCGGCAGCACGCGTTTGGCCGCGCCTTCGGCCAGTTCGCCAAGCAGGTCGTGATAGCCCAGTTTGCCCGCTTCATCGCGGCGCAGCACGTCTTGCTCCAGCAACGTCTGGATGAAATGTCGGAAAAGACTCTTGTCGAAGAATTCCGGGGCGTTGAGGCCGTGCAGGATCGACAGGCGCTGGGCCATGATCGTGCACAGGTCTTCCAACTCTTCGGCGCTGATGCTGTTCTGGCCACTGTTGAGCAGCAGCGATATCGCCATGTAGAAGCGCTGCAGGGTCTGGGCGATGCTCTTGGACAGTAGCGTCAGCAGCACAAACTGCCGCGAACTCGGGGCCGGGCGCAGGTACACGTTGTTTTCGAAGCGCAGCAGGCCTTGTTCGACGAACGCGTCCAGCCATTGGTCGACCACTGTGTCCAACTCCTCCAGCGACCAACGGATGAACAGCTCCGATTGCAGGTACGGATAGAGCGCGCGGGTGTAGCGCAGGATCTGTTCGCGGCTCATCCGCGAGCTGCTTTGGAAGAAGCTCGCAAGCAACGCCGGCAGGGCAAAAATGTGCAGCACGTTGTTGCGGTAGTAGGTCATCAGGACGGCGTTCTGTTCGTCCAGGTAGACGATCTTGCCCAGGGCGTCGCTCTGTTCCGACAGCAGCTTCATGTCCTTGACGTGCTTGATCAGCGCCAGGCCATTGCCTTCCGGCAGGGTGGTATGGGGCGAGTAGGGCACGCGGCGCAACAGCGCCAGGTACAGGTCCAACTGGCGCGCCATGGCTTGCTCATCCAGGGCCAGGCGGGTGGTCGACAGCAGTGCCAGGGCCACCAGGTTCACCGGGTTGATCGCTGCAGCTTCGTTCAAGTGCCGCGCCACCTGTTCGCCGAGGCGGTTGGTGGTTTCGTTGAGCCAGGCCGGCTTGTAGTTCGGGCCCAGTTCCTGGGCGCGCCAATCCGGTTGTTCGGCGTCGAGGAATTCGGCCAGCTTGATCGGTTCGCCGAAGTTGACGGCGACTTGGCCAAAGCGCTGCTTGAGAGCGCCGACCACTTTGAAAATATCGAAGATCGATTCTTTCTTCTTGCTCGCGCCGCGCAGTTCGCCCAGGTAGGTGCGGCCTTCGAGCACGCGTTCATAGCCGATATACACCGGCACGAACACGATTGGCATGCGCGAGGAGCGCAGGAAGCTGCGCAGGGTAATCGCCAGCATCCCGGTTTTCGGTTGCAGCATGCGCCCGGTGCGCGAACGGCCGCCTTCGACGAAATACTCCACCGGGAAACCCTTGGTGAACAGGGTATGCAGGTATTCATTGAATACCGAGGTGTACAGCGGGTTGCCCTTGAAGGTGCGGCGCATGAAAAACGCCCCGCCACGGCGCAGCAGGCTGCCGATCACCGGCATGTTGAGGTTGATCCCGGCGGCGATGTGCGGTGGGGTCAGGCCATTCTTGAACAGCAGGTAAGACAGCAGCAGGTAGTCGATATGGCTGCGGTGGCAAGGTACATAGATCACCTCGTAGCCTTGGGCGACCTTCTGCACGCCTTCGATGTTGTTGACCTTGATGCCGTCGTAGATCTTGTTCCAGAACCAGCTCAGTACCACTTCCAGGAAGCGGATCGCGGTATAGGTGTAGTCCGAGGCAATCTCGTTGCCATAGCGCAGGGCCTGGGCCTTGGCTTTTTCCGGGCTGATCTTCTCCCGTTCAGCCTCATCCAGGATGGCCTGGCGGACCAGCGGCATATTGACCAGGCCCTTCACCAGGTTACGTCGGTGGGACAAGTCTGGGCCGATCACCGCAGTCTTCAGGTTACGAAAGTGCACACGCAGGATGCGCTGGGCCATGCGCACGGTACGTTCATGCCCTTTATTGTGCTCGATCAATTCGCGCAGGTTGATAGGCGCGGAGAATTGCACCCGGGTCTTGCGCCCGAGGATCAGGATGCTCAACAACCGACGCAGGCGCCCGGTGACGGCCCAGCTGTCGGCAAATAGCAATTTCCACGGGCTGGACTCGCTTTCCGGGGATTGTCCCCAGAACACGCTGACCGGAATGATTTGTGCATTCTCTTCGGCGTGTTCGGTAAGGGTGTTGACCAGGCGCGTCAGGGCAGGCGGCGTACCGCGCTTGTCCTGGCGACCGAGCCAGTCCGGATCCGGCGTGAGGTAGAAAAACGCCGCGGGCTCCAGCAACGGCCCCACCGAGACCGGCAGCACCGGGCGCGGCAGGCCGGCCTTGGTGCACTCGGCATCGACCACGGCCAACTCGGTGAGGGAGGGTGATTGCAGGACGTAGAAAACCGGCCGGCTGCGGTCCAGGTTAAGGGTTAGGGACGACTGGTTGATCGTCTCCGAGCGAACCCAGAGGTACAACAGTCGGCGCAAGGTGCCAAACACCAGACGGCGGAACGGGGAGCGGGTCATAGGCGAACTGCTTCAAGTGGAAAAAAAACCGAGCAGGCGCTCGGGCGGGTAGTGTGCCGTATTCGCCGAAAATCGGCAAAAAAGCAGCGATGTAAAGTTGAGTTGATGGTTTTTGAGCCTGTCTTATACTCGGCAGTTCAAATAAGCGACTCAATAATAAAAACCAAGTGGGAGTGAACTGATGGCAACGCGCGAAACCGGCAATGTGAAGTGGTTCAACGATGCAAAAGGCTACGGCTTTATTCAACGGGAAGATGGCAAGGATGTGTTTGTGCACTACCGCGCCATTCGCGGTGAAGGCCACCGTTCGTTGGCCGAAGGCCAGCAGGTGGAGTATGCCGTGGTGACGGGTGAGAAGGGCTTGCAGGCCGAGGATGTGGTCGGTTTGTAAGTTCACCACTGAACCAATGTGGGAGGGGGCTTGCTCCAGATGGCAGAGTATCAGTCAATGTATTCAGTGACTGACCCACCGCTATCGGGAGCAAGCCCCCTCCCACACTTTTGATTGGGTTTATAGATCAGGATCAGGTGGTCTTCCAGGTGATCTGCTCTTCACCGTCTACGCTGATGCGAATCCAGGTGTCGGCACTTTCCTCACCTTCCTCCTCAACCCACGTCCCCGGTGCACAGCGCACTTCGACGTTCAGCGCGGCGAACGCAGCGCGGGCGCAGGCGATGTCGTCTTCCCACGGGGTCTGGTCGCTTTCCAGGTACAGGCTGTTCCACTTGCCGACGGCTTTCGGCAGCCAGGTGACCGGCACGCTGCCGGCCTTGCACTTGTAGGTCTGGCCTTTCTGGATCCAGTCGGTGCACGGGCCCAGGGCGGCGCCGAGCCAGGCGGCGATGGCCTTGTGATCGACGTCGGCGTCTTTCAGGTAAATCTCAATATCGGGTTGGCGCATGGATGTTCCTCGTTGCGGGATTCGAAAATCCATTCGCGGATGCTTGAAAGGCGGTTATTGAAGCACGAAATAATCGTAGCGCATCGACACAGTGACCAGCAGTGGCTCAACCGCCTCGATCACCTCGCTGCGACGCTCGGCACTGGCACGCCAGCCGTGGGGCGTCATCGCCAGCAGGTTGGCGCGGTCCTTGGGGGCGGCCAGGCTCAGGCTGAACTCCAGGGTTTCACTGTGCGCAAGGCTCATGCCGTCCGGCACCAGGGCCAGGTGTTTGTCGTCGGTGTACTCGCGCACTTCGTCGTACAGGCGCTCGCGCAGTTCCATCAAGTGGCCGCTGGTGGGGCCGACCTTCATCAAGCCGCCACCGGGGCTGAGCAGGCGCTTGGCTTCCTGCCAGTCCAAAGGGCTGAACACACTGGCGAGGAACTGGCAGCTGGCATCGGCCAATGGCACACGGGCCATGCTGGCGATCAACCAAGTCAGGTATGGGTTGCGTTTGCACGCACGCTTGACCGCTTCCTTGGAGATATCCAGGGCATAGCCATCGGCGTTGGGCAGGGCCTCGGCGATTTGCGCGGTGTAGTAACCCTCGCCACAGCCGATGTCGACCCAGCGCTGCGGTGCGCGCTCGGCGGCCAGCTCGGCCAGGCGCTTGGCCACCGGGGCGTAGTGCCCGGCGTTGAGGAAGTCACGGCGTGCCTCGACCATGGCCAGGTTGTCGCCCGGGTCGCGGCTGTTCTTGTGCTGCACCGGCAACAGGTTCAGGTAACCCTGGCGCGCGCGATCGAAACGGTGCCCGGCCGGGCAGACCACGCCATTGTCCACCGCGTTGAGCGGTGCGCTGCAAATGGGGCAGGCAAGCATCAGGCGAGCAACTTGATCAGGGTCTGGTAATAGATTTCGGTCAGTACATCCAGGTCGCTGGCGAGAATGCGCTCGTTGACCTGGTGGATCGTCGCGTTGACCGGGCCCAGTTCGACCACTTGGGTACCCAGGGTGGCAATAAAGCGCCCATCGGAGGTACCGCCGCTGGTGGACGCCTTGGTCTCACGCCCGGTGATCGCCTTGATGCTGGCGGATACCGCATCCAACAGAGCCCCCGGCTCGGTGAGGAACGGCAGGCCCGACAGCGCCCAGTCCACGTGCCAGTCCAGGCCATGTTTGTCCAGGATCGCCGCGACCCGTTGTTGCAGGCCCTCGACGGTGGACTCGGTGGAGAAGCGGAAGTTGAACACCGCCATCAGGTCACCGGGGATCACGTTGGTGGCGCCGGTGCCGGAGTTGAGATTGGAAATCTGGAAGCTGGTCGGCGGGAAGAAGGTGTTGCCGTCATCCCAGTGCTCGGCAGCGAGTTCCGCCAGGGCCGGCGCGGCGAGGTGGATCGGGTTCTTCGCCAGGTGCGGGTAGGCCACGTGGCCCTGTACACCGCGTACGGTCAGGGTGGCGCCGAGGGAGCCGCGACGGCCATTCTTGACTACGTCGCCCACCAGGGTGGTGCTCGACGGTTCGCCGACGATGCACCAGTCCAGGCGCTCCTTGCGTGCCGCCAGGCGTTCGATCACAGCCTTGGTGCCGTGGTGCGCGGGACCTTCTTCATCGCTGGTGATCAGGAAGGCCACCGAACCCTTGTGGTCCGGGTAGTCGGTGACGAAGCGTTCCGCCGCCACCAGCATCGCCGCCAGGCTGCCTTTCATGTCCGCCGCGCCACGCCCGCAGAGCATGCCATTTTCATCGATCAACGCATCGAACGGGTCGTTCTGCCAGGCCTGCACCGGGCCGGTCGGTACTACGTCGGTGTGACCGGCGAAGCACAACACCGGGCCCTCATGCTTGCCGTGGGTGGCCCAGAAGTTGTCCACGTCGAAGATGCGCATCGGTTCAAGTGCAAAACCGGCGTCGCCCAGGCGCTGCATCATCAGCTTCTGGCAATCGGCATCGACCGGCGTGACCGATGGGCGACGGATCAGGTCGATGGCAAGTTGAAGGGTCGGCGAAAGGTCGGCATGGGCCGTCATGGGGAAACTCCGGAAAGCGTATTTGGAAGAGCGGGGCGGGCACACAAAAGGGCCGTTATCTTATAGCAAAACGGCGGCCAGAGGCCGCCGTTTAGTGCAATGCGCAAGTTTTTACACCGCAGTCACAGGCTCTGCCTTCGGTGCCGGCTTGGGCAGCGACGACAGGAACGCCATGATCAACGCCGCCACGTACGGCAGCGATTGCACCAGCAGCATCACCACCCAGAAGCGTATGTCATTGCTGGGCAGGCCCTGCACCAGGTAGATCCCCAGCGCGGCGCCCCACAGCAGCAGCATGATGAACATTTCTTCGCGGGCTTCGGAGATCGCCACCCAGAAGCCGTGGTTATCCGCGTTTTTCGGCGTACGAAAGAACGGAATACTGGTGGTGAAGAAGCCATACAGCACCGCCTTGGCGATGGTGTGGGACAGCGCCAACCCAGCCAGCGCCGCGCAGAACGCATCTTTCAAGTTCACACCTACCGCACGACGGTAGAGGAAGATGATCTTGCCGACCTTGAACACAAACAACGCCAAGGGCGGGATGGCGAAAATCAGCAACGGCGGGTCGACCCGCGTCGGCACGATGATCATTGCCGCCGACCACAACAGCGCGCCGACGGTAAAGAAGATGTTCATGCCATCGGCCACCCACGGCAGCCAGCCGGCGAGGAAGTGGTAGCGCTGGCCACGGGTCAGCTCGGTGTCCTTGCCGCGCAAAAGGCTGGCGGTATGACGCTTGATGATCTGGATCGCACCATAGGCCCAGCGGAAACGCTGTTTCTTGAAGTCGATAAAGGTATCCGGCATCAGGCCCTTGCCGTAGCTGTCGTGGTAATAAGCCGCTGACAGGCCTTTCTCGAACACGCGCAGGCCCAGTTCGGCGTCTTCACAGATGCACCAGTCGGCCCAGCCCAGTTCTTCAAGCACTGAGCGCCGGGTCATGGTCATGGTGCCGTGCTGGATGATCGCGTCGCGGTCGTTGCGGGTGACCATGCCGATATGGAAGAAACCCTTGTATTCGGCGTAGCAGAGCTTCTTGAAGGTGCTTTCGTTCTGGTCGCGGTAATCCTGGGGCGACTGCACCACAGCGATTTTCGGGTCGGCGAAGTGCGGCACCATGTGCTTGAGCCAGTTGGGCGACACGCAGTAGTCCGAGTCGATCACTGCGATCACTTCGGCATCCTTGGCGGTGTGCGGGATCAGGTAGTTCAGCGCGCCACCCTTGAAACCAGCCAGAGGGGCGACGTGGAAGAACTTGAAGCGCGGGCCCAGGGTTTGGCAGTAGTCACGCACCGGTTCCCACACCGCGGGGTCCTTGGTGTTGTTGTCGATGATCAGGACTTCGTAGTCCGGGTAATCAAGGGCGGCCAGGGCGTCGAGGGTCTGTTTGACCATCTCCGGCGGCTCGTTGTAGCACGGCACATGGATCGACACTTTCGGGCGGTAGTGCGAATCCCCGATCACCGGCAGGAATTCACGCCGACGCTTGTGGGTCCAGACTGCTTCTGCCAGTTCGTGGGCTTCGGTCAGCAACACGATAAACACACCGAGGGCGCCCAGAGCGAGGAGAATGCCCACGGTGACGCTGAACCAGGTGCTGTATTGCTGGCTGTAGTCGTAGCCGATCCAGACCAGCACCGACCCACACAGGAACGCGATAAAGGTCAGGAAGGTACGACCACGCTGGCGCAGGGCCGAACCGTCGATCATCAACAGGGTCAGGGACAGCAGTGCAAGCACCACCGAGCCGATGGCCAGCACGCGCCATTGCGGGATCGCCACCACCGGGCCTTCAAAATTGAATTTCTGCTGGCGTGCGGCGTTGAACACGCCCCAGTAGGCGCCCGCCGAACCTTCGTCGCTGACCTTCCAAGGCTGGTCAAAGGCTTCGATTACAAAGTAGTTGTAACCCTGGCGATTGAGCTTGTTCACCAGCGTGCGCAGGTAAATCGCCTGGTCGGCCGGGGACGATTCATTGCCACCGCGCATACGGCCGTTGCTCGGCCAGCCAACTTCCGACAGCAGCAGCGGTTTTTTCGGGAAGGCTTTCTTCAGGTCTTTGGCGCGGTCAATCACGTATTGGCCGGCCTTGTCCATCGGGATGTATTCCCAGAATGGCAGGATGTGCGCGGCAATCAGGTCAACGTGCTTGGCCAGTTGCGGGTTCTTTTCCCAGATGTGCCATTGCTCGGAGGTGGTCACCGGCACTTTTACCGCGGCGCGTACGCGGTCGAGCAGTACGATCAGGTCTTCTGGGGTGATTTCTTCACGGAACAACGCTTCGTTGCCGACCACCACGCGCACAACACTGCGCGAGGTGTTGGCGATTTCGATGGCGCGCTGGATTTCACGCTCGTTGCGTTCAAGATCCGGGCTGATCCAGATCCCCAAGGTCACGCGCAGACCGAACTCTTCGGCCAGCTTGGGGATGTCACCCAGGGTACCGTCGACCGAGTAGGTACGGATGTTGTCCGTCAGCTTGCTCATGATCGCCAGGTCTTGACGCATCTGTTCGTCAGTGGGGAACTGGTTCTTCTGCGGGTACTGGCCCTGCTGGAAAGGCGAGTAGGAAAACCCGGAGATCTGTTCAGGCCAGTTGGGGGTAGTGACCGGGCGGTTGATCAGCGCCCAGAAGCCGGTGAAAAGCGCGGCAATTGCCAGCACTACCACCAGGTTGAGTCCAAATTTACGCGATGACATGGCGATTTCGGGTTCCAAAAGGTGTGGAACGAAAAGAGGTGTCGGCCTACGCCGAACGGCGCGCATCCTACACCGGCCCCTCCCTGAGCGTATAGCAGACAAGGAAAAGCCGGACGTTAGTCTGCGAAAGTCCACCTAAGTTCTTTACTTGTAGCTGGAAGCTTCGAACTTGTCGCTCTGTAGTCCATAATGCGCGCCGGTTTTTGGGGTAATGATCATGAGTACAGAAGATCCGCGGTTTGCAGGCGTCGCCCGCTTGTACGGCATTGAGGGCCTGGAACGCTTGAAAGCGGCCCATGTGGCGATTGTCGGCGTCGGCGGCGTAGGCTCCTGGGCGGCGGAAGCGATTGCCCGTTGCGGGGTGGGCGAGATTTCACTGTTTGATCTGGACGATGTCTGCGTCAGCAATAGCAACCGGCAGTTGCATGCCCTGGACAGCACCGTGGGCAAGCCCAAGGTCGAGGTTATGGCCGAGCGCCTGCGGGGCATCAACCCGGATTGCACCGTGCATGCCGTGGCGGATTTCGTCACTCGCGACACCATGGCCGAGTACATCACCCCGAACATCGATTGCGTGATCGACTGCATCGACGCCGTTAACGCCAAGGCGGCGCTGATCGCCTGGTGCAAGCGCCGCAAGATCCAGATCATCACCACCGGCGGCGCCGGCGGGCAGATTGACCCGACGTTGATCCAGGTGTGCGACCTGAACCGTACCTTTAATGACCCCCTGGCCTCGAAAGTGCGCTCCACGCTGCGGCGGGACTACGGTTTCTCACGCACAGTGACCCGTCATTACAGCGTGCCCTGCGTGTTTTCCACCGAGCAGCTGCGCTATCCCAAGCCGGATGGCAGCATCTGTTTGCAGAAGAGTTTTGTTGGCGATGGGGTCAAGCTTGACTGCGCAGGGGGATTTGGCGCGGTGATGATGGTAACCGCCACGTTCGGCATGGTGGCGGCGACCAAGGCGGTAGATAAGATTGTGGCTGGTGTGCGTAGACCCTCGGAGCGGGTCAAGCCCACCTAGATCCCACTGTCGAACATAGATCCAAATGTGGGAGGGGGCTTGCTCCCGATTACGGTGTGTCAGATTGATATACGTACCTGATGCACCGCTATCGGCAGCAAGCCCCCTCCCCACATTTAGTTGTGTGTACGGCTTAATTCACGCATGCGCTGCAGGACTGCATTCAGGCCGTTGCTGCGCGACGGTGAAAGCTGGCGAGAAAGCCCCAGTTGATCGAACCAACCAGGCAAATCAACCGCCTGCAACTGCGCCGCCGACAACCCATTGACCCGCGCCAGCAGCAACGCTACCAACCCACGGATCATCCGTGCCTCGCTGCTGGCAGCAAACTGCCAATGGCCGCCCTGCAAACGCCCCACCAGCCACACCAGGCTTTCGCAGCCTTGCACCAGGTTGGCGTCGATCTTTTGATCCTCCGCCAACACGGGCAGCCGCTCGCCCCATTGCATCAGCAACCGGGCCCGTTGCTCCCAGCTACCGACGGCCTGGAACGCGTCCAGCGCTGCTGCTGCGTCAATTGGCAGGCTCATCGCAACATGTCCAGCGCCTGGTCCAGCGCTTCAAACAAGCGCTCCAGGTCATCGGAATCGTTGTACAGCGCGAGGGAGACGCGAATGGCCCCGGACAACTGCATCGCCTTGAGCAACGGCATCGCGCAATGATGACCGGCGCGTACGGCAATACCTTGCTCGGTCAGGAGATGGGCGAGGTCGGCATTGTGCACGCCGTCCACCACAAAGCTGACCAGCGCCACGTGCGGCGATCCGAGTATGCGTACGCCATTGCGTGCCTTGAGCCCACGCAACAGGTAGTCGTGCAACGCCGCTTCATGGGCGATAACGGCGGGCTGATCCAGGGAATTCAGGTAGTCGAGGGTCGCCCCCAGGCCGATCACGCTGGCAATCGGCGGCGTGCCGGCCTCGAAGCCCAAGGGCGCGGGACGGAAACTGGCGCTCTGGTAATCCGCCTGTTGCACCATCTCGCCGCCGAATTGCCAATGACGCAGGTGATGCAGGGCTTCATTGCGGCCAAATAGCACGCCTACGCCGTCGGGGCCGTAGAGTTTATGGCTGGAGAATACATAGAAGTCGCAGCCCAGGGCCTGCACATCATGGCGGCCATGGACGATGCCTTGGGCGCCATCCACCACGGTAAAGGCGCCGTTTGCTTTGGCCATCGCCAGTAAGGCTTCCAACGGCTGCCAGGCGCCGAGCACGTTGGATAACTGGCTTACGGCGAGCAGGCGCGTGCGCGGGCCGATCAAGTCGTCGGCGGCCGCAAGATCGATCACCCCGTCATCACCCAGGGGCATTACCACCAGTGTGAGCGCGCGACGCCTGGCCAGTTGCTGCCAGGGCAACAGGTTGGCGTGGTGTTCCAGGGCGCTGATGACAATCTCATCGCCCGCGTTGAATAAGTGCTCCAGGCCGTAGGCCAGGAGATTCAGCGCAGAGGTCGCGCCGTGGGTGAACACGATCTGCCCGCTGTCACCTGCGTTCAACCACTGCGCGACCTTGCTGCGACTGTCTTCAAAGGCCTGGGTCGCATGGGCGCCCGGCAAATGTTGGGCACGGTGCACATTGGCGGCGCCATTGGCGTAGTAATGGCTGAGTGCATCCAGCAGGACTTGGGGCTTTTGCGTGGTGGCGGCGTTGTCCAGGTAGGTCTGGTCCTGCCGTTGCAGGGTGGCGATGGCCGGGAAATCGGCGCGCCAGGGGGAGGGCACAAGCATGGTGATCAAGACTCGTATAAGCGGGCCGCCCCGGAGGTGCGGCCCGCTAGTGGCATCGAGTGGCTGCTTAGTTGTGAGCGTGCAGCGCTTCGTTCAGTTCGATGGCCGATTTGTGGGTTTTGCATTCCACGGCACCGGTCACGGAGTTGCGGCGGAACAGCAGGTCTGGTTGACCAGCCAGTTCGCGCGCCTTGACCACCTTGACCAATTGGTTCTGCTCGTCCAGCAGGGCAACCTTGGTGCCGGCGGTGATGTACAGGCCCGACT
This sequence comes from Pseudomonas synxantha, assembly GCF_900105675.1. Lineage (NCBI taxonomy): Bacteria > Pseudomonadati > Pseudomonadota > Gammaproteobacteria > Pseudomonadales > Pseudomonadaceae > Pseudomonas > Pseudomonas synxantha. Next base: position 4,070,201 of record NZ_LT629786.1, on the reverse strand, counting down.
CCAAGGTGTTGCGATCGCCCAACGGGATGCCGGTACCGGCGTTGGCGCCGATCAGGCAGCCTTCGCCGACCTTGATCACGATATTGCCGCCGCCTGACAGGGTGCCCATGGTGGAGCAGCCGCCGCCCAGGTCCGAGCCTTTGCCGACGAATACACCTGCCGATACACGGCCTTCGATCATGCCTGGGCCTTCGGTGCCGGCGTTGAAGTTGACGAAGCCTTCGTGCATCACCGTGGTGCCTTCGCCCACGTAGGCGCCCAGGCGGATACGTGCTGCGTCAGCGATACGCACGCCAGCCGGTACCACGTAGTCGGTCATTTTCGGGAACTTGTCCACCGAGAACACTTCCAGCAGCTCGCCACGCAGGCGCGCTTCGAGTTGGCGTTCGGCCAGTTCGTTGATGTCGATGGCACCCTGGCTGGTCCAGGCCACGTTCGGCAACTGCGGGAACACGCCGGCCAGGTTCAGGCCGTGGGGCTTGACCAGGCGATGGGACAGCAGGTGCAGCTTGAGGTAGGCCTCAGGCGTGGAGGTCAGCGCGGCGTCTTCGGCCAGCAGTGTGGCAACCAGTGGGGTGTGGCTTTCAGCCAGGCGGTTTAGCAGCGCGGCTTGGGTGGAGTCGACGTTCTTGAGTGCATCGGCCAGTTGCAGCGCTTGGCTGATGGTGAACGTGATCGCCTGGTTGCCCTCGGTGTAACCCAGGATCGGCGCAATGGCGGCAACGATCTCGGCCGACGGGTTGAGCAACGGTTGTGCGTAAAACACTTCCAGCCAAGCACCTTGGCGGTTCTGAGTGCCGACGCCGAAGCCCAGGCTGAACAGGGAATTGGACATGCTGTTACCTCTACAAAAATGGAAGGCTGGCCTACTTGAGGGCCGCCGAATAACTATCTGGCTTGAAGCCAATCAGGGTTCTGTCGCCGAGATCGAGCACCGGGCGCTTGATCATCGAGGGTTGTGCGAGCATCAATTCAATGGCTTTCGACTGATCGAGATCGGCTTTGCGTTCGTCTTCGAGTTTGCGAAAGGTGGTACCCGCACGGTTCAAAACCACCTGCCAACCGTGCTCGTTGCACCATTGGGTCAAGTGTTCGCGGTCGATACCGACCGTTTTGTAGTCATGGAACTCATAGCTCACCGCGTGCTCATCGAGCCAGTTGCGCGCCTTTTTCATGGTATCGCAGGCTTTGATGCCGAAAAGGTGCAAGGTTTTGCTTGAAGCGGTCAAGGAATTGCCCCCCTTTGGACGTACGAAAATGAAAGGTCACGGATTATGCCACGACCAGCAAGTTTCGGCGCCGCTCGTCACCACTCTGCGACTTTTGTGCAAAAGCCTGCGCGTAGCATGAGCAGGTAACATAGCCGGGTAATATGGCACTTCAACGGCCAGTTGTTGCCTCACGTGTGTCGTTGCAAGTCGATTGCCCGGGAAACCCGCGTTATGCAAACCGCCTATACCGTTCTTATCCTGCTGATGCTGGTCAGCGTTTCGCGCCTTGTCGGGCGTGTCATTCCTCTGCCCCTGCCGCTGGTGCAGATTGCCGCCGGGGCCTTGTTGGCCTGGCCTACGCTGGGGCTGCATGTGGCCCTGGACCCGGAGCTGTTCCTGTTTCTGTTCCTGCCGCCGCTGCTGTTTTCGGATGGCTGGCGCATGCCCAAGCGCGAATTGTGGCGTCTGCGCGGGCCGATCCTGACGCTGGCGGTAGGGTTGGTGTTGTTCACCGTGGTCGGCGCCGGCTACTTCATCCACTGGATATTGCCGACGATTCCGCTGCCGGTGGCCTTCGCCCTGGCGGCAGTTTTATCACCGACGGATGCCGTGGCGGTGTCGGCCATTTCCCAGAACCGTTTACCCAAGCCGCTGATGCACATGCTTCAGGGCGAGGCGTTGATGAATGACGCGTCGGGCCTGGTGACCTTCAAGTTCGCCCTGGCGGCGGCGTTAACCGGGGTATTTTCCCTGGCGGATGCCAGCCTGACCTTTGTCCTGGTCGCCGTGGGCGGCCTTGCGGTCGGCGTGGCGTTGAGCTGGCTGGTCGGCCGCCTGCGTGCCTGGATGATTGCGCGGGGCTGGGATGACCCCGCGACCCATGTGGTGTTCATGCTGTTGCTGCCCTTTGCTGCCTATGTGTTGGCCGAGCGCCTGGGCGCGTCGGGCATTTTGTCGGCGGTGGCGGCGGGCATGATGCAGAGCTGGCTCGACCTGTTGCCACGCCAGACCAGTACACGCTTGCTCAATCGCAGTGTCTGGTCGTTGCTGGAATTCGCCTTCAACGGCCTGATCTTCCTGCTGCTCGGCTTGCAATTGCCGGACATCATCAAGGCGGTGGTGAGTCATGAAACCACGCTGTGGCCCACCCTGTTGTACCGCTGCCTGGATGTGGTGGCGATCTTCCTGGTGCTGGTGGTGTTACGTTTTATCTGGGTGCAGAGCATCTGGCGGCTGTCGGGTTTGCTCCGCAGGCTGCGTGGGAAAAGTGCGCTCACACTGGTGCCGACTGCCCGTTCCTGCTGGTTGTTGACCGTCGGCGGTGTCCGCGGGGCGGTGACCTTGGCCGGTGTCATGTCGGTGCCGCTGCTGTTGGCACCGGGGCAGGATTTTCCTGAGCGCGACCTGCTGATCTTCATTGCGGCCGGGGTGATCCTGCTGTCGCTGGTCGCCGCCTGTATTGCGCTGCCGCTGCTGTTGCGCGGTGTGGAAAAGAGCCCGGATGAAAAGCGTCATAACGAGGTGCGCGAGGCGTGGAAAAAGACCGCCGTGGCCGCGATTCATGCTCTGGAGGCTGAGGAACCTGCTGAAGCCGAAACCCCCGACGCCGCCCAGGCGGCATTGGCTACGGAACTGAAGGCGCGGCTGATGTCGGAATATCGCCATCAACTGGAGGTGTTCAACGATTCGGCTGAGGCCCAGGCACTGGCGCAGCAGATGGACCTGCTGGAACGCAGGCTGCGACTCAAGGCTCTGCGGGCGCAACGCCTGGAGTTGTACAGCTTGAGCCGTCATCACCAGATTGGTGACGACGTCTTGAGGGAAGTGCTGGCGGAGTTGGATATGAGTGAGGCGAACCTGGGTCACATGAAGTGACCCGTGGTGCTTATCGGCGACGCTGGATAAAGTCGCGAATCCGCTCGGCTGCTTCCACGCATTCGGCCAGCGGCGCAACCAGCGCCATGCGCACGCGGCCAGCACCCGGGTTGACGCCATCCACTGCCCGCGACAGGTAGGAACCCGGCACCACGGTCACGTGCTCTTGCACGAAGAGGTCACGGCAGAACTCGGCGTCGTCGCCATTTACATTCGGCCATAGATAAAAGCCGCCGTCCGGGCTTTGTACGTCCAGCACCGGCTTGAGGATCGCCAGCACCGCGTCGAACTTCTCGCGATATAGGTCACGGTTGGCTTGCACGTGGGCTTCGTCCTGCCAGGCGGCAATGCTCGCCAGCTGGGTTTGCACCGGCATCGCGCAGCCGTGGTAAGTGCGGTACAGCAGGAACGCCTTGAGGATATCGGCGTCGCCGGCCACGAACCCGGAACGCAGGCCCGGAAGATTGGAACGCTTGGACAGGCTGTGGAATACCACGCAACGCTTGAAGTCCTGGCGCCCCAGCTCGACGCAGGCACTGAGCAGGCCCGGCGGCGGAGTTTGTTCGTCGAAGTACAGCTCGCTGTAGCACTCGTCGGCGGCGATCACGAAGTCGTATTCGTCGGCCAGGACGATGAGTTTTTTCAGGGTGTCCACCGGGATCAGCGCGCCGGTCGGGTTGCCTGGCGAGCACAGGAACAGGATCTGGCAGCGTTTCCAGATATCCGGCGAAACCGCCTCGAAATCCGGGTTGAAGCCATTGGCATCCAGGCACGGCAGGTAGTGCGGCTTGGCGCCGGCGAGAAACGCAGCGCCTTCGTAGATTTGGTAGAACGGGTTCGGGCTGACCACCAGCGCATCATCGCCGCGGTTGACCACGGTCTGGGTAAAGGCGAACAGGGCTTCACGGGTGCCGTTGACTGGCAGGATGTTACGCGCCGGGTCCAACCAGCCTTTGGGCACGTTGAAGCGGCGTTCGCACCAGGCGCCGATGGCTTCGCGCAGTGCCGGGATACCGAGGGTGGTGGGGTACACCGCCATCTGGTCGAGATTGTTGCTCAATGCCTCGGCAACGAATGCTGGCGACGTGTGCTTGGGCTCGCCGATGGACAGTGCGATCGGGCGTTTGTCCGGGTTCGGCGTGACACTGCCGAGCAGAGCGCGCAATTTCTCGAAGGGGTAGGGCTGCAACTGGTTAAGGGCGTTGTTCATCGAAGATCTCGTTTAATTCAGTTGTAATGCGATGTGCCGGACAAAGCAGATCTAAAGGTGGGAGGGGGGCTTGCTCCCGATAGCGGCCTGTCAGTTGATCTCTTTGTTGCTGACCCACCGCTATCGGGAGCAAGCCCCCTCCCACAATAAGCCGGGTGTTCAAATAGTCAGGCGCGTCAGCTCAACGCCAGGTTCCTGGGTCACGCTCAATTGCTGGACGATGGCGTCCTGCAAACGTCGGCACAGCTCCGGGTCGGACAGCGGCTGGTTGTCGGCATCGGTAATAAAGAACACGTCTTCCACCCGCTCGCCAAGGGTCGCAATCTTGGCGTTCTGCAATGACAGGTCGAATTCCAGGAAGATCCCGCCGATGCGTGCCAGCAGGCCTGGGCGGTCCGGTGCGCTGAGCTCCAGCACCGTTACCGGGCGCTGGGCATCGTTGGAAATGGTCACCTGGGGCGCAAAGGCAAAATGCTTGAGCTGGCGCGGCACCCGGCGCTGGATGATGGTCGGGTAATCGTCCGGGTTGCGCAGGGCTTCGGTCAGGCCCTCGCGGATCTTTTTCACCCGCGCCGGGTTGTCGCCAATCGAGTCGCCGTCGGTGTCGAGCACGATGTAGGTGTCGAGGGTGAACTGGCTGCTGGAGGTGATGACCCGGGCGTCATGGATGTTCAGGTTGAGCTGGTCCATGGCGGCCACGGTCACGGCAAAGAAATCGTGCTGGTCCGGCGCGTAGATGAAGATCTGCGTGCCGCCTTCGAATTCGCGCTGGGTGGTTTCCTTGATCAGCACCAAAGGGCCGCCATCGGCCGGTTGCTGCAGGATCGCGTCGCTGTGCCAGGCCACGTCGCCGGCGGTGTGACGCAGGAAATAATCGTCACCCAGTTGCGACCAGAGTTGCTCGACGTCGTCCGGGTCGTTGCCACCGCGCACCAGGATATCCAGGGCCGCGCTCTGGGTGCGGCGGATCTGTTCTTCGCGATCCACCGGGTTTTCCAGGCCGCGGCGCAGGGCGCGCTTGGTCTCGGTGTACAACTGGCGCAACAGGCTGGCACGCCAGGAGTTCCACAGCGTGGGGTTGGTGGCGTTGATGTCGGAGACCGTCAGCACATACAGGTAGTCGAGGCGGGTTTCATCGCCGACGACTCCCGCGAAATCGTGGATCACCTGCGGGTCGGACAAATCCTTGCGCTGGGCAGTAGTCGACATCACCAGGTGGTTTTGCACCAGCCAGACAATCAGGCGGCTGTCCCACAGGGGCAACTGGTGGCGCTGGCAGAAGGCTTCGGCGTCCACCGCGCCGATTTCCGAGTGGTCGCCATGCCGGCCCTTGCCGATGTCGTGATACAGGCCGGCCAGATAGATCAGCTCGGGCTTGGGCAGCTTGGCCATCAGCTTACTGGCCAACGGGAATTTCTCTGAGACCTGGGTGTACTGCAACTTACGTAGATGCTTGATCAGGTTCAGGGTGTGGGCGTCGACGGTATAGATGTGGAACAGATCATGTTGCATTTGCCCGACGATAAAGCCGAACTCCGGCAGATAGCGCCCGAGGATGCCGTAGCGGTTCATGCGCCGCAGGTTGCGGTGGATGCCGATGCGGCACTTGAACAGCTCGATGAACAGGCTGGTGTTGCGGATGTCGTTGCGAAATTCGTCGTCGATCAGGTGGCGGTTTTCCCGCAGCAGGCGAATGGTATCGGCACGCACGCCTTTGATATCCGGCTGCTGGGCCATCAGTACGAAGATTTCCAGCATGGCGAACGGGGTGCGGCGGAACACGTTGTCATTGCGTGCCTCGATATAGCCATCGTGCAGCTGGAAGCGCGCATTGATCGGCTGCGGCGGCGCTTCGTCTTCGGGAGCCAGGATCACCTCTTCGAAGTGCTGGATGATCAGGTCACTGAGCTGGGCAATGCTCATGACCACCCGGTAATACTGCTGCATGAAGCTTTCGATGCTGGTCTTCGCGTCTTCGCCTTCAAACCCCAGCAGGGTGGCGATGGAGCGCTGGTGATCGAACAGCAGGCGGTCTTCGGAACGTCCGGCAAGCATGTGCAGGGCGTAGCGCACCTTCCACAGGAACTCCTGGGACGAGGCCAGCAGGGTGTTTTCGCTTTCCACCAGGAAGCCCTCGCCGGCCAGGGCGCGCAGGTTCAGCGTGCCATATTGGCGGCGCGCCACCCACAAAATCGTCTGGATATCCCGCAGCCCGCCCGGGGAGCCTTTGACGTTGGGTTCCAGGTTGTATTCGGTGTCGTTGTACTTGTGGTGCCGCGCCTTCTGTTCGGCGCGCTTGGCCAGGAAGAAATCCTTGCTCGGCCACATGTGTGCAGTGCTGGTGACTTCGAGCATGCGTTGGCGCAGGCGTTCGGGGCCGGCGATGGTGCGGCTTTCCATCAGGTTGGTGATCACCGTCAGGTCAGCGCGGGCTTCTTCGGCGCACTCGGCCACCGACCGCACGCTCTGGCCGACCTCCAGGCCGATGTCCCACAGCAACGTCAGAAAACGCTCGATAGAATCGCGAAAGATCTCATGGTCGGCGCTGTCCAGCAGGATCAACAGGTCGATGTCGGAGTAGGGGTGCAGTTCGCCACGACCGTAGCCGCCGACCGCCACCAGGGCGATATCGGCGTTTGCACTCCAGCTGAACTGTTCCCAGGCCTTTTGCAGGATGTTATCGACGAACCAGGCGCGGTCCTCGATCAGGCGACGGATGTCCCGACCGCTGCGAAAGCGCGCGTCGAGCACCTCGCGGGCTTGACGGATAGCCTTCTTGAAGGCGGCGATGGGGCTCGCCTTCAGTGCCAGCTCGGCCTGGAACTGGCCGCGGTCGAAGAGTTCGGGATCCACCTGGGGCATCGATCGGCTTTCCTTTCTATCTAATAGTCAGTCACAGCACAGCGTGGGAAAACCAACACAGCTTTTTACGCAGAGACGCGAGGAATTGTGTCGTCGGCGCGCAGGGTGAAGATCTCGTAGCCGGTCTCGGTGACCAGCAGGGTGTGTTCCCACTGGGCCGAGAGCTTGCGGTCCTTGGTGATGGCGGTCCAGCCGTCGCCCAGCACCTTGGTGTCGGCCTTGCCTTGGTTGATCATCGGCTCGATGGTGAAGGTCATGCCGGCCTTGAGTTCCATGCCGGTGCCGGCCTTGCCGTAATGCAGGATCTGCGGTTCTTCGTGGAACACCTTGCCGATGCCGTGGCCGCAGAATTCACGCACGACCGAGAAGCCGTTCTTTTCCGCGTGCTTCTGGATCACTTCGCCGATGTCACCCAGGCGGCAGCCAGGCTTGACGATCTCGATAGCCTTGTACATGCATTCCTGGGTGACCTGGGACAGGCGCTCGGCCCACACCGGCACGTTGCCGACGTGGAACATACGGCTGGTGTCGCCGTGGTAGCCATCCTTGATCACGGTGACGTCGATGTTCAGGGTGTCGCCATCCTTCAGCGGCTTGTCACCGGGAATCCCGTGGCAGACCACGTGGTTGATCGAGGTGCAGATCGACTTGGGGAAGCCTTTGTAGTTCAGTGGGGCAGGGATGGCTTTTTGCACGTTGACTATATAGTCGTGGCAGATACGGTCCAGCGCTTCGGTGGTGACACCGGGCTTGACGTGTTCGGCAATCATTTCCAGCACGTCGGCAGCCAGTTTGCCGGCAACGCGCATGCCTGCGATGTCTTCGGCGGTTTTCAAGGTAACGGTCATACAGGCTCTCTCTAGCGCGACGCGCTGAAATCAATACGGTTCACGGGGGGCGCGACAAAGGGGTGAAGCATTCGCGCAAGTCCCAAAAAACGCAATTCTAACAGACGATGGTGTCAAATCATGAGCGTCTGGTGATCGCTTCTCTCTATTAAGGTAGCGCCAGGGTCGCTCTATCCAAGGGTTTGGCTAAAGGCGGCGGGGCAAATGTGATTGCGGGTTTCGTTTTTGTCGATGCTGTGGTATAAAATGCGCCGCTTTCCGGGGATACCCCGCGAAGCTTAAATCCACACACGTGTCGACACGATGACCTGGGTGCCGGAGGCCTTGATGCCGCTGGTTGGTCATTGGGATACGTGGAGGCCAAACCCGACTTATTAAGGAACTATCATGTCCCAAGTCAACATGCGCGATATGCTGAAGGCCGGTGTGCACTTCGGTCACCAGACCCGTTACTGGAACCCGAAAATGGGTAAGTACATTTTCGGCGCGCGTAACAAGATCCACATTATCAACCTTGAAAAAACCCTGCCAATGTTCAACGAAGCACTGACTTTCGTAGAGCGCCTGGCCCAGGGTAAAAACAAGATCCTGTTCGTCGGCACCAAGCGTTCCGCTGGCAAGATCGTTGCTGAAGAAGCAGCACGTTGCGGTTCGCCGTACGTCGATCACCGCTGGTTGGGCGGCATGCTGACCAACTTCAAAACCATCCGTGCTTCCATCAAGCGTCTGCGTGACCTTGAAGTGCAAGCCGAAGACGGTACTTTCGCCAAGCTGACCAAGAAAGAAGCGCTGATGCGCACTCGTGACCTGGAAAAGCTCGATCGTTCCCTGGGTGGTATCAAGGACATGGGCGGTCTGCCTGACGCACTGTTCGTTATCGACGTTGATCACGAGCGCATCGCGATCACCGAAGCCAACAAGCTGGGCATCCCGGTTATCGGCGTAGTCGATACCAACAGCAGCCCGGAAGGCGTTGACTACATCATCCCAGGCAACGATGACGCAATCCGCGCTATCCAGCTGTACATGGGTTCGATGGCTGACGCTGTAATCCGTGGCCGCAACCACGTTGCTGGTGGTACCGAGCAGTTCGTTGAAGAAGCTCCGGTAGCTGCCGCTGAGTAACTGACGCCCTGGCGTTGACTCAGTAAGCAAAAAGGGGGCTTGGCCCCCTTTTTGCCACCTCGAAAACCATTTGTCGGCAGCGCAGCTACATTCTTTGTAACGTGCAGCGGCCTACAACGGAGATTCGGGAAGAATTGATCGCCCGTTTGATCGGGTGGAATGGTTGAAAACCTATCCAAGAGGATTTTGAAATGGCAGAGATTACTGCAGCGTTGGTTAAAGAACTGCGTGAGCGTACCGGCGAAGGCATGATGGATTGCAAAAAGGCCTTGACCAAGGCCGGCGGCGACATCGAAAAAGCCATTGATGACATGCGTGCTTCCGGCGCCATCAAGGCTGCCAAGAAAGCAGGCAACGTCGCTGCTGAAGGCGCCATCGCCCTGAAGGAAGACGGTAAATCCGCCGTTCTGCTGGAAGTGAACTCGCAGACCGACTTCCTGGCCCTGCAGGATGACTTCAAGGCATTCGTTGCTGCCAGCGTTGAAAAAGCGTTCGCCGAGAAAATGACTGACGCCGCTCCGCTGATCGAAGCTCAAGAAGCTGATCGCCTGGTACTGGTCGGCAAGGTTGGCGAAAACGTCAACATCCGTCGCCTGGTTCGCGTTGAGGGTGATGTGGTTGGTGGTTACCTGCACGGCAACAAGATCGGTGTTGCAGTTGTTCTGAAAGGCGGCGACGTTGAGCTGGCTAAAGACATCGCAATGCACGTTGCTGCAAGCAACCCTGAGTTCCTGCTGCCTTCGGAAGTGTCTGCCGACGCAATCGAGCGTGAAAAAGCTGTGTTCCTGAGCCTCAACGCCGACAAGATCGCCGGCAAGCCAGAGAACATCGTTGAAAACATGATCAAAGGCCGTATCAGCAAGTTCCTGGCTGAAGCAAGCCTGGTTGAGCAGGCGTTCGTCAAGAACCCTGAAATCAAGGTTGGCGAACTGGCTAAGAAAGCCGGTGCTGAAATCGTTTCCTTCACTTACTTCAAAGTAGGCGAAGGCATCGAGAAGCCGGTCGACAACTTCGCTGAAGAAGTTGCTGCCCAGCTGGCTGCCGCCAAGCAATAAGACAGTTCCAGACTGTCGCCGAAAGAGGCTGCCCGCTCACGCGCGCAGCCTCTTTTCAAATGGGAAGGCCAATTTTATTTGGTTTCCTCTCGGAACTGGCTTACAAAGCCGTGTTCCGATGGCGCTGTGATAGCGTCCAGCTAGAGTGAACGCAAGCCGTAAACGGCTCGCCAAGAATTTTTTAAAAAATACGCCGCAGGAGAGATTCGCAATGGCTCAGCAGGGCAGTGGTTATCAGGCTCGCTATAAACGCATTCTACTCAAGCTCAGCGGCGAGGCCCTGATGGGCTCGGAAGAGTTCGGGATCGACCCCAAGGTGCTTGATCGCATGGCGCTGGAAGTCGGCCAACTGGTCGGTATCGGCGTGCAGGTCGGCCTGGTGATTGGCGGTGGCAACCTGTTCCGTGGTGCGGCACTGAGTGCGGCTGGCATGGATCGAGTCACCGGCGACCACATGGGCATGCTGGCCACTGTGATGAACGCCCTGGCCATGCGCGACGCCCTGGAGCGCGCCAACATTTCGGCCATCGTGATGTCGGCTATTTCCATGGTTGGCGTGACCGATCACTATGATCGACGCAAAGCCATGCGCCACCTGAATTCCAAGGAAGTGGTGATCTTTGCTGCCGGCACTGGTAACCCATTCTTTACCACCGACTCGGCTGCGTGCCTGCGCGCGATCGAAATCGATGCCGACGTGGTGCTCAAGGCGACCAAGGTAGACGGCGTATACACTGCAGACCCATTCAAAGACCCGCATGCCGAGAAGTTCGATCATCTGACCTACGATGAAGTGCTGGATCGCAAGCTGGGCGTGATGGACCTGACGGCTATCTGCCTGTGCCGCGACCACAAGATGCCGTTGCGCGTATTTAACATGAACAAGCCCGGCGCCCTGCTGAATATCGTACACGGCGGCGCAGAAGGGACTCTGATCGAGGAAGGCCAACAATGATCAATGAAATCAAGAAAGACGCCCAGGCGCGTATGCAAAAATCCCTGGAATCCCTGAGCCACGCATTTGGCCAGATCCGTACCGGCAAGGCGCACCCGAGCATCCTGGGCAGCGTGATGGTGCCTTACTACGGCGCTGACACTCCCCTGAGCAGCGTGGCCAACGTCACCGTCAAGGACTCGCGTACCCTGCAAGTCGTGGCCTTCGAGCGCAACATGCTTGCTGCTGTAGACAAAGCGATCCAGAGCGCCGGCCTGAACCTCAACCCGACCAACCTGGGCGAGTTGTTGCTGATCTCCATGCCTGCCCTGACCGAGGAAACCCGTAAAGGCTTCACCAAGCAGGCACGCAGTGCCGCTGAAGATGCGCGCGTTGCCGTGCGCAACATCCGCCGTGATGCATTGGGTGACCTGAAAAAGCTGGTCAAGGACAAGGAAATCAGCGAAGACGAAGAACGTCGTGCCGTCGCTGATATCGACAAGCTGACCAAGGACGCCGAAGCGCAGATCACCAAGGCGACCGAAGAAAAAGAAAAGGACCTGATGGCCGTATAAGGGGTCAGGACGCCTTCATGGAAAAGACCAAGCAGACTGTGCCCTCCGTGGTGCCGCGCCATGTCGCGATCATCATGGATGGGAATAATCGCTGGGCGAAAAAACGCTTTATGCCGGGTGTTGCCGGGCATAAAGCGGGTGTTGACGCGGTAAGGGCAGTGATTGAGGTGTGCGCTGAGGCCAAGGTCGAAGTGTTGACCTTGTTCGCCTTCTCCAGTGAAAACTGGCAGCGGCCCGCCGATGAAGTCAGCGCCTTGATGGACCTGTTCTTCAAGGCGTTGCGTCGTGAGGCCAAGCGCCTCAATGACAACAACATCAGTCTGCGCATCATTGGTGATCGCTCGCGGTTCCACCCGGAACTGCAAGCCGCCATGCGCGAAGCCGAGGCTATTACCGCAGGCAGTAACCGCTTTGTGCTGCAGATCGCAGCCAACTACGGTGGTCAGTGGGATATCGCCCAGGCAGCGCAGCGGCTGGCCCGCGAAGTGCAGGCCGGTCACCTGCGACCGGACGACATCACGCCTGAACTGTTGCAAACCTGCCTGGTGACTGGCGACCTGCCGTTGCCGGACTTGTGCATTCGTACCGGTGGCGAGCATCGCATCAGCAATTTCCTGCTGTGGCAGCTGGCATACACCGAGTTGTACTTCTCCGACCTGTTCTGGCCGGACTTCAAACACGATGCCATGCGCAATGCGCTGGCTGATTTCGCTTCCCGTCAGCGTCGCTTCGGTAAAACGAGCGAGCAGATCGAAGCTGGAGCCCGGGTTTAAATGTTAAAACAACGAATCATCACGGCGCTGATCCTGCTGCCGATTGCCTTGTGCGGTTTTTTCCTGCTTGAAGGTTCAGGCTTTGCGCTGTTTATCGGCCTGGTCGTGACCCTGGGGGCCTGGGAATGGGCGCGCCTGGCGGGTTTCAGCAACCAATTGCCGCGTGTGGCGTATGCGGCAGTGGTCGCAGTGCTGTTGTTCCTGATGTACATCCTGCCGGACATTGCGCCTTGGGTGCTGGGTGCGGCAGTGCTGTGGTGGGCGTTGGCGACATTCCTGGTGCTGACTTACCCGCGCACCAGTAGTCAATGGTCGAGCGTGGCCTGCAAGCTGGTGATTGGCCTGCTGATCCTGCTGCCGGCCTGGCAAGGGCTGGTGGAAATCAAGCGTTACCCCCTCGGTAACGAATTGATCCTGGCGGTGATGGTGCTGGTGTGGGGCGCAGATATTGGCGCTTACTTCTCCGGCCGTGCCTTCGGCAAGCGCAAGCTGGCCCCGGCCGTCAGCCCCGGCAAAAGCTGGGAAGGCGTATACGGAGGCTTGGCATTGACGCTGCTGATCACGCTGGTAGTCGGTGTGGTACGCGGCTGGTCGGTAAAGGAGATTTTTCTGGCCTTGCTGGGCGCGGCTATCGTCGTGTTCATCTCGGTGGTGGGTGACCTCACCGAAAGCATGTTCAAGCGCCAGGCCGGAATCAAGGACAGCAGTAACCTGCTGCCGGGGCATGGTGGTGTGCTGGATCGTATCGACAGCCTGACTGCCGCGCTGCCGATCTTCGCCGTGCTGCTGTGGATGATCGCTTCGTGAGCCGCCTGCAACAGGTCACCGTGCTGGGGGCGACCGGCTCGGTCGGGCTGAGTACCCTGGACGTCATTGCCCGTCATCCTGATCGCTATCAGGTTTTCGCCCTGACCGGCTTCACGCGCTTGAGCGAGTTGCTGGCCTTGTGTGTACGCCATGCGCCGCGCTTTGCCGTGGTGCCTGAGGCTGCGGCAGCCCGTAGCTTGCAGGATGATCTGCGGGCTGCCGGGCTGGACACGCAGGTCCTGGTGGGTGAGGCGGGGCTGTGCCAGGTGTCAGCCGATGCGCAGGTGGATACCGTCGTGGCGGCGATTGTCGGTGCGGCGGGTTTACGCCCGACCCTCGCTGCAGTCGATGCCGGCAAGAAGATTCTGTTGGCCAATAAGGAAGCCCTGGTCATGTCCGGGGCGCTCTTCATGCAGGCGGTGCGCAAGAGCGGTGCGGTGCTGCTGCCACTCGACAGCGAGCACAACGCAATTTTCCAGTGCATGCCCGGGGATTTTGCCCGCGGCTTGAACCAGGTCGGCGTGCGCCGGATTCTACTGACGGCGTCTGGTGGTCCATTCCGGCAGACTCCGTTGGCCGAGCTGGAACATGTGTCTCCCGATCAGGCCTGCGCTCATCCGAACTGGTCCATGGGGCGCAAAATCTCCGTGGATTCGGCAAGCATGATGAACAAGGGCCTGGAGTTGATCGAGGCGTGCTGGTTGTTCGATGCGCGGCCTGACCAGGTCGAGGTGGTGATTCACCCGCAAAGCGTGATCCATTCCCTGGTCGATTACGTGGACGGTTCGGTGTTGGCGCAGCTGGGTAATCCGGATATGCGTACACCGATCGCCAACGCCTTGGCCTGGCCGCAGCGGATTGATTCCGGCGTAGCGCCATTGGATCTGTTTGCGGTGGCGCGCCTGGACTTCGAAGCGCCGGACGAGCAGCGCTTCCCATGCCTGCGCCTGGCGCGGCAGGTGGCCGAGGCGGGCGGCACCGCGCCGGCGATGCTGAATGCGGCCAATGAAGTGGCCGTGGCGGCGTTTCTCGAACGGCGCATCCGCTTTCCGCAGATCGCGAGTATCATCGAGGACGTCCTGGGCCTTGAGCCTGTCGTGGCGGTGAATGACCTGGGGGCCGTGTTTGAGGCGGATACCAAGGCGCGAGCCCTGGCCGGACAATGGCTGGGCCGCAATACGCGTTAGGCTGTGGGTGGGTTCGAGCCTTCAGGCATTGGATTGAAATGCGGAGAAATTAGATGAGTGCGCTCTACATGATTGTCGGCACCCTGGTTGCTCTGGGTGTGCTGGTTACCTTCCACGAATTTGGCCACTTCTGGGTGGCGCGTCGTTGCGGCGTCAAGGTATTGCGCTTTTCCGTCGGTTTCGGCATGCCGTTGTTGCGCTGGCATGATCGCCGTGGCACCGAGTTTGTAATCGCCGCTATCCCGCTGGGTGGCTACGTCAAGATGCTCGATGAGCGTGAAGGCGAAGTGCCCGCCGATCAGTTGGACCAATCGTTCAATCGCAAGACCGTTCGTCAGCGTATCGCGATTGTTGCTGCGGGCCCGATTGCCAACTTCCTGTTGGCGATGGTGTTCTTCTGGGTGCTGGCCATGATGGGCAGCCAGCAGGTGCGTCCGGTCATCGGCGCGGTCGAGGCGGACAGCATCGCGGCCAAGGCCGGCCTCATCGCAGGGCAGGAAATTGTTTCCATTGATGGCGAGCCAACCACGGGTTGGGGCGCGGTCAATTTGCAGTTGGTGCGTCGCCTGGGTGAAAGCGGCACCGTCAATGTGGTGGTGCGTGACCAGGATTCCAGCGCCGAAACCCCGCGGGCATTGGCGCTGGATCATTGGCTCAAAGGGGCCGACGAGCCGGATCCGATCAAATCCCTGGGGATTCGCCCTTGGCGCCCGGCATTGCCGCCGGTGCTGGCTGAGCTCGATCCGAAAGGCCCGGCCCAGGCCGCGGGCCTGAAAACCGGTGATCGTCTGTTGGCCCTCGATGGCCAGGCGCTGGGTGACTGGCAGCAAGTGGTCGACCTGGTGCGTGTACGCCCTGATACCAGGATCGTGCTGAAAGTTGAGCGAGACGGTGCTCAAATCGATGTGCCTGTGACCTTGTCGGTTCGTGGCGAGGCCAAGGCGGCCGGGGGGTACCTGGGGGCCGGCGTCAAAGGTGTCGAGTGGCCGCCATCAATGGTTCGAGAGGTCAGCTTCGGGCCTTTGGCCGCGATTGGCGAGGGCGCGAAACGCACCTGGACCATGAGCGTGCTGACCCTCGAATCCCTCAAGAAAATGTTGTTCGGTGAGCTCTCGGTAAAAAACTTGAGTGGACCGATAACCATTGCTAAAGTGGCGGGCGCTTCTGCCCAGTCGGGTGTCGCGGATTTCCTGAATTTCCTGGCTTATCTGAGTATTAGCCTGGGGGTTCTGAATTTGCTGCCCATTCCAGTATTGGATGGGGGGCATCTGTTGTTTTATCTGGTCGAGTGGGTGCGTGGTCGCCCCTTGTCGGATCGGGTGCAGGGTTGGGGGATACAGATCGGTATCAGTTTGGTGGTCGGAGTGATGTTGTTAGCTCTGGTCAACGATCTGGGACGACTGTAACGCTTCGCTGAATTGCGAATCTGCCGCATTTTGCGGCAGTTTGTTTATTGCCAGTTGGAATAAGAAAGGACTTCATGAAACGTCTGCTGCTAACTGCGGTTCTCACCGTATTGATGATCGCCGAAGTTCACGCCGAGTCCTTCACTATCTCCGATATTCGTGTCAACGGCCTCCAGCGGGTATCCGCCGGTAGCGTCTTTGGTGCCTTGCCGTTGAACGTCGGGGAACAGGCGGATGATCGTCGCCTGGTGGAATCCACTCGTGCGCTGTTCAAAACCGGGTTCTTTCAAGATATCCAGCTGGGTCGCGAAGGCAACGTCCTGGTTATCACGGTCGTCGAGCGACCTTCCGTCGCCAGTATCGCGATCGAGGGTAACAAGGCCATCTCCACTGAAGACCTGATGAAGGGCCTCAAGCAATCCGGCCTGGCCGAGGGCGAGATCTTCCAGCGCGCTACCCTTGAAGGTGTGCGTAACGAGCTGCAACGCCAGTACGTTGCCCAGGGCCGCTACTCCGCGACCGTGGAAACCGAAGTGATCCCGCAGCCTCGTAACCGTGTGGGCCTGAAGGTCAACATCAACGAAGGCACCGTGGCGGCCATCCAGCACATCAACGTGGTGGGCAACACCAAGTTCGCTGATGACGACCTGGTCGACCTGTTCGAACTCAAGACCACCAACTGGCTGTCGTTCTTCAAAAACGATGACAAGTACGCCCGTGAAAAACTCTCCGGTGACCTGGAACGCCTGCGCTCCTACTACCTGGACCGTGGCTACATCAACATGGACATCGCTTCGACCCAGGTGTCCATCACCCCGGACAAAAAGCACGTCTATATCACCGTCAACGTCAACGAAGGCGAGAAGTACAAGGTTCGTGACGTCAAGCTCAGCGGCGACCTGAAAGTTCCTGAAGACCAGGTCAAGTCCCTGTTGCTGGTGCAGAAGGACCAGGTGTTCTCGCGCAAGCTGATGACCACTACTTCCGAACTGATCACCCGCCGCCTGGGTAACGAAGGCTATACCTTCGCCAACGTCAACGGTGTACCGACCCCGAATGATGAAGACCACACCGTGGACATCACCTTCGTTGTTGATCCGGGCAAGCGCGCCTACGTAAACCGCATCAACTTCCGTGGCAACACCAAGTCTGCGGACGAAGTGTTGCGTCGTGAAATGCGCCAGATGGAAGGTGGCTGGGCTTCGACCTACCTGATCGACCAGTCCAAGACCCGTCTTGAGCGCCTGGGCTTCTTCAAGGAAGTCAACGTCGAAACCCCGGCCGTACCGGGTGTGGATGACCAGGTAGACGTGAACTACGCCGTTGAAGAGCAAGCCTCGGGTTCGATCACCGCCAGCGTCGGTTTCGCACAGAGTGCCGGCCTGATCCTCGGTGGCTCGATCACCCAGAACAACTTCCTGGGTACCGGTAACAAGGTTTCCATCGGCCTGACCCGAAGCGAATACCAGAGCCGCTATAACTTCGGTTATGTCGACCCCTACTGGACTGCTGACGGTGTGAGCCTGGGCTACAACGCCTTCTACCGCACCACCGACTACAAAGACCTCGACGTTGACGTTGCAAGCTATGCAATCGACAGCCTGGGTGTGGGCGCCAACATCGGTTACCCGATCAGCGAGACCTCGCGCCTGACCTTCGGTATCACTGCGCAACAGGATGAGATCAAGACCGGTGTGTACACCGTGGACGAGATCTTCGACTTCACCCGCCGTGAAGGTGACAAGTTCCTGAACTTCAAGGCCTCTGCCGGCTGGTCCGAGTCGACCCTGAACAAAGGTGTGCTGGCAACCCGTGGCCATTCCCAAAGCCTGACTGCGGAAGTCACCACGCCGGGCAGCGACCTGTCGTTCTTCAAGCTCGATTACCGCGGCCAGCTGTTCCAGCCGTTGAGCGATAACTACACCATGCGCCTGCACACAGAGCTGGGTTATGGCGATGGTTATGGTTCGACCAATGGCTTGCCGTTCTATGAGAACTACTATGCGGGTGGTTTCAACTCGGTGCGTGGCTTCAAGGACAGCACTCTGGGTCCACGTGGTACGCCTAGCCGTGGTGAACTGGCAACAGGTAACTCAGGCACTCGCCGGGATGATGACAACGACCCGCTGCCATTCGGTGGTAACGTGCTGATCCAGGGTGGTGCAGAGATCCTGTTCCCGCTGCCATTCGTCAAGGACCAGCGTTCGCTGCGCACCTCAGTCTTCTGGGACGTGGGTAACGTGTTCGACTCCAAGTGTGAACAAGTCACCAACCCGAACGGTTCGCGGTCCAACACCCAATGCAACGACGTGAGCCTCAGCAACCTGGCGAGCTCCGTGGGCGTGGGTGTGACCTGGGTGACTGCGCTGGGCCCGTTGAGCTTTGCGCTGGCCATGCCGATCAAGAAACCGGATAACGCTGAAACCCAGATTTTCCAATTCTCCCTCGGCCAGACGTTCTAAGCGTCTGACCTAAGATAACGACAACGGATTCTGTAGGAGTACATCGTGCGTAAGTTGACTCAATTGGTCTTGCTGGCCACTGTGCTGGTAACCACCCCGGCCTTCGCCGAAATGAAAATCGCCGTCCTGAACTATCAGATGGCCCTGTTGGAATCCGACGCGGCCAAGCGTTACGCCGTGGACGCCGAGAAGAAATTCGGTCCGCAACTGACCAAGCTCAAGACCCTGGAAAGCAGCGCCAAGGGCATCCAGGATCGCCTGGTAGCCGGTGGCGACAAGATGCAGCAAGGCGAGCGCGAGCGTCTGGAGCTTGAATTCAAGCAAAAGGCCCGTGACTACCAGTTCCAGTCCAAGGAACTGAACGAAGCCAAGGCCGTGGCTGACCGTGAGATGCTCAAGCAGCTCAAGCCCAAGCTCGACAGCGCCGTGGAAGAAGTCATCAAGAAGGGTGCCTTCGACCTGGTGTTCGAGCGCGGCGCCGTGATTGACGTCAAGCCTCAATACGACATCACCCGCCAGGTGATCGAGCGCATGAACCAGCTGAAGTAACCCATGACCGCGACTATCAGGCTCGGCGAGTTGGCCGAGTTCCTGGGGGCCACCTTGCGTGGCTCCCCGGAGAAAGAAATTACTGGGCTAGCCACCTTGCAGGAGGCTGGCCCAGCTCAGTTGAGCTTCCTCGCAAATCCCCAATACCGTAAGTACCTGGTCGATTGCCAGGCCGCAGCCGTGTTGCTGAAGGCCGCTGACGCCGAAGGGTTTATCGGGGATGCGCTGGTGGTGGCCGACCCGTACCTGTCGTACGCCAAGGCGTCACACCTGTTCGATCCAAAGCCTAAGGCGGCCGGTGGTATTCATCCTTCGGCCGTGATCGCCACGGATGCTCAGGTTGACCCTTCGGCCAGCATTGGTGCGTTTGCCGTGATCGAGAGTGGCGCGCGTATCGGTGCAGGCGTGACCGTGGGCGCCCACTGCTTTATCGGTGCGCGCTGTGAAATCGGCACCGATGGCTGGCTGGCTCCCCGTGTGACTCTCTACCACGATGTGCGTATTGGTCAGCGTGTGGTCATTCAGTCGGGTGCGGTGATCGGCGGTGAAGGGTTCGGTTTTGCCAACTCCAAGGGTGTCTGGCACAAGATCGCCCAGGTCGGCGGCGTATTGATCGGCGACGATGTGGAGATCGGCGTGAACACCGCTGTTGATCGCGGGGCCCTGGCCGATACCGTGATCGGCAACGGCGTGAAGCTCGATAACCAGATCCAGATCGCCCACAACGTACAGATTGGCGATCACACCGCCATGGCTGCCTGCGTGGGCATCTCCGGCAGCACCAGGATCGGCAAGCATTGCATGCTCGCCGGTGGTGTCGGGCTGGTCGGGCATATCGACATTTGCGACAACGTCTTCATCACCGGCATGACCATGGTGACCCACTCGATTACCGAGCCTGGTGCCTATTCTTCCGGTACCGCCATGCAACCTGCGGCTGAATGGCGCAAGAGTGCGGCGCGGTTGAGGAAGATCGACGACATGGCACGACGCATCAAACAGCTGGAAAAGCGTGTTGGGGACGTGACCCCTGGCGGTAATGCTTCATCAGAAGGCTGATACCATTTCCATATCAAGTGTGCACAGCCGCTAGACTGCCCCCTTGATTTGCTAGCGGGGCGTGCGCTTAGTCCGCCCGCCCCCAATCTTTATTACAGGCTTCCCCCCGAAATGATGGACATCAACGAGATTCGCGAATACCTGCCTCACCGTTACCCGTTCCTGCTGGTGGATCGTGTAGTGGACCTCAACGTCGAGGAAAAGCGCATTCGTGCCTACAAGAATGTCAGCATCAACGAACCATTCTTCAACGGTCACTTTCCTGCGCATCCAATCATGCCGGGTGTGTTGATCATCGAGGCGATGGCCCAGGCTGCCGGTATCCTTGGTTTTAAAATGCTCGACCTCAAGCCTGCCGACGGCACGCTCTACTATTTCGTGGGTTCCGACAAACTGCGTTTTCGCAGCCCGGTCACCCCGGGTGACCAGTTGATCCTGGAAGCCAAGTTCATCAGCTGCAAGCGCCAGATCTGGAAGTTCGAATGCCAGGCCTCGGTCGATGGCAAGCCAGTGTGCTCTGCCGAGATCATCTGTGCGGAACGCAAACTATGAGTTTGATTGACCCTCGCGCAATCATCGATCCGTCGGCCGTACTGGCCGCCGACGTTGAGGTCGGCCCTTGGTCGATCGTCGGCGCAGGTGTGGAAATCGGCGAGGGGACTGTCATCGGGCCGCACGTGATCCTCAAGGGTCCGACCCGCATTGGCAAACACAATCGTATCTACCAGTTTTCCTCGGTAGGCGAAGACACCCCGGACATGAAGTACAAGGGTGAAGAAACACGCCTGGTAATCGGTGACCACAACATCATCCGTGAAGGCGTCACCATTCACCGCGGGACTGTGCAGGATCGTGCCGAAACCACCTTGGGTGATCACAACCTCGTCATGGCCTATGCGCATATCGGCCATGACAGCGTGATCGGCAACCATTGCATCCTGGTCAATAACACCGCGCTGGCAGGCCACGTGCACGTTGACGACTGGGCGATCCTGTCGGGATTCACCCTTGTGCATCAGTATTGCCATATCGGCGCCCACAGTTTCTCCGGCATGGGCACTGCTATCGGCAAGGATGTCCCGGCATTCGTTACGGTGTTCGGCAATCCTGCCGAAGCCCGTAGCATGAACTTCGAAGGCATGCGCCGCCGGGGTTTCAGCGAGGATGCGATCCACGCCCTGCGCCGCGCCTACAAGACCGTTTACCGCCAAGGATTGACGGTTGAGCAGGCCCTGACCGAACTGACCGAGCCGGCTACGCTGTTCCCGGAAGTCGCGGTGTTCCGTGACTCGATCCAGGCGTCGACTCGCGGCATCACCCGCTGATCATGGCCAACCTGCGTATTGCGCTAGTGGCCGGTGAAGCTTCCGGCGATATCCTGGGTGCTGGCCTGATGCGTGCCCTCAAGGCCCAGCATCCCGCGGTGGAATTTATCGGGGTGGGTGGCCCCTTGATGCAGGCCGAAGGTCTTGCCTCCTATTTTCCCATGGAGCGTCTGTCGGTCATGGGCCTGGTGGAGGTATTGGGACGCCTGCGCGAGCTTCTCGCTCGTCGCAAACTGCTGGTCAAGACGCTCGTCGAAGAAAAGCCCGATGTGTTTATCGGTATCGATGCGCCGGATTTCACCCTCAATATTGAACTCAAGCTGCGTCAGGCCGGAATCAAGACCGTGCACTACGTCAGCCCGTCCGTATGGGCGTGGCGGCAGAAGCGCGTGTTGAAGATCCGCGAAGGCTGCGACCTGATGTTGACCCTGTTGCCATTCGAGGCGCGGTTCTACGAAGAGCAGGGCGTGCCGGTGCGCTTTGTCGGTCATACCTTGGCAGATGCCATCCCCCTGCACGCTGACCGTGCTGCGGCGCGTGCCGCATTGGGCTTGCCCGATGGCCCATTGGTGGCGTTGATGCCGGGCAGTCGTGGCGGTGAGGTCGGGCGCTTGGGTGCGCTGTTTTTTGACGCCGCCGAACGTCTGCAAGCGCAAAAACCGGGCGTTCGTTTTGTATTGCCATGCGCCAGCCCGCAACGTCGCGCGCAGATCGAAACCTTGCTGGAAGGCCGCGACCTGCCGCTGACCCTGCTCGACGGCCAGTCCCACCTGGCCCTGGCAGCCTGCGATGCCGTGCTGATCGCGTCGGGTACTGCCACCCTGGAGGCCTTGCTGTACAAGCGCCCCATGGTCGTAGCCTATCGCCTGGCGCCGCTGACCTTCTGGATCCTCAAGCGCATGGTCAAGAGCCCCTACATCTCTCTGCCCAACCTGCTGGCCCAGCGCCTGCTGGTGCCGGAGTTATTGCAGGACGATGCAACGCCCGAAGCGCTCGCGCAAACTCTACTACCCTTGATCGACGGCGGCGAAGAGCAGACCCGTGGTTTCGATGACATTCACCGTACCCTGCGTCGTGATGCCTCGAACCAGGCGGCCGACGCCGTGTTGACCTTGATCGGCCAAAAACAGGGAGCCTTATGATCACGCAAATGGGCCTGGATTTCAGCCTGGTTGCCCAAGCTCATGAGCTGGTGGCCGGCGTTGACGAAGTAGGGCGCGGTCCGTTGTGCGGTGCAGTGGTCACGGCAGCGGTGATCCTTGACCCGAACCGTCCGATCCTGGGCCTCAACGATTCGAAAAAACTCACCGAAGCCCGTCGTGAAAAACTCTTCGACGAGATCTGTGAGAAAGCCCTGAGCTGGCATATTGCCCGGGCAGAAGTAGAAGAAATCGACGAATTGAACATCCTGCACGCTACTATGCTGGCCATGCAGCGTGCGGTGGAAGGCCTGCATATCACCCCGAAATTGGCGATGATCGACGGCAACCGTTGCCCGAAACTGGCGATGCGCGCTGAAGCCGTGGTTCAGGGCGATGGCAAGGTTCCGGCCATTGCTGCGGCGTCGATCTTGGCCAAGGTCAGTCGTGACCGCGAAATGGCTGCGTTCGATTTGATCTACCCCGGCTATGGCATGGGTGGGCATAAGGGCTATCCGACGCCCGTTCATCTGGAAGCCCTGGCCCGCCTCGGCCCAACGCCTATTCATCGTCGTTCCTTTGCCCCGGTGCGCCAGGCTTATGAGGCGCGTGAGAGCCTGATCGAGGTTTAGCGGCAAGGCTGATGTTTTTACCAAGGCCCGGTACAATCCGGGCCTTGTTGTTTTCATGTATCAAGACAGGATCACTATGCCGGCTTCATTCGTTCACCTGCGCCTGCACACTGAATACTCCCTGGTCGACGGCCTGGTACGGATCAAGCCACTGGTCAAAACCCTGGTGGGCATGAACATGCCTGCGGTGGCGGTTACCGATCAGAACAACATGTGCTCCCTGGTCAAGTTCTACAAGAATGCCATGGGCGCCGGCATCAAGCCGATCTGCGGTGTCGACCTGTGGCTGTCCAACAAAGACCCGGATAACCCCCTTAGCCGCATCAGCCTGCTGGCGATGAACGGCGTGGGTTATCGCAACCTTACCGAGCTGATTTCCCGTGGTTTTATCGACGGCCAGCGCAACGGCTCGATTATTATCGAGCGCGAGTGGGTGGCCGAAGCCAGCGAAGGCGTGATCATGCTCTCGGCGGCCAAGGAAGGTGAAATCGGTATCGCGCTGCTGGGCGGTAATCCCCAAGAAGCCGAAGTGCTGGCTCGCGAATGGATGCAGGTTTTTCCGGACCGCTTCTACCTGGAAGTCCAACGTACCAACCGCCCCAATGATGAAGAGCATCTGCACGCCGCCGTGGCTCTGGCCGACAAGCTGGGCGCGCCGCTGGTGGCGACCAACGATGTGCGCTTTATCAAGAAAGAAGATTTCGAGGCCCACGAAACCCGCGTGTGCATCGGCGAAGGCCGGGCCCTGGATGACCCGCGCCGCTCGAAAAACTACAGCGAAGAGCAGTACCTCAAAAGCGCCGAAGAAATGGCGGAGTTGTTCAGCGATTTGCCCGAGGCCCTGGAAAACTCCGTCGAGATCGCCAAGCGCTGCAACATTGAAGTGAAGCTGGGCAAGCACTTCCTGCCCAACTTCCCGATTCCCGATGGCATGACCATCGATGAGTACTTTCGCAAGGTGTCGTTCGATGGCCTGGAGGAGCGCCTCAGCGTCCTGCTGCCCAAGGACACCACCGAAGACTATGAAGCCAAGCGTCAGGTATATGTCGACCGGTTGAATTTCGAGCTGGATATCATCATCCAGATGGGGTTCCCCGGTTACTTCCTGATCGTGATGGACTTTATCCAGTGGGCCAAGAACAACGGCGTGCCGGTCGGTCCGGGCCGGGGGTCAGGCGCTGGCTCGCTGGTGGCCTATGTGCAGAAGATTACCGACCTTGACCCGCTGGAATATGACCTGCTGTTCGAACGGTTCCTGAACCCGGAACGGGTATCCATGCCCGACTTCGACGTTGACTTCTGCATGGATGGCCGCGACCGGGTCATTGAGTACGTGGCCGAGAAATACGGCCGCAACGCGGTAAGCCAGATCATCACCTTCGGTTCCATGGCCGCCAAGGCGGTAATCCGTGACGTGGCACGGGTGCAAGGCAAGTCCTACGGTTTGGCGGATCGCCTGTCGAAGATGATCCCGTTCGAAGTCGGCATGACCCTGGAAAAAGCCTACGAGCAGGAAGAGATCCTGCGCGACTTCATCAAGGTCGACGAAGAAGCCGCGGAAATCTGGGAGATGGCGCGCAAGCTTGAAGGCGTAGTGCGTAACGTCGGTAAGCACGCCGGTGGCGTGGTGATCGCGCCGACCAAGCTGACCGACTTTTCGCCGATCTATTGCGATGAAGAAGGCGACGGCCTGGTGACCCAGTTCGACAAGGATGACGTGGAGGCGGCCGGCCTGGTGAAGTTCGACTTCCTTGGCCTGCGCACCTTGACCATCATCGACTGGGCGCTCAAGACCATCAACCGCGACCGTGCCAAGGTGGGCGAAGAACCGCTGGATATCGCGTTTATCCCGCTGGATGACAAACCGACCTACAGCCTGTTGCAAAAAGCCGAAACCACGGCGGTGTTCCAGCTTGAATCCCGGGGCATGAAGGAGCTGATCAAAAAGCTCAAGCCCGACTGCCTGGAAGACTTGATCGCACTGGTGGCCCTGTTCCGTCCGGGCCCGCTGCAATCAGGCATGGTGGATGACTTCATCAACCGTAAGCACGGCCGCGCCGAACTGGCGTACCCGCACTCCGACTACCAGTACGAGGGCCTCAAGCCCGTATTGGCGCCGACCTACGGCATTATTCTGTATCAGGAACAGGTGATGCAGATCGCCCAGGTGATGGCTGGCTATACCCTTGGTGGTGCAGACATGCTGCGTCGCGCCATGGGTAAGAAAAAGCCCGAGGAAATGGCCAAGCAGCGTGGCGGTTTCATTGAGGGCTGCGCAACTAACAATATCGACGCCGACCTGGCGGGTAACATCTTCGACCTGGTGGAGAAATTCGCCGGTTATGGCTTCAACAAATCCCACTCCGCCGCCTACGGCCTGGTGTCGTACCAGACCGCCTGGCTAAAAGCCCACTACCCGGCGCCGTTCATGGCGGCGGTACTCTCGGCGGATATGCATAACACCGACAAGGTCGTGACCTTGATCGAGGAAGTGCGCACCATGAAACTGCGCCTCGACGCGCCGGACGTGAACGCCTCGGAGTTCAAGTTCACGGTGAATGACGAAGGCCGCATCATCTATGGCCTCGGCGCGATCAAGGGCGTGGGCGAAGGCCCGGTGGAAGCCATCACCGAGGCGCGCCAGGACGGGCCGTTCAAGGACCTGTTCGATTTTTGCGCACGGGTTGACCTCAAGCGCATCAACAAACGTACTCTCGATGGCTTGATCCGCAGCGGCGCACTCGACCGGCTCGGCCCGTATTTCCATGATGAGCCCAAGGCTTACCAGGCCAATATCGACCGCAACCGCGCAGTGCTGCTCACCGCCATGGAAGAGGCAATCAAGGCCGCCGAACAGACCGCCCGCACCCATGACAGCGGCCACGCCGACCTGTTTGGCGGGCTTTTTGTCGAAGAAGATGCCGATGTCTACGCCAACCATCGCAAGGCCAAGGAACTCACGCTCAAGGAACGTCTCAAGGGGGAAAAAGACACCCTGGGCCTGTACCTGACCGGCCATCCGATTGACGAATACGAAGGCGAGATCCGGCGTTTTGCCCGCCAGCGCATCATCGACCTGAAACCGGCGCGCGATACCCAGACCGTCGCCGGCATGATTATCGCCCTGCGAGTGATGAAAAATAAGAAGGGCGACAAGATGGGCTTTATCACCCTGGACGACCGCTCGGGCCGTATCGAGGCGTCGCTGTTTGCCGATGCCTTCCACTCCGCCCAGTCGCTGCTGCAGACCGACGCCATGGTGGTGGTGGAAGGGGAGGTCAGCAACGACGACTTCTCCGGCGGCCTGCGCCTGCGTATCAAGCGGGTGATGAGCATGGAAGATGCCCGTACCAACCTCGCCGAGAGCCTGCGCCTGAAAGTCAAGACTGAAGCGCTCAAGGGCGATCAGCTACGCTGGTTGGGTGACCTGCTCAAACGCCACCGCGGCGCGTGCCCGGTGACCATGGAGTACACCGGCAGCGACGCCAAGGCCATGTTGCAGTTTGGCGAGACGTGGCGAATCGATCCCGCCGATGGCTTGATTCAAGCTTTGCGTGACCAGTTCGGGCGAGACAACGTCTTCCTCCAATACCGTTGACGGTCAGCACCCCTGACCTCGGCTGAACATTTAATCTCGACCTAAACGCGCCTCTCCCTTAAGGTAGGGCGCGAATAGACAACCGGCTGGCCAGGCACTCCTTGGCCGTCGACCCAAGACGGACGCTTATGAACCCGAATTTTCTTGATTTCGAACAGCCGATCGCTGACCTGCAAGCCAAGATCGAAGAGCTGCGCCTGGTCGGCAATGACAATTCGCTGAATATCGGCGATGAGATCGCTCGCCTGCAAGACAAGAGCAGCACGCTCACCGAAGATATTTTCGGCAAGCTGACCAGCTGGCAGATCGCGCGCCTGGCTCGCCACCCGCGCCGTCCGTACACCCTGGACTACATCGAGCACATCTTCACCGAGTTCGACGAGCTGCACGGCGATCGCCATTTTTCCGATGACGCAGCCATCGTGGGCGGTATTGCTCGCCTGGACGACCAGCCGGTGATGGTGATCGGTCACCAGAAAGGCCGTGAAGTGCGCGAGAAGGTGCGCCGTAACTTCGGCATGCCGCGTCCGGAAGGCTACCGCAAGGCGTGCCGCCTGATGGAAATGGCCGAGCGCTTCAAGATGCCGATCCTGACCTTCATCGACACCCCGGGCGCCTA